>CAYMIF010000001.1:0-117904 GCA_964390375.1 uncultured Methanosarcinales archaeon
TACATGGATTTTTCTCTTAATTTAGAAGTGGTTAATTCTCATCGGAGATACTGTTGCTGGTCCAATTGAAGAAAATGATGACTAAGGTCCTCGGTTGATATATTCAGAGATTATCTCACAGTGGTCAAAACCTAGTTTCGGAAGCTTATTTATCTGGCAGAGCTCGACTGAACTTGCGTCATTTCCTGCGTGGAGCTGGATCTTCCTGTAAGGAATCTTTGCCACGAACACTGCAGAGATTACTCTGCCTCTGGGGTCCCTTCTCAGATCATCGAAGAAATCGAAGAATCTGAGTTTCTGCAGTTTTATCCCTGTGTCTGCTCCGAGTTCCCTCCTGGCTGTATCTGCCAGCCTTTCACCCTGCTTCAGGAGGCCGCCTGGCAGAGAGTATATGCCTTTGAAAGGCCTATGCTTTCGCTTTATCAGGACGATGAACTCTTTTCCGAGCACGTTTGTCGTGATGATTATGTCTGCCTGGACAAGGATCTTCTTCATATATGCTATTATGACTGCAGGATTTTAAAAATTTATGCTTTCCTGGCCAGAATACTGTTCAAAATAAGACAAAAACCTTAAAAACCATGGTTTTTTTCTGTGCAGAGTAATCATGAGCGATCACACTGCATATACTCTCGGAGAGAGGGTTGAGATCACTAGTGGAAAATTCCTCGGAAAGGGAACTGTCACTATGGCAATATCGCCTGGATCTGACGGAATCTATATAAATACCCCTGCGGGAAGATTTCCACTGGACTCTGAACATGTGAATTCTTACAGAAGACCATGGTGCAGGATGCTAACTGTCACAAAATATAGAACTGAGCAGGTCAGATTTTCAGATGTTGCGGCTATTGTTCCTGAACATACGCTTGCTGCACTGCAGATGCTCAATATCAGTTCAGCAGAAATAGATATTTCAGATAAAGTTCTCAGAGAAGGAGAGCATCTGCCTTTTGAATTTCCGCTGAGCTGGATCGTACCGAGGAACTGGGATGGTGTGTCGTTTCCTATATGCAACACCACTAGCGGCGAGATCTATGAAAAATTGGTCAATAATAAGGTACCCCTGAACGGCAGCAATGGTCAGGCCTATAGGGTTGTTAGAAGTTTTTCCTATCCAGAAAAAGACCCTAAGATATGGGCAGAGCCGCAGGACAGACTGGAAGTGGAGGTCATGGGCATCCCTAATGATAAATATGAGTATTATCCTAAGACAGTCAGAGTAGATGATGTCTATCATGAGATGCATGAACACATGAGCGCAAGGGGATTGATCACCCCTCCTGCTTTTCTGAAAATCAGGAGATACAGAAGGTTTTTTGAAGGCTACGAAGGGTTAGATGCCCTTAATCCAAAGGATGGGACGACGGTCGGCCAAAGAGTAGGACGGATGATGCCTGAATACAGAAAGGGACGAAATGAGCATCTCTATCATACTGTCATCGACATGATGGGCGAATGGAGAGCTCTGGCAGACGGGCCGCTTGAAGGGAGGTTCAGGCTGAAGGAGCTGGGCGGAGGACACGTGACAAGATTTCAGTGCTTCCTGGAGATGATGGCCAGTGGTGCAGTGGAGAAGTATGTCAGATAAGCGGGATATGATGTTTTTAATTTTTTTCAGTATAATGAATCTATCTGCTCAGCATAATCTCTCATGAACCTGGCAAATCTGAGTTTCCTGTTCTGGTTGATGTATGTTTTCTCATCAAAATTAAGAATTAGGCTGAGATTCTTCGGATTTCCAAGATTCACTCCGAAATTTTCCTGGGAATCTGAAAGCTGTGCAGATAATATCTTCAGGGCCTTTTCCTCGGTAATCTCGCCAGATTCAAGCTCAGATATCAAGGATTCTTCAGGCACGACCAATGCAGTCACGTAGGGCTTGTTTTCTCCTCCTATACATATCAGGCGGTCTATCAGACCTCCGTGATAATGCGCTTCTATTCTTTCTGGATAGACTTTGCTTCCGCTTGGAAGTACTATCAGCCTCCTGTTCCTGCCGTTAATATAGAGGAATCCGTCTTCGTCAAGACAGCCTATGTCTCCTGTGTCATACCATCTTGTGCCATCCTCAAGCGTGATGAAGGCTTTTTTTGTCAGCTCAGGCTCCCTGAAATACTCCTGCATGGTTACGTCTCCTCCGACCACAATCAGGCCGTCCTTGCCTGGTGCAAGAGGCTCGTGCTTCTCCAGGTCGATGATCTTGAGTTCCAAGCCCTCGAAAACCTTTCCTGATGACCTCATACGGTATTCACCAGGACGATTCACTGATATCACTGATGCTTCAGTGACTCCGTAGCCTTGATATATCGGAATACCTATGGAATAGAAGAACAGCTGTGTCTCAAGACCAAGCGGGGCAGATCCTCCGACCAGCATCCTCTTTCCTTTGCCAAAAGTCCGCGAGAGAACATCCCTTATCTTTGAATAGAACATGCTGTCTGCTTTTCTGTGCAAATATGCCCTGATCCTTGATTCTCTTCCCTCATTCAAAAGCCCATAATAATATTTTCCTGAGTTTTGTATCGCGAACCTAAACAAGGGCGATATGATATATCTCGAGGCGCCAGAAGAGATAAATGACCTTATTTTGGCCTGCAAGCCGGAACCGGAAGATCTTTTTTCGGGTCTACTCCTATCATCATCCTTTCTTATCTTCTTCTTGCCAGCAATCTGGTCCATGACCCTGTGCATTATTTTGTTTGCTGCCTCAGGGATCATGATGATCAGGTCTGGATTTATAATGCTTCCATGACCTTTGGATATCAGCCCGGTCTTGTTTGTGTAATGAAGGCATGTCCGTTGGCTTAATACTGCTTTTTGGACAAAATACTCAAATATATGAGACTGGCCTGCTATGCCAGTCATGTATGTTCCGCCTGCCACGAGACCGATCATGGGCTCTGTTAAAGAGATGTTTGATGCCAGGCTTCCATGGGTATGGACCGCATACTTAAAGTCATGGTCTGATTCTGCGGATGTTCCGGATGAAGGCAGCAATACTGCAGGATCGGATTCTGTGATCTTCGCATCTGGTCTCTTTGGCTCCTGTTCTAATGCGTCTTCTATGCAGATTACCGGAACATCTCTTTTATTGTGTCTTTTGGCCCTTTCCAGATGCTTTTTCTCAGTTATTATGGCCTTTGGTTCGGTCTTTTGGAAATATTCAGCAATTAACCCTTCTGGTCTTGCTTCCTGAGGAATGCCTACAGTTGCAGCACCAGCATATAATGTCCCGTAGTCTGCGAACAGGAAATTGGGATCATTGTCAGTCAGAACAGCTACGCGGTCGCCTTTTATGATACCCTGTTCTGATAGGGATGCACTAACCCTCCAGGCGTTTTGCCGAAGCTGGCTGAACGTGTATTGTTCTCCTGTGAGAATGCTTCTTACTGCTATCCTGTCATTGTATTCATCGACTGCTCTGTCGATTTGGTCAATCAATGTGGCCATATTTACTGAGAAATGATGAAATTATTATTAAATCATTCTGAATCAGCAGCTGATTTTCTTATATATTTCCTGATTGCAGGGGATAAAAATCTCTTCGCACCAATATAGGATAGCAGAAGCAATACAATCCCGAGACCTATGAACGAGAACTTCTTCGTCTTTTCCTGGGTTGATTCATATATGGGCGATGCTATCTCAGCAGACGTTATGGTCTTCAATGAATCGTGCTGAGCGATTTTTTTGGATCCTGTATTACCTGCTTTCTTTTGCTGGTCCTCTTCTGCAGAATCTTGTCTGGATACGTGTATCTGTTCTTCTGTTTTGTCATCCGTTATGTTGTTGAAGAACGTGATCTCGCTGTAATCAAGGATGGTTCTGTTATTTTTTAGTATCAATATGAAATCATTCTTATTTTTGTGAAGCGGCAGGAGGCTTGTCTGCTTTTCCTCTTTGAATGGAACTTTTGTTATGTTCCTGATCGATAATATTGTTGCTTCAATTGAGCTATTTGATATGAAATTGAAATTGCTGAAAAGCTTTATCTTGTCTGATGTTTTTTTTTGAAGAGTGTAGAAACTTTTTATAAGATTTTCTTCTTGCTTTCTTTTGCTACTGCAATCACAGACCTCTTTTTCATTTTTCGGTCCTGATTCTATTGGTGCTGGACATTGCTCACATTGCGGGCATTCAGGCTCAATCTCCTGGCACAGGTCATCTTTCCATCCTTCAATCTCTATTTTTTCGGTCTCTGTCAGACCCAGGCCTTTGAGTATAAGATAATATGTGCCCTGATCTTGCTCTTTTTCACAGTCCGGCTCAATCAGCATAGATATTTCGATCTCTACTTCAACATTCTTTTCCTTAAGATTTATCGTGTGCTTGTCTGTTATCCTTTTTTCGTCATCATCCTCAATCCATGCCTTGATGCTGTACTTTGCAGAGTCACCTCTTCCTATGAGGGCTCTTACCTTGATGAGCTCACCAAACATTGCATGTCCATCTTTCTTATGCTTAATCCTTATTATGTCTATAAATGGTTCCTTTTCTTCTTCCTCCAGGTCATCTTGGGGATCCTGCTCATTTGTGCCATCCTGATCGCTTTCCTCTGATATTACTATTATTATCTTCTCTGAAGCATGTTCTTTTGAATTATTAGATTCAGGGTCTTGTGTCATGACAGATCTTATCGTGAACACATCCACATCCTTTTTTGTTTCAGCTGTCCAACTCTTCTTGTCTGTGTTTTTTGTTGTGTAAGCTCTTTTTGCAATCTTTCCGAACAAGTCCTCTATCCAGTATTCTATAGAAAAATCATCGCTGCAATCCGAAATATTATGGGCTATTGTTACTTTTTGACCTTTTTCATAGATGATCCTGTCTGATGATACAGAAAAAGTGCAGTCTGAAGCAGAGATTGATCTGTTTTGAGACGTATTTTGTCCTGTCTTGTTTTTGTGCTCTGGGAGATTTAGACTCAAGTTGATATCAGATGAATTTTTAGGCAGGGATAGATTATCTGTTATGCTTGTCATGCTTGTCAATGAACTGTTTGTCTGGCTTTTGGTATCTGAATGATCCAATGATGTTTCATTGGTCGGTATTGAGTGGGATATGTTATGGTGGCAGACAGTATTGTTTGTATGATTCTGGGCCTGCGTTGGTATTACCACAAGAAACAATATCAGTAAAACAGCAGTGCTATTTTTTATTGGGACTCTCATGAATCTGAGCATGAGATAATTATTAAAACCTTTTTTGGGCGGTATTTAGAATAATATAAGAGAAAAAACGCAAATAGCATCATGTTTACTGAAGGATTTACTGTATTTTGTCTTCTATTTATTCTTTTTTTCAAACCAATTGAAGACCCTTTCCCTGAATCTTGGTCTTATCACATGTTGAATGTCCTGCATTGATTCTTCGGCTGCTTTTTCTCCTGCCAAGATGAGCTCTTTTCCTTTGCGAAAATCAATTACGCTTGGCTGGGATATCATTGGCCTTATCATGATTATCCTTCCATTTTTGTTCCTGTCTTCTTTTAATCTTGTTATCTCTGACTGCATGATGAAAATTCCGCCTATTATCATGTCGTAGATATTAGGTGAATCAAGCTCTTTACGTCCTGCATGGTATGATATGTCTGCTGCTATTATGACGTCACATCCTTTATCTTTTAGGATTCCTATGGGCAGTGGGTCGACCATTCCTCCGTCAACCAGAAGCTGCGAGCTAATCCTGACAGGCTCAAATATCCCTGGAATCGAGATGCTTGCGCGCATCGGCTCAATAAGGTCTCCTGATTCGAACACGACCTGCTTTTCTGTGATAAAATCTGTTGCCACAATAGATAGCGGAACCTTCAACTGCTCGAATGTCTCGACCTGGAGAAGTTCTCTGAAGACCTTTTTTAGCTTTTCCCCTTTCAGAAGCCCACCTGCTTTTCTGAACCTGAAATCCAAGACAGAAATATATTTTTTCAGGTTAATCTTAGATGCAAAATTTTCTAGTTTTTTTATGCTTGTTCCGGAGGCGACCATGGCTCCGACAACAGCACCAATGCTGCAACCTGCGATGTGATGTATAGGTATATTGTTCTTCTGCAGAGCCTTGATTATCCCTATATGAGCCAGACCTCTGGCAGAACCGGATGCCAATGCCAGGCCTATTTTTGGTCTCATGGGATATGTTTGATACCAATGGTTTTTAAATCTTTTTTAAGAAATGAGTGTCTCATCCTTCAGAAATTGTTCTTATCGCTTTTTTATGGTCGTTGATAAAGTCGTAGAACTGCTTCGGTATCTCTTCAGTTTTCGAACACTCCACTTCAGTCCCGTCAGGCAACTTGCCTTCTTGAAAGTATCCTTCATATTCATACCACAGTGATCTATTGACCCTGTATTCTTTTAGGAACTGCCAATTTGGATATCTGTTGGGCTTATAATAGCTTCCGAAGGGTGCATATACATTCCTGTGTCCTTTCTCGTTCATGTGGTAGACAAGATGGTCTGATGCATAGTATTTCTGGTCCAGGACCTTACATACCTGATAATTGGTCTCGATAGTAGAATTCGGCCCTACAATCATCATGGATTCTGACCTTATAGGTATTGAAGGTGTGGGCGTCTTTGTCTGAAGTGGCTCTGGTGTCTTGTCTGCCAGGGTCAGGACTGTGTATCCTGGATCTTCTTTATCTGCATCGCAGCCTGCCAAAACTGATATTCCGGCAATCAAGACCAAAATCATTATGATTGTTTCTATTCTCATGAATCGAGAAAATTCCTGATGTCTTAAATAGTTTTCTGTTGTTTCAAGCTAAGCTGAAATCTTGTTCGTTTTTCCTTAAATCATCAGTGCTCTATCGATATTATGTCTGCTATGGTTTTTAAGATTCCTAAAAATGACAGAACCATCAAGAGCATGTTTTCTATCCTTGCAGGTAGAACACCCAGAATCTGGTAATCGTTGGCAAGACTGAAGAATGAATAGAGAAAGAACAGGAGAAATATAAGTGCCAGAACCATGAGGACAATGATGTTTGCGTTCTTGTTCTTCCTTTCTTTCATTTAGATTATCCCGTCGAAAGCACGTCCGCAGCGGCATTTGCTGCCGTGGAGATGTACCTCTGTCGTGTAATAATCCCTCTTTATTAATAAATCTTGGCAATCAGGACAGCGGGTGTCACTTCCTGATTCAGTATGCATGTTACCTATATAGACATATCTGAGATGCTTCCTGGCAATCTTTTCTGCTCTTAGAAGCGTCTTTTTGGGTGTGGGCTCAATTTCCTGCATCCTAAACATCGGCATGAACCTTGAAAAATGTATCGGAACAGTATCTGAGAGGTTCTCCTTTATCCATATGCATGCTTCCTCAATCTCTTCTGGACTGTCGTTTTTTCCTGGAATGAGAAGCATTGTGAGCTCAAGCCATATCTTTTTTTTGAAAAGCGTCTTTATGGTCTTTAATACCGGAGCCAGGGATGCGCCACAGACCTCGTTGTAGAATTTTTCTGTGAAGGCTTTCAGGTCGATATTTGCAGCATCTATCAGTTCGCAGATATCTTCCAAAGGCTTCTGGTTTATGAAACCATTTGAGACTATCACGTTCTTTTGGCCATGCTTTCTTGCAAGCGCAGCTGTCTTTTGAAGATACTCTATGAAGATAGCAGGCTCGTTGTAGGTGTAGGATATGGACCGGACATCATCCTCTTCTGCATATCTGATTACCTCTTTTGGAGGAAGTTCTATCTTTGATATCTCTTCGACGCTGTTTTGGGAGAGATCAAAATTCTGGCAATGCATGCATGAGAGATTGCATCCTGCTGTTCCTATCGACAAAGACCTTGATCCTGGCAGGAAGTGATATAATGGTTTTTTCTCAATAGGATCGATTTTGACTGCGCTTGGAAAGCCGAAGACCAATGAATATAGCTTTCCATCGATGTTCTTCCTGACTCTGCATCTTCCGACTGCGTTATTTGGTATCGTGCAGAAATGAGGACACAACTGGCATTGGACAACATCTTCCTTGATTTTTTTATAATAACCCGCTTCCTGCATGGTCCTCAAAACATCTCCTTTATCTTGTTTGCAACAGGTTTAGGAACAAGAGCTGAGACATCTCCCCTATGGCCAGCTATTGTCTTTACAACACTCGAACTGAGATAGAAATTGTCCTTGTCTGTCATTAGAAATACGGTCTCTATGTCATGTTCCATAGCCTTGTTTATTGTTGCCATCTGAAACTCATAATCAAAATCTGATATTGCCCTCAGTCCACGGATTATTATCCTGCATTCTTTCTTTTTCAGATAATGGGCCAGTAGTTCTGAGAATATCTCAACCTCTACTCCTTCCATCCCCTTTATTGTCTCTTCAACCATCTCCTTTCTTTCGTTGGCTGTGAATGTCGTTTTCTTTTCATGGCTGTCATTGACAGCTATTATCAGTTTTCCGAAAAGGCTTCTGGCTCTTTTAATTATGTCAAGGTGACCGTTTGTTATCGGATCAAATGTACCTGGATATACCACTGTCATCGTCATTTACCTCCTTTGGCTATCTTTTCTGCAATGTTGTCTATCTGGGATTTCAGCTTCTCAACGGTCCCATTGTTTCGTATCACGAAATCCGGGTTTGAGGGAAGCTTTTGGTTGTTTACGATATTTAGCAACTGCTCTTTTGTGTAATCCCTCTTTTTGCGCTCGAATATATCACCTACCTCTGCTTCGACCAGTATAACCTTATCCAGCAAATCATAGATCCTGAATTTATCCAGAAGTGCTGCATCGACCACAGTGCCTTTATTCTTTTCATTGAGCCTTTTTCTAAGCTCTCTTATCAGGACAGGATGGACTATATCATTGTACTTTTCAAGAAGAGATGGGTTTGAGAAAACCTTATCAGCCAGTTTCTTCCTGTCAATCTTAAGATCCCTGGACATTACATCCAGTCCGAATTCCATCTTGACTGTCTCCTGGATGGCCGGGTCATCCAACAGGCTGTGCCCTAGCGTGTCTACATCAAGATATGTGAAACCAAGCCGGTATGCAAGATACCTTGACACAAGAGTCTTCCCTGAACCTATCCAGCCAGCTACACCTATCTTCATCTTAAAAGCAGATATGTTTGTTTATTATTTAAATATGATGGAAATAGAAATCAATAAGCGCAAAACTAATCCTTTTCTTATCTGTTTTTGGCTGTTACTATTATTCAATACTACACAAAGTTTTAATAGAGCACTTGATTAATATTCTGAAATAGGGTGGAGAATCAACATGGGTCTTTTTAATTTCGGGTCTAAAAAAAAAGAGGATAAGAAAAAACAAGCAACAGATAGCACAGCTTCCCCCCAAAAGCAGTCATCTCCAGCGGCACCTGCTCCTCCACAAGCGCCTAAAGCCCCTGGTGCAGCGACGATGCCAAGCCAACAAAAACCAAATGATGAGCTAGAAATACCTCCGTTACCTGATTCTTTCTCTGGTTCTATGGATCTTCATCCAGAAAAACAAATGCCACCTAAACAAGAGAAAGACCCTTCCCTACTTGAGATAAATTCAGACGAGCTTGATACAGACACCAGCCAAAAACCAGATATCTCAGACAAGAATCAAACTCCAACAGACATTAACAAGCAGACGGATTCTGGGATCGAAATGCCGCCACCTCCTGAGGAGTTTCCTTCTGCCAATCAACAAGATTCTGCTGGACCTAAGATGCCTCAGCAGCCAAAACAAGATTCTGGAAATACTGATATGCAGCAAAAAAGTCCTGAACCAGAGCATCCACCTGAAGCTCAATCGGAGGGGGTTGCAAGACCTTCCAGGCAGCAGGTCTCAGATTTCTATAATCAAAAAACAGGTTCAGGCCAGCCAATGGATAATCTAATGGATGATTTGGAGGATAAGAAAGAAAGCCAGGATGAAATCCTTCCTCCGCCTCCACTAGGGCAGGATGATTCATTTAGTAGTGATCAAGCAGCACAAAACATGCCTTCAGAAGAGCCAAATCCTCCTGTAGATAGTCCTGGATCCGAAGTTGAAGAACCTACTAAACCGCTAGAACTGGACACTCCTCCTGTCCCTGACAAGTTAAATCTTGATGATATAGACAGCCTTTATGATGATATGAAAAAGACTGCCCAACCTGAGGATGGAAGCCAAAATAGCGGAAAAGCAGCCTCAACCATCGACACTCTTCCTGAAAGGCCAACTAAGAGTGATTCCAGCGCAGCTCCTGGAAAAGGAGATCGCAGAGAGATAAACCAGGGTATACAGAAGCTGGATCTTCGAGAGGAGAAAGAGAAAACCAAGACCGTGCCTCAGCCCAGCCTGGATCTTACTTCTACAGATTTCAAAGCATCTACAGGAGATGAAAAAAAGCTGGATGACAACCTTTTTTCAAGCCAGGGCGAGATGCAAATCAAGGCTCATGAAGATGAACAAAAACCAAATATTCCAGAACATGAAGAAGTTCAATCTATAAAGCAAGAGAATGAAAGCACAGGTATGGACATAAACAAAAAAATCGTTATGAGTGCGGACGGCACAAGGCCTCTTTTTTTGGATCTTATGTCCTTTAAGAATATCGTGGATGTATTGGACTCCTTCAACAATGAAACTAAGCTTGCAGAGGATACTCTGTTCCGCCTAAATGACCTGAACGATCAGGAGACAAAGCAATACAAGAAATGGCAGAAATCACTCGAAGAGCTGGAAAGGAGCATTATCAGTATAGACAAGTCATTATTCAAGGTGTAAAGGTGATCAATTATGCAACTAAGCAATATCAATGAACGGTCGATTTTTGTCAAGCTTGATGATTATAAGGAAGTGCTGGAACTCATGAATGCGATGAAATCAAAGCTTGATGAAGCAAAAGGAGTCCTCAACGAGATAAAAAAACTGCGGGATGAAGAAGCGACCGAGATTGAACTCTGGGAAAACAGTGTCTCAGAAATAGAAAGAAAAATAGGATTCGTTGACAAATCCCTTTTCGATACAGAACCATAAGGACAAAAAATGGCGAATAATACTGCAGGAGAATTATTTTATGTAAACGTGAAAGATGCAGTCACAGTCAGAAAGACAATGCTTGAGACTGCGAAATCCACGATAAATTGCCTTCAGAGACTCAGCAAGTTCCAGGTTATCCGTGATGAGAAAGAGGCTAAGCTCCAAAGAGTCAACGAACTTGTGCATGAGCTGGAGGAGATGTCAATCAAGTTCAAATCATACATGCCTGATGTAAAAGACAAACACCTGAATTCTGTGGGGATTGACAAAGGGCAAGACAAATCATCAAAAGAAGACCTAAAGGAAGAAGCTATAAAAGAAGTCAAGTCGAAATCAAAGAAGAGCAAAAGGAAGGGCAAAGACAAGAAAGATGACAAGAAAAGCAAGGATGATGAAAAGGACAAGAATGAAAAAGACGAAGAAGATCTCAATGACATAACAAAGCTTGAGAGCGCGATATCGAACATCGAGAGCAAGCTCAACAACATGCTCAAGGATTAAATTTATAAACAGTTTCTTATTCTATTGACAATAATTCCACAAGGTATCTTTATGGTATGCGGAGGTGCCGGAGTGGCCAAACGGGATAGACTCAAGGCATTTGAGTGCTGAGTGTTGTTCTATACAATGCGATGAAGAGACCATTTGTAAGTCATCTATTGGCTTAGTGCCTACGAGGGTTCGAACCCCTTCCTCCGCATTTTGTTTTCCTCGTACGACTTCACGCAGTGAATGTCGTACATTGTTCGCCCGCCAGCCGGCGTGACGGCTGCGACGGGTTCAAACCCCCTTCCTCCGCATTTTTAAAAAATGAAACCTTTACCAGCCTGAGAAAAAAATGATTGAAGCAACAGCAAAAAAAGCATTCGACAAGTTCAAGCCGGAATCGTGTGTCTTCGTTATATCTGTAGATAGCAGTGGAAAGCCGAACGGGATGGTCGCAGGATGGCATATGAAAAGCTCGTCAGATCCCCCATGTTTTTCTGTGTGCATATCTAAGAAAGGAAATACTCAGAGGCTGATCCGGGAAAGCAAGGAGTTTGTCGTGGCAGTTCCTAACAAGGAGATGGAGGATGAGGTCATGTTCTTCGGCTCAAACCACGGATATGATGCGGATAAGTTCGAAGAGACCAAGATCCAGACCATGCCAGCAAAAGCAGTCAACCCTCCTCTTCTTTCTAAAGCGACCATCAACCTTGAGTGCAAGCTCATAAATGAAGCAGAATCAGGCGACCATGTGATATTCGTCGGAGAGATTGTCGCAGCGCACGTCGATACAGAGAAGAAAATCCTTTTCAATATGAAGACCGTGGATGGCAAGCGTGTGTTTGAGGAGATGTGAGGGTTTTAGTTTTGGCTTTTTAAGTAGTTGCCTATCCTTTTGAGCCCTTCCTCAATCTTGTCTAGGTCCAATGCATAAGAGAACCTGACCCTTTCAGGCGCTCCGAACCATTCTCCCATATAGGTTATTGTCTTGTGCTTCCTGAACATGTCTGTTACGAACCTTAATGGCTGTTTTATCTTCGGAAGCACATAGAATGCTCCCTCTGGTTTCCAGAGATCAAGACCAAGTTCCTGCATGCCCTTGTATATCATGTTGCGGCGCGTCTTCCAGATCTTCAGCTGGGAGTCGATGAATGACTGAGGGACCTTTGTGGCCTCGAATGCCATCTCCTGGCCTAAGATGTTTGTGTTCATGGAGGTGTGGGTCTTCATCTCTATTATCCTATCAACGAGTTCCTGGTCAAGAGACCAGAGATAGCCAACCCTAAAGCCGCACATCGCATAGGTCTTGGAGAAAGAATTTATCGTCACGACATGAGGGCCTTTTATTATGTAGTTCTCGCGCTCGTAGATCAGGTCCTTGTATACCTCGTCAGATATGACAAATACTCCCAGGTCAGAGCAGAGCTTCTCAATCTTCCTGAGAGTCGAAATCGATTCAACCCTTCCTGTAGGGTTTGAAGGAGAGTTAATCAGGACTGCAGAGCAATCCTGTACCTTCTGCTCAAAGTCATCAAAGTCTATCCTTCCTCTGATAAGCTGGGTGAATGTGGGCTCTCCACCAGCGAACCTGACTATCTTTGGGTATGAATAATAATATGGCTTTGGAAGAAGTATACCTTTCTTATGCGTTTTTTTTAGTATGGTCCTCAAGGCCAGGTCAAGGGCTTCGGATGCACCGTTTGTCACCACGAAATTTTCTTTTGAGGATTTTGGGTAGCGGCCTGAAAGCGCCTCACGCAGATTCTCCTGGCCCTGGATCAGGCCATACTTGAAATCCTTGTAGCCCGGGAGTATCCTGTAGACCTCTTCTGGAGGGGGAAGGTCAGGCTGACCTGAACCAAATGATATCAATCCGTCTTCTTCGACTCCGATGAATGTTGATGGGGTTATCTTTGACATTATCGATATGGACTTAGGTTGGTATTTTTAAAGGTTGAGATAATAGTTGTTTTTTTAGTAGTTCTTTTTCAGAAGATCGAAGAATGCCTGATAATCATGAATGTTGTTTATGACCATCTCGGGACTGCTGGAACCAGTTGTATTGACAGATATGTTGCCATTGTGAAACATCTTGTTGAGCATGCCCTGGCTTGAGTTGATGTGGTCAATCTTGCTGAATACCACAGAGGTCTGCTTCTTGTATAGGATCCCGGACCTTGATATGACCCTGTAAGGCTGAATTATGTACGACTTTACCCTGATGTGCCAAATCCCCAAGGGAATGGTTATCGGAAGCAATATTATCAACGGGAATAGTATCACGCTTATCAGTATCAGCATAAACAAAGTATTCGCAAGATCTGGCCTTGAGAGCATTAGGTTTTTAGGGATATAGTCTTCTATGTCCTTTTCCATCTTGGCAATGTAATCCTTTCCAGGCCTTGTGTGGAATATCGTGTCAAGAAGCTCGTCCTTAACTCCTATGTCATTGACATAGTTGATCCTGAAGCTGTTGGATTGGATTGACTGGTTCTTGCCCTGCTGGATGATATGTTCTCCTGCGATGTTGAACTTTATAGTTCCGTATCTGGAGAAAGGATATCTTGTAGTTGTTATGTCCTTTATGTTGTCATACAATGAATAATAGGATTCCCGGAAGAAGATGCCGCGGCGGAAGTTTATGAACTCTTCTGAGAAGGTCATCCTGGAACGGCTGTAGTAGTATCTCTTGTACAATACCACAACAATTAGTATCATTATCAGTAATGCGATTATAGATGCAGGTATGATTGCCAGGACAGGTGATACAAGTGCAGCCACAGCCAGGCTAAGCGGCGCTGCTATCAGAAAAATCACTGTGAGCGGGAGTATTGCCTTGAGCATCTCAAAGAACCTGAACCGGGGCTGGATATGGTATATGTGTTCCTTTGGCCTGATGCCTGATTTTGCGAGTATCGAATCATAGAGCCCTTCTGTCTTCTTGATATTTACGAACTGGATGTCTTCTGAAGACCCTATCGACCAGAAATGGATGCTGCAGGTGTTGAATATCTTATCTATGAAATTTTCCTTGAATATCACAGCCATTATCTTCTCGTTCGTGAACTCTGTGTTCTTCTGGGTCAGGAAATTGTATCTTTTCTCGACGCTTCGCGTCTTTATCAGGAACCTTGTCGTGCTTATCTTGATTATGAGTCCGACTATCCCTATCGCTCCAAAAAGTATCAGCGGAAAGAAGATAACAGAGAGTATCGCTAACGGGACTATGGTCCTTGCTGTGTCCATGCGGTATTCTGCAGTGAAAGAGGTGTCTGCATCAAGCTTCCTTGCTTTTGGCACTTCTGACTTCTGAGCCAGCTTATTCTCTTCAGATTGTTTTTGTTTTTGAGGCTTTTTAGATGCCAGGCTCTCTGTCTTGTCTATTATGTTGTCTATGTTGGATTCAAGCTTGGGACCATTTTGCATGTTCTTGAAATGTATCTCCTGTTTTGTGCCCTGGCATGAAAGCTTCACATCGTAGAGGCTGAAGATCTTGTCGATCAGTGTCTGGGTCAGGGTAGAATCAGCAAGGTTTTCAATAGGTATGAATGAATAATTTCTAGACAGAAAGCCTTCCTTGTATGTTATCGTGTCCTTATAGAGGAAATATACCCTGTTTTTTAGGTCAAGGAACTGAAAAAGGGAACGGATGAGAAGTATGAATATGGCCAGGGCGATAATCGGGAACACCCAAAGTATGTTCTCTGCTGCAATTGCCAATAGATTTCCTCCTATATATGCCAAGACCAGAAAAGCTGAGAACAATGTTCCGAAGAAGGTCTTGAAAACCTCAAAGAAGACTCCAATTACGTTCGGCCTTTCCTTCTGCACGAGTTCGTTCTTCTGAAGAGAAAAGCCATTAGCTTTCATGAGATCAGTGATCTGTTTGTAAGTCTCCTCTGGTTTTGGTATCGATACCAAGAAAATCTCTGAGATCCCGCTTCCTGCTGATTCTATGCTGATAGAACCTGTACTGAAGAACTTGTTCTCGATGAAGGGCAGTCTCATGGTCACATGAGTGATGTTTCTTACTATCAACTCTGTCTCACGGTCAGAGAATATGCTTCCGCTTTTGTGGATCATCCTGTTTTGCTGAAAGATGTATCTTTCTTTTTTGTACCTGATGCTCATCAGATAATATTTCAGCGGGATGATCAGGATAAGAGCTATCAATAAAAACAAAACTGAAATCCCTGCCAGGAAATATGCAGCAATCCATATCACTGTCAGGACAAGAAGCGTGATAATAGAACCTAGTGCAAACCTATAGAAGAGAAATGCGGCCTTGTCTGGTTTGAGTTCATTTTGCATTAACAATAGTCTGTCAATGATATTTTTAAATCTTTTTATTTGCTCTTTGTTTGAAATTGAACCGGCTTCATACAAAAAATCTCTCTTCGGCCGGGTAGTGCCGGCTCGTCCCTTCATCATTTGACCTTTGGCCGACGTTCCCCGTAAGGGACGAGCCCCTTCTCGGCCCGATATTATTGAAACAAAGGACTTACATTATTGGCACTACCGCTATTTTTTGGATGAAGTCCATTGAACCAAAAAATATATAAATCCTCATACGTCAAATGATGTTATGAACCTTCATCATAAAGAACACAGGTTAATTACTATAGTAGGTGTGATTCTTGTTGTCTTGGTCGTTATCTTCGGTCTATTCATCCTGAATCCTTTGAATCTTGCAGACCAGATGGTCGCTATATCCATGAATCTTCTTGTCATTGCGCTGATACTTATCCTGACAGGTTTTTTAGTGGAAGTAAAATATAAGATGGAGGAGCAGAAGAACCATTTTCTGAGAACAGAGAAGCTTCTTGCCGAAAGGCTGAGAATAACAGATGTTCGACCTAAAAGTTATGGAACCTACGCAGAGGAACAGAAAAATACAGAGCAAAAAGAAGAATTAGACACAGAATCACCTTTGAACCAGGCCGGGACTGAAAAAGAAAATATTGGTGAAAATAAGTCCAAAAAAACAACTAAATCCAGGACCAGAAAGAAGACCAATAAGAAAAAAAAGAAAAAAAGCACCAAAAAAAGCAAAAGCAAGAAAAAGAAGAGCTGATATTGTCATCTGATTCTCTATAATAATCATTTTCCAATAATAATCTTTATAAAGCTATAGTATTTCCACCAATTAATCAGATAAAGGAGGATTATACTATGAAACTTACTCTTGCTGAACCAAAATACCTGAAAGAAAGTATCTCAATTATCTCTGAACTCGTAAACGAGGCCAGATTCAAGATCACAAAAGACGGGATTGAACTAGTTGCGATGGATCCGGCGAATGTCGCGATGGTGCTGTTCAAGATACTGCCGAGCTCGTTCATAGAATACGATATCTCGAAGGATGTCGAGATCGGAGTCAATCTCGGACACCTCAAGCAGGTCCTTCGTAGAATCAAGTCCAATGATATGCTCAGCCTTGAAGTGTCTTCTGAGAACAAGCTTGACATAAACCTCAAAGGAAAGACACAAAGGAAATTCTCGCTTCCGCTGATCGAGCTTGAGGAGCGCGAACAGAAGATTCCGGACCTAAGCTTTCCAATTACTATATCTACAACTGCAGACATACTATCTGATGCTGTCGAGGATGTTGACATTGTTGCTGAATCAGTGCTTTTTGAGGCAGAAAAGGACAAGGTCGGAATCAAGGCAGAAGGCGACCTTTCAAAGGCTTCTGTTGTTGTGAGGGCTGATGACAGCACAAAGATCAAAGGAGATTTCTCTGAGCCAGTCAAGTCAAAGTACTCAATCGAATATCTGAAAAAGATGATCTCTGGCTCAAAGCTTGCATCTGATGTTGTCTTGCAGTTTAAGAAAGACTATCCTATGAGGCTTGAGTACAAGTCTGTGGATAAGGTCATGCTCAGCTTCATTCTTGCACCGCGTGTGGAGAACGACTAAAAACTAAGAATATTTATCTTGATTAATCACTTTCTTTTTTAACCTTATTAAATATCAGTCCCTGCTTTTGAGCCCTAGACTGTCGTCTATCTCCTCTGCTATAATCGATAGGCTGTCTAGTATCCTGTTGGCATCCCTTCTTATCTCCTCGACAGCAGACCTAACGCTTCCCTGACGTATGAATATATGTCGCTTCTCCCTGAAAAGGAAACCAGAATCAATCAATGATCTCAGATGATAGTTGACTCTCTGAACTGATAGGTCAAGATCATCAGAGAGCATCTCAGTTGAGGTCATTCCCCTGCTTGCTACTTCCTGCAGAACACTTTTTAAAATCTTTGCAGCCACCCTTTCTGTATCCCTTCCTGCACAAAAGCCGAAACTGTCTCCAAGCCAGTCTATGTCGCTTTTCATATCAATCTTTGAAGGCCTCTGGAGGCTCTTTAGTATTATCTGCTGCGGCATGATTTATGTAAGCTCTAAATCATATATAAAATTTTCGTTGAATTTATGAAATGATTTGATTTTTTCTTTATCTATTGCATTAAAAATCGAAAGATTTAAATAATAAAATGAAGTCATCCTGATTTACTTTTTTTAAAGTCGATGAAAATCTTGATGGAGGTAACGGAAAAATGAAGATCAAACCGATAGGTGAAAGAGTTCTGATAAGACAGAACAAGAAAGAGGAGAAGACTGCAGGAGGGATATATATTCCTGATTCTGCAAAAGAAGAAAGAAAAGAAGGTGTTGTAGTCTCTGCTGGACAATACAAGGACGGTTCAGTACTTCCGCTAAAAGAAGGAGACAAGGTGCTCTACGGCGGATACAGTTCTGAAGAGGTAGAGATCGACGGGCAGAAACATGTCTTTGTCGATTTCAAGGATGTTCTGGCAAAAATCGAGTGAGGTAATGCAAAATGACAGAAACAAAACAGATCATGTTTGATGAAAATGCAAGACAGGCAATAATGAGAGGAGTAGACAAGGTAGCGAATACTGTGAAAGTCACTCTTGGACCGAAAGGACGCAACGTGGTGCTGGATAAGGAAACACATCCCTTGGTCACAAATGACGGCGTGACAATCGCAAAGGAAATCGCACTGAAGGACAAATTCGAGAACATGGGCGCAAAACTAGTAAAAGAAGTAGCGTCAAAGACACAGGACAATGCGGGTGACGGAACAACCACAGCAGCACTCCTGGCCCAGTGCATGGTAAGAGAAGGACTAAAAAACATCACTTCAGGAGCAAATCCTATCGAGGTGAAAAAAGGAATAGAGAAGGCGACAGAAACCGTGGTGAGTTTTTTGAGGACAAAAAGTACAGATGTGAATGACCGAGAGAAGATCCAGCAGGTAGCGACAATCTCTGCTAATAACGATGAGATTATCGGAAAGCTTATATCTGATGCTATGGAGAAAGTCGGCACAGACGGGATAATAACTGTCGAAGACGGCAAAAGCATGGAGACCGAGCTTGAGGTTGTCGAGGGCATGCAGTTTGACAGGGGTTTTTTATCGCCTTACATGGCAACCGACAACGAGAAGATGATCGCTGAACTTGAGGATGCATATATACTCATAACTGACAAGAAGCTTGCATCCATGAAAGAGCTCGTACCTGTACTAGAAAAGGTCGCACAGGAAGGAAAGCCGCTTTTCATCATCGCAGAGGATATAGAAGGTGATGCGCAGGCAGCACTGATACTGAACATAATCAGAGGCGCACTTAAGGTGTGCGCTGTCAAGGCACCTGGCTTTGGAGATGACCAGAAGGATATGCTGGAAGACATAGCTACACTTACCGGTGCCAAGGTCGTGTCAGAAAGCAAAGGCATGAAGCTTGATAGCTTTGACCCCGGCTGGCTTGGTTCTGCGAGAAAGATCAAGACAGACAACGAGAAGACCATTATCGTTCAGGGCAAAGGTGATAAGAAACAGATCGAGGCCAGAAAAAAGATCATCGAAGGACAGATCAGGCTTGCGGATTCTGAATACAAGGAGACTGATCTTAAGAAGAGGCTTGCGAAACTCGGCGGCGGAGTCGCAGTGATCAGGGTAGGAGCTGCGACAGAGACTGAACTCAAAGAAAAGAAGATGAGAATCGACGACGCGCTAAATGCCACAAAGGCTGCTGTCGAAGAGGGCGTCATACCTGGCGGCGGAGTCACTCTTTATCGTGCAGTCGAGAGCCTGACCGATATCAAGCTTGACGGAGATCAGATGATCGGTGCTGCAATTGTCAGACGTGCCCTGGAGGAGCCAGTGAGACAGATCGCAAAGAATGCAGGAAGAGAAGAAGCTGAGGTTGTATCCCACCTGAAGCATGAAAAGGATGAAAAGATCGGATACAATGCCAAGAAAGACAGTTATGAGGACCTTGTCAAGGCCGGTGTCATAGACCCGACAAAGGTTGTCCGAAACGCTCTTTTGAACTCAGCGTCAATCTCTGCGATGATACTCACGACTGAGGCGCTTGTCACTGATTTTGATGATGAGAAAGACAAGAAGACCGAGACGATCGTGATATGAGCCAAAGGGAGAAATCTCTTATTTTTCTTTTCTTTCTTTTGTTTCTTAGAACCATGTCCTTCGTTTGAAATCAGTAAAATCAATCTTCTTTCTGGAAGAGTCCCATTCGCTCATAAGAATGGAGCTGTTTATGAGCGCGATGTGAACATATGCCTGAGGGAAATTTCCTATCTGCTTCTTGCGCTCAATGTCAATGTCCTCAGAATAAAGGCCGAGAGAATTGCATCTTGTGAGGATCTTCTCGAATATTGCCTCTGCTTTCTTTCTCTCGCCTATGTAGATCAGGGCATCGACGAGCCAAAAGGAACAGACCGTGAACGCGCTTCGGGATTTTCCGAAATCATCCTCGATCGTGTATCTTCGGACAAGATATTCTCCCTGGCGAAGATCGTTGTAGGATGCCTTTATCGTGTTGATCAGTCTTGGGTCATCCCTTTCCAGGAACTCATAATATGCCATCAGAAGGACCGCCGCATCCAAAGAAGCGCTGCCGTAATGTATAGTGAAAGCTGATACATCATTGTTATAGCCCTTAGTGATTATGTCATTTCTTATCTCGTCCCTGATCTCTACCCATTCCTCTGCCAGATCGTCCTTCTTGAAGTACTGTGCGATCTTGATTGCCCTGTCAAGACCGACGTAACACAAAAGCTTTGAGAAGAGATAATGCTCATAAAGTCCCCGGAATTCCCAAATACCTGAATCCCTGCGCTCCCAGTTGAACTTGATCTGATTTACTGTGTATCTGAGGAAGCGCCAGTATTTCTTAGTCATGCGCTTCTCGTAGCCGTGATAGACAAAATAAAGATACATTATGTCTATTATCTCTCCATAGATGTCGTTTTGCATCTGGTTGTATGCTGCGTTTCCGATCCTGACCGGCCGGGATTCCCTGAAGCCTTCAAGATGCTCAAGTGTCTTTTCCTTAATCCTTGTCTCGCCGCGTATACCATAAAGAGGTTGGATGAAGTCGTTCTTGAGCGCTAGATCTATTATGAACTCCATCAGCTTCTTGCTCTCATAATCCCTTCCCAGTTTCTTGAACGCATCAGCGCAGAACGCTGCGTCGCGTATCCAGCAGAACCTGTAATCCCAGCACCTCTCGCTTCCAAGCTCCTCTGGGATGGATGTAGTCGCTGCTGCGAGAATCGCTCCTGTCTCAGAGAATGTCAGGAGCTTGAGCGTGAGAGCTGAACGGATGATAAGGTCTCTATGCTTTTTTGGCAGGACAAGGGTGCCTACCCATCTTTCCCAGTATCTTCTCGTGGAGTTGAGAAGTGTCAGGCATTTCTTCACACTGTATTCTTCGTAATCTTCTCCGAAGACAAAGTATTTTCTCTGGTTTAGCTCGAACGGCTCGTCGGTGAGGAAGTTATCGTGCTCCACGTTTGTCATGAGAGCCATAGATATATCTCCATCGGTGACCTCTATATGGCTGTCCTTTTTTACTATCATAGTCTTTTCCTGAGCATAGTTAAGGGCAGGCTCAAACACAACCCTGAGTTTAGGCCGGCCTTTTACCGGCTCGATAATCCTTACGAGCTGGTTTCTCCGAAAGAGCCTGGTTTTCTTCCGTGGTATAATCTTCTTGTACCTTGGGAAGAAATCGAGCACCCTGTAACTGAAGCCTTCACCCTTGACCACTGTCTCTATTATGTTCGTGTTCGGAATGTAGCGCTGGGAATATTCTGCTGGCCCATCTGGCGCGAACTTCCATCTTCCTCCTGCTTTTCTATCCAGGATCCTGGCAAATACGCTTGGGCTGTCAAACATCGGAAAACACATCCAGTGTATGCTTCCCTTGCTGTTTACCAATGCGCAGGTCTTGCAGTTCCCTATCATTCCATAGTCGAGCATGCATTGCAGTCAAGGCGTTCTGCTTTTAAATCTTTCTGAATGATTGTCGCAAAAAACATATTGTGAAGAATAGAAATGCTTAAATGTAGATTTTGCTTTTGGCAAATAATAGACTTTTTGGGGTGTGGAAAAGGAAAGGGATACAATTCGTTCTGCCAGAAGGTGTTGAACAGAAAAATCTTTCAGTAATCGAGGTTGGACCATTCAATGAAGGTTCGCTTGCTGCTGAACTGAACCGTTTCTATGGAATCGATATCCAGCGGTTGGTCCGAACCAACAGCTATGTTCTTATCCATGAGCCTGATGTAGCAGGAATCGAGGGGCTTTTGAGGGGAAAGCCGTTTGTCGACCCTATAGTGCACCAGGCCTCGCTGAATGAACCGCTCATAGGAAGATTCGACATAGGCTTTGATTACGTGCTCCAGAGCATGCTCAATCCCGGCACCTCAGATGCTGACGGGGATATCGCGCTTCGACAGACCCTGCTTGCTCTTGGCCATGACTACAAGCCGGGAGATATTGGATTCTTATCTAGACAGTTCTTTGTTTCTGGTGATGTCTCGCCTGAAAAGCTTGAGCATGTGAGCAGGTTTCTTGCAAATCCTGACCTGAACGTAAGACAAATGCTTACGCGCAGTGAATATGGTTCTGGCAGAAGAATAATCGCTCCGGTTGTCACTCTTGCTCCTGAGGTGAAAGTGGAGAGATTCGATGTTGCGAACATGAGCGATGATGAGCTTTTAGAACTTTCCTCCAAACGCTCGCTTGCAGCAAACCTTGAGGAGATGCATCAGTTCAGAGAGATGTATAAGGATACAGAATTCCTTAAAAAAAGAGCTGAAAAAGGGCTTGATACACGCGCAACTGATGTTGAGCTGGAGACCTGGTTCGGGCTTCGTTCTGAGCATTGCTTTCATAAGGAGTTCAATGCCCATATAACCCTGGAAGACCGTGTAGGTGATGAGATCTTCGAAAGGGCAGTGGATAAGGGATACCTAAAAAGGGATGAATCTGGTAATCTCATACTGGAAGACGGGCTGTTCAAGACATTTATCCAGCGTCCGGCTGAGGCCATCAATGAGAAGCTTGAGAAAAGGGGCAATAACTGGATACTAAGCATGTTTAAGGATAATTCTGGTGTTGTTCGATATAATGATAAATACATGTTCTGCATAAAGTTCGAGACCCATAATTCTCCTTCCAACAAAGAGCCGGTGCAGGGCTCAAAGACAGGTATCGATGGAGTAAACAGGGACATCTTCGGAACAATGCTCGGCACTTTCGAAGCCATCGCGAATTTCTTCCTCTATTGCACTGGCTCTCCGGCATATACTGGATGGCTCCCGGCTGGTGTCAAGCACCCTTATGTGCTTCTGAAAGGCATGACACAAGGCGTCAGGGAAGGCGGGAATGAGTCTCAGATACCAACGCTGGGCGGGGACGTCAGGATAGACCCACGCTACATTGCCAAGTGTCTGGTCTATTGCGGCACTGTAGGCTTCTCTCCAATCGAATCTCCTGAGGGGATAAGCTATCTTGAAAAGCATCCTAGTGTCGGTGATATAATATATGTCGCAGGCCAGGCTGTCGGAATAGACGGTGTCCACGGCGCGACAGAAAGCTCGCTTTCTGCGAGCAAGAAGATCAGCCTCGGGCATGTCCAGGCAGATTTTTCATTCATTCAGGCAAAGATGAAGGAATATATAGTTGAGGTTGCAAGAGACTGTCTGCTCTCGACCATCGGCGACTGCGGAGCAATGGGAATCGCTGCAGCGCATGAGCTTGCTGAGGCTACAGGAGGGCTGGTCATGGATCTTGGAAAACATCCAAGAAAATATCTGGGAATACAACCATGGCAGGTCGGGTGTTCTGAAACCCAGGACCGCATGGTCCTCGGCTCAAAACCGCAAGACGAAGAAGAGCTTCAAAGAAGGGCAAGAAAGCATGATGTCGATGTCACCCGTTTGGGTGAATTCACTGATACTGGCTATCTTGACCTTAGGTGGGAAGGTGATCCTGTCGGTCTTATAGATATAAAAAGATTATTCAACGAAGAACCCAGAAAGAGGATGCATGCGACCTGGTTCGGTCCAGGAGAGACAGATCCAGGAATAACATATGACCGGGGCCTGGAGGAGACGCTCTGCCATGTCATGGAACAGCCTGATGTCTGCTCAAAAGAATGGTTCTTCAAGCAAAAGGATTCGTCTGTCAAAGATGCCACTATATTAGGTCCTCTTCTGGGCGTTCGGCAGGAGGTTCAGTCTGATGCGACTGTGACAAAACCGCTTGAGACCGAGAGTGAGGATTTTGGGGCAATCGCCTATGCAATGGGGTGCGCACCCAAACTTTCAGACCTAGATGCATATTATTCTGCGCAAAGGTCATTCGTTGACATGGTCGGGAAGATCGTTGCTGTCGGCGGAACTCTTCCAGATATGGTCAATCCAAAATGGGATGCATGGGCTGTCTGCGGCAATTACTGCCAGCCTAATTCTGAATCCAGGACCACCCTTATCCCGGAGAGCGGGGAGGCCAATCTTGCCTCGCTTGTCCGTGAAGGGATAGGCATTGCCGATGCTATTGAGGCGCTAAATATCCCGGTGATTTCTGGAAAGGACAGCATGAAGTGCTCGTGTGTGTATGAGGTAGATGATGACTTTGACCTGGAGCAGGTCCCGGCAGATCTTAGGCGATATATCAGCATCGGAGAAAGGGATGGAAAGAGAAGCATCGAGATACATGATCCGGATACTTATCTTGCATCATGCGCAGTCAAGATCGATGATTATCGAAAAGTAGTTGATGCATCCTTCAAAAAGCAGGGGGACCTTATCTATGTTATCGGGCTTACCAAGAATGAGCTTGCAGGTTCGCAGCTCGATGTTGCCATGGGGTATGCTGATCGCGGGGATCCGTACAGAAGCGGAAATGCTCCGAAGGTCGACTTTGAACAGCTTAAGGAAAGCGCTGCCGGACTTCATGCGGCAATAGATGCTGAACTTGTGGCATCATCTGCTTATATCCACAATGGCGGACTGGCAGCAGCTCTGTCAAAGGGGTCATTTGCTTCCGGACTCGGAGCTTATCTTGATGTGTCTAAGATTGAACAGGACGGAAGCTGCGGGACAGCACATTCATTGCTGTTCTCTGAGACCACTGGCAGATTTGTCGTGACTGTCGCTGAGAAGGACAAAGCAGAATTTGAGAAGATGCTTGGTGCAGCCATGTATTCCTGCGTGGGCCGTGTCATGGATTCTGGTCTTAGTGTAGATGATGGCTCAGGCAGGGTCGAACAGATCGATCTTGCAAAGGTGAAAGAACATTATCGAAAGCCGTTGAGCTTTGGTTTGAACTAAAATGGTAAAAGCTTATGTATTGAGCGGACTTGGAATAGGATGCCATAAGGAGGTTGCCCATGCCTTTGAGCTTGCAGGCGCTGATGCAGAGATCATACATATCAGGGAACTATTATCTGGCTCAAAGAAACTGGATGAGGCACAGATCCTGAACATGACCGGCGGATTCCTCCAGGCAGATATCCTCGGTGCAGGGATGTGCGCTGCAAACGAGCTTGAGCATGCTTCCCCCAACGGGGATGGCGAGAAGAGGCTCAAGGACATGCTCATAGATTATGCTGATCGCGGCAATATCATCTGGGGGCAATGCAATGGTTTTCAGCTTCTTGTCAGAACAGGGCTTCTCCCAGGAATAGATGATGATTATTCTCAACAGGTCGTAACCCTGACAGGCAATGCATGCGGCAATTATCATGTTGCATTCCTTTATCATGGGATCGAGAATGAAAGGAAGCATTACATGTTTGAAGGTTTGGACAACCGTTTCTTATATCTTTGGTGCAGGCATGGAGAAGGTAATATGCAGTTTCATTCTGAATATGGGGTCGTGAGCGCTGAACAGGCAAATGATGTTCGCAGGACCGTGAATTCTAATCATGTTCTGCTCAGGTATTGTGATCCATATACACAAAGACCTGCACCGACCGGAGTCCATAACCCAAACGGCTCAGCAGACAGCATTGCCGGTCTTGTGAATGAAAACGGCAATATCATCGGACATATGGCCCATACTGAGGTAGGGATATATCTTTCACGAGACCCCAGGTTCTTCAAATGGAAGGATGAGCTGAGACGAGCCGGAGTTGCGGCAAAAGATATTAATATGGAAGGCGAATGTCTAAGGATATACAGAAACATAGTTGATCATGTAAGGTAATCTTCTACAAAAAATGGCTCCAGAAAAAGTTGCAATCCTAGACGCCGGCGCACAATACGGCAAGGTCATCGACCGCCGGGTGCGGGAGCTGTCTATCGAGTCAGATATACTTCCTATGGATACTGCTGCTTCTGTACTTAGACAGTATAGGGCAATCATCATATCAGGCGGTCCTCAGAGCGTCTATGGAGAGAATGCTTCGAGATATGATCCGGAAATATTCTCGCTGGGTGTTCCTGTGCTTGGCATATGCTATGGGATGCATCTTCTGAATTATTCCGGCGGGGGCAGTATTCTTAGGAAAAAAAGACGCGAGGACGGGCAGTGCACAGTAAATGTCAGCCAGGATTCTTCTATCTTCTCTGGGATGGATGCTTCACAGGATGTCCTTATGAGCCATGGAGACAGTATCGAGACAGTAGCCCCGGGCTATCAGGTCATCGCTGAATCAGACGGGCTTATCGCAGGTATCGAGAATCCTGATAAGAGATTCTATGGTGTACAGTTCCATCCAGAAGTAGACCTGACTGTCAACGGAACGCAGGTGCTTCGGAATTTCTTATATAAAATCGCCGGCCTTTCCGGATCATATACAATAGATGATCGTGAGAAAAAGGCAATAGACTATATCCGCAATACAGTCGGTGATTCCAATGTACTTATGCTTGTCTCCGGAGGGGTGGATTCAACAGTGTGCGCAACTCTTCTGAACAAGGCTATAGGACCAGAGAAGATCTATGCCATACATATCGATACAGGGTTCATGAGGCTTGATGAGTCAAGAAAGGTACATGAGCAGCTGAAAGAGCTAGGCCTTGAGCTTCGGGTCGTGGATGCCAAAGAGCAGTTCTATTCTGCTAGAACTACCATAGATGGGATGGAGACTCCGATGCTCTCAGAGGTCGTGGATCCGCAGGTGAAGAGGAAGATCATCGGAGACACGTTCGTCAGGGTGGCACAAGAAGAGATTCAGTCTCTGGGGCTTTCTGTGGATGACGTGTATCTTGCACAGGGCACGCTTAGGCCAGACCTGATCGAGAGCGCGTCCAGCCTTGCCAGCGGCGGAGCTGATACCATCAAGACACACCATAATGATACTGAACTTGTGCGAAAACTCAGGAAAGCAGGCAGGGTCATCGAGCCTCTTTGCGACTATCACAAGGATGAGGTGAGGGTTCTTGGAGAGAAACTTGGCCTGTCCAAAGAGCTTGTGTGGAGGCACCCTTTCCCAGGACCTGGGCTTGCTGTCAGGCTGATCTGCGCAAAAAGACCTTACAAGACAGAAGAATATGATTGTATTGCAGAAAAACTTGGGCAGTTCTGCACCAATGACATCAAAGCCCATCTTTTTCCGATCCAGACCGTCGGTGTGCAGGGAGACGGCAGAAGCTACAGCTATCTAGTCGGACTTTCGGGCATGGCGCACTGGGAAGAGCTTTTTCGGATTGCCCGCGAAATCCCCAAGCACATACATGAAGTGAACAGGGTGGTATATGTATTCGGCAAAAAAGAGCTTGGAGATTTCTGCTGGGTGACTCCGACTTATCCAGGACCAGAGCCAGTAGCCCAGCTTCAGAAAGCGGATGATATCGTGACAGAGGTGCTTTATGAAGAAGGGCTTGCCGGAAAGCTGTCACAAGTTCCGGTGATCTCGTTTCCTATGAGTTTTGGAGTGCCGGGCAACCGCTCGATAGCTGTTCGGCCGTTCATCACAAATGATTTCATGACCGGAGTCGCAGCAGTTCCAGGAAAAGACATCCCGACAAGGACTCTGGGCACGATCGTCAGGCGGATATTGGATGAGGTGCCCGGGATATCCAGGATAGTCTATGACCTGACATCAAAGCCGCCAGGGACGACTGAGTGGGAATGAGGCTTATCATTCTTTAAATTCATAACTGCATTGTGACTATTTCCGACGATATGTTTTCGGAAACTTTAAATTATATGCTTGGTTTGCACCTGATCATGGGGGATTTTTCAACTGAATCTTATGCTGGAGCAGGCGTGTCTGTTGTAGCGCAGAATGCAGAGAATTCTGAAGTCAAAAGAAGGCTCTCTGATTTGGGGTCCCGGGCAGACGGGCTTTTCGGCGGTGCTGTGGATGTTTCCGGCTATCGGGGAAGAAGCCCTGTCAGTCTTGATGTTTCTGGTGCTCATGTGGACTATTCCAGAAAGACTATGAAGGCTTCTGGCAGACATACTGCTGAACAAGCCTTTAAAAATGCTAATGGCGAGCCGGCCGGTGTTCTGGATTACATAGCTTTACCTAACATGTGCGGTAAGGTGCCTGATTTTGTGGAAGGAGTTACGCGTGCTACTGTCCAAAGGGGCGTGATGGTGCTCGGCGGAGAATCTGCAGAGATGAAGGATACGTATCAGAAGACAGGGTATGGCTATGATGCGTTTGTCCATGTGATATCGGTTCGCGATGATACTCAAAAAGGAGACATATCTGAGCTTATCGCTGGAATGGAGCAGCCGCTGGTCGTGGGCTCTACAGACGGGACCGGCACGAAAACAAAGATAGTCAAGGATCCACGGGACATAATATACCATGGCCTGAACGATATCGGTGCGATGGGTGTTCGGCCAATAGGTTATGCGTTGTATATCGCTGGCCAGCCTTCAGCAGAAAAACTTTGGCAGATACATGACCTTTCTGGCAGGATAAGGAATGAGCTGGGACTGACAGAGTTTGATCCAATTGTCGTGAACAAGCCCTTGACCTATCTTGCAGGCGAGGTGGATATAGCAGGTACTGTCCTGGGTGTTGTGGATAATAAAGACCTCGTGACTGGCGAGGATGTCTCTGTTGATGATGTCATCATCGGAATATCTGTCGACGGCTTGATGACAAACGGCTATACGCTTGCGAGAAGATTATGCCAAATGATGGCGTCTGAGTATGGAAGAAATGCAAACGAAGGCATGGACAGGAAACTGGATGAGCTTGATGGGCTCTCTCTTCGGGAATCACTTGCTCTTCCGCACAGGCCTATGACTGACATACTGTTCGGTGATGGCGATGTCTTGGGTGTTTTAGACAGATTTGCTGAAAAGGTCTATGGCATGGCACATATCACCGGAGGCGGGATGCCTGACAATATCATCCGGATGATCCCTGAAGGCCTTGGTGCTGATGTCAAGAGATATGTCCTTCCTGTCCCAAAGCTCATGCAGATGTTCAAGGACAGAGACCTTCCTGAAGATGAACTTTTCTCGACATTCAACATGGGTGTCGGATTCACGCTGACAGTTGCGCCAGGTCTTGCTGCTGCGGTCGTGGATTATATCAATGATAATTTTGCCCAACGAATCGAAGGTGTTGACCGGCAGGCTGCTATCATCGGCCGCGTGGTCAGGAGGGAAACCGGGGACAAGTTCAGGTTCGTATCAAATCTATAATCTAGTTGCGGAGGGATATTTATGGGAAAAGCAGTCGGTGTCGTCGGAAGCGGCGGCAGGGAGCATACTATTGCCTGGAAGCTTGCACAATCTCAGAATATAGAGATGATCTATATGTTTCCAGGAAACGGCGGAACTGCAACTGAGCCGAAAGTCAAGAATGTTGCAGAGCTCAACGGATCAAAAAAAGAAAATTTTTCTGCACTTCATGGATTTATCCGAGATCATAGCATAGACTATCTTGTGGTGGGTCCGGAACAACCGCTTGCGGATGGCATAGTTGATCATCTCTCTGGGCAAGGATATGGCAGGGTTTTCGGTCCAAAAAGAACCGCTGCCCAGATAGAATCAGACAAGGTGTTCTCATACAACATGATGCAAATGGCAGGCATCCCCCAGGCAAGGTCCGTAGTGTGCGCGAATATGGACGAGGCCAGAGCTGCGGTCAGGGAAATGTCTGATACGGGACATGGCATAGTGTTCAAGACAAAAGGGCTTGCTGCCGGAAAAGGGGTCTATGTCTGCCAAGAATCTGATAATCCCATGGAGATGCTGACGCAGCACTGCAGTGAATTCGGGGAACAGTTGCTGGTGGCTGAGAAGCTCTACGGCGAAGAATTCTCTGTATTCGGGATATCTGACGGGAAAAGAGTGATCCCATTTATTATGTCTGCGCAGGACCACAAGCCGCTGCTTGCTGATGACCTGGGGCCGAACACAGGAGGTATGGGTGCATATTCTCCTGCTCCTGTCGCAGATGCAAAAACTGTCGCCTGGGTGACTGAAAATATCATGAATCCTGCAGTGAGACAGATGAGTGAATGCGGAATCGAATACAAGGGCTTCTTGTATGCCGGTCTTATGCGTGATGATGAAGACCAAATCAAGGTCATTGAGTTCAACTGCAGGTTCGGCGATCCGGAGGCCCAGCCGGTCATGATGATGCTGGGTTCTGATCTCGACAACATAATATGCAATTCCCTGGACGGAAGGCTTTCAGAAGATGACTTCAGATTCAGGAACGGTGCTGCTGTGTGCGTTGTCATGGCATCGAATGGTTATCCAGGCAAGTACGAGAAAGGATACAGCATCGGTGGCATTGATGATCTGCCTGATCATGATAAATCCGGAGTCAAGGTGTTCCACGGCGGGACAAGTTGGGATGGAGAAAATTTTCTTACCAACGGCGGCAGGGTGCTTGGAGTGACTGCATTCTCTGGGTATGAACAGCGAAGGACCCAACACAGGGACCTAAAGGCAATCGGGCAGGCACAGCAGGCAGCCTATGATGCGGTCCAGATGATAGATGAAGAGACAACTGCATTGAATCACAGGAGGGTATTTATGTATCGTCCTGATATCGCAGCCAAAGCCATGGAGTACCTAATATGAATGTCGAAGAGAAAGTCATGCGTGTCTATAATGGAAGTCCAGAAGATTTCCACTGGGCTGGTTTTGGCTCTGGAAGCGGCACGAACCTTGCGAAGTGCGCAGGAGTAAAAAAACCTTCTCTTATTATTTGCGACAAGCCTTCTGCCAAGCTTCTAGGCCTTCCTGAGCTGGAGGGTGTAGAGAGGATTATCGAGAACGGATACAAGCTTTGCGGAAGCTTTTTGGCAGCACAGAAAAGCGATGAGGCAATGGCAGAATATAAGAGGAAATGCAGTGCATTCAATGAACTTCTGCTAGAGAGAATCCAAGAATTCGAGAAGCAGGCCGGATACAAGATCGACCTGATCGTGCTTGGCGGATACATGAGGTTTGTTATGGATCCTCTGCTGTCTGCTTTTTCGGACAGGATGATAAACGTGCATCCTGCTGACCTGACTGTTCTCGAGGATAAACCCGGAAAGCCTGGTGAGAAGACCAGAAAATATATCGGAGCTGATGCTGTGTATGATGCTATCGCTGCAGGCGAGAGGATGACCCGGTCTTCAGTCATAATCGTTGATGAGCAGGAGGACCACGGCGAGATCATCTGCCTGGGACCTGAGGTCACGGTCTGGGATGAATACTTGAATGCCAGAGATCATTCTGAGCAGGAGATATGCAGAAGGGAGTATGCAGATGCGCACCAATCATTTCAGAAAGCCAGAAGCGACTGGCCCTCTCTTACTACAGCACTGCAATTGATCTCTGAAGGCCGTATCGGGATAGGGGAGAAAAAGGCTTTTCATTCAGAATGGCGACAGGTTTATCTTGATTCGAGCGAGCCGGATTCTGTGTCTCCTCAATGGAAGCCGCTTGGATATGGCGGGCATGTGTTGGATTGACAAGGTTTTTATATTTCCTTGATCTCTTGTTATTTGGAGGGGATTTGTAATGAATGGTCTTGAAGCATTGGCAGAAATGGAATATCCTGGAAGGTTCATTATATCTGGTTTCAGCAAGAAAGGGGAACTTGTGGTGGCTTATGGTGTCACTGGCCGTAGCAGCTCAAGCCAGGCACGCAAATTCGTGCAGGCAGACGATAGCCTTGTGATCAGGACAGACGTCACTGATCCAAAGCAGCTTTCTGAAGGTTCAAGCGCACTACTACTGTATCCAGCTATCATTCCATATCAGGGCATGGTCGTAGCAGGAAACGGGGTCCAGACAAAGCTAGTCTATTCTGCTCTTGTAAACAGGATACAGCCTATGAAAGGCGAACCTAATCCGCGAGGCGTAAAATACAGCAAGACCTTGATGAGAGCATCAATGTCAGATGCATTCTTGGGCTCAGCATATGAATATGACCAGCAGTATGACAGATGGATAGACATCGCGAGCTTTGAGCCTGATGATCCGAATTTTACTCCAAGGATAAGCCTTCTTGCTTTTGGTTCTGGGTATATATTCAACATCCTCAGAAACACAGATGGAGAACGGGAAAGCTATAATTATGATTTTGCAGAAAAATATGAGAATGGATCCGGGCACCTTATCTCAACATACGAAGGGCCTAATGAGAACCCTCTGCCCAGTTTCAGAAGGAAAACCCTTCCGAAGGTGGATATCCCCTGGACAAATCCTAAAGATGCTGCCGAGGCTATAGCAGATGCGCTGAATCCAGAATATCTCGTGAGCGTCGCTGCGATGTATGTTGCCGGAAATGCTGTGAGGTCCCACATCATAAATAAAAGAGGTAACTAAAAAAATGGCTTTGGACAAGGACATGTCTGAACTTCGGAAAAGATATTCGACAGCATCAGAAGGTTCCATGCCTGATAAGATGGAAATCTCTTTTTCCAAAGAATCCAGTCTCAGATACGGCGAGAATCCTGGCCAGGATGGTGCTTTGTATGGATTTTTGGAACCTAAAATGGCTGATTCTTTTGGAATGGAGCTGGTCAAGTCAGGCAAAGGAGGACCATCTGCCACTAATATCATGGATTTCTGCCGGGCTCTTGACATCCTGAAATTCTTTGAGAGAGCTGCCTGCGCTGTCATGAAGCATTGCATTCCATCCGGATTCGCTGTCGAGAACAAGCGCAACAAGCTCGTGGAGATATACAGGAATGCCAGAGACTGTGACAGCAGGTCTGCTTTTGGGTCTGTCGTTGTGTTCAACTGCGATATCGATCTTGAGACAGCTGAAGAGATCGTCTCGACCTATGTGGAAGAGGTGGCTGCTACAGGATTTGCTGAAGGTGTTCTAGATATCTTTTCACAGAAGAAAAATCTAAGGGTAATCAGATACAGCAATCTTGACAAGATAGCTAAATTCAAAGGGGACACTGATCGTGGCATCCTTGATATCAAGACAATGTCAACAGGCAGGGCAATTGTACAAAAGCCCTTCCTGTCTGAGATCAGAAGCGCTGAAGACCTTGTCGTGCAGCCAGCTCTAGGCGATATAAAAGCAGAGAAGATCCCGAATGATCGGGAGTTGCAGGACATGCTCACTGCGTGGTATGTCAACATAGGGACACGAAGCAACGGTGTCGTCATAGTAAAGGATGGCGTAACTCTTGCGATCGGGTCTGGCAAACAAGAGCGGGTGCGTGCTGTTTCTGATGCTATTGTCACAAGCTACCAGAAAGCGATGGCCAGGGAAGGGATAGAGCATGATGAACTCATGGGGATCATGGGAAAAGACAAGCTTTTAGAGAATCCCTTGGATGGAGCAGTGCTCAGCTCAGACGGATTCATACCTTTTTCAGATACAATTGAGCTTTGTGCCAGATGCGGAATCAGCGCGATCGTCGAGCCAGGGGGTTCTGTCCGCGATTCTGATGTGATTTTAGCTGCCAATAAGCACGGCATAAGCCTGGTCTTTACAAAAGAGCGGTGTTTTGGGCATTTCTAAGGCTTTTTTAAAAAAATTTATAATGCTTCTCCTAATCTTCAGACTGATGAGAACATGGATTATAATCGCCAGCCTAATGATGCTGGTTGCGCTTGTCGGATGCAATGAAGCAGAAACGCTTCTTGGACGCGGAAGCGGTATGGCTGATGATGAAGATGAAGGATCTTTGAATAAGGAATCTTCCAGTCAATCAGATGTTCCTGAGGAATCAGAGGATGATTCACCATCTGAATACATCACTGTAGAGGTCACTCCTGAGCCTGCACCCCCTGACTGTCCCTATGCCTGCTGCAGCGGTGCACTGTACAAGAAAAAAGAATGCATTAACGGCGTGTGCCAGGACCATGAATGCATAGTCCCTGAACCAAAGATCGAGACAATAAGATTTGATTTCTCAGACAACACATCGTGTGATGTATCCGGCAAGGTCTTTTTGAACAATGACTCTATCGGCTTGCTTTCAAACAGCAGCCTGACAATAGATAAAGATGAAATCAGGCCTGTCGGCCATAATGTGGTTTGCCTCAAAGGAAAGCTGTCCGACTGCTATTCTGAGCATTCGGGTTGGCATTATGATCGAATCTGTTATTCTGTGTCTGGCGAGGTGTTTGAGCAATATGATATACTGAATTTTGATTTCAATCCTGGAAATCCAAGATCACCCAGAAGAGAAGCGATGATGAATTATGTAAGGCCTCAGGATGTTGAGTTTTTCATGGAAGGATTCAATTACCCGGGCAGATACCAGGAGGATATCGATTACATATTCAAGAGAGTCGATTCGCACTCACATTATATACAGGACGGAAACTATGCACTTATCTATTCCTCATGGAAGTACCCTAATGAAACACTTACTGTCCGACAGAACGACTGCGAGGATTTCTCGACTGCCCTTCTGTCATGCTTCCTGGCATATGATCCGGATATACGATGCTACAACCTGCATGTGAGAGTGCACCTGATGACAATGTGCAAGATAGATGACAATTATATCATATATGACCAGAAAAGGACCAAGATCGAGGATAAGATCGACGGCTCTTACCGTGATTCGGAAAGGAAGCTCAAAGAACTTATGGCTGAATATTACGAGAGCTATGGTATATCACCAGAATACAGGCAGGTCTATTATGCATTCGATGATGAGAATTTCTGGGAATTCTCAGACAATGATGAATTCTATTCATGGGCTCTGGGACAATAAGGTTTTTTTAGTCTGACTTTGCTATCAAGCCGGTAATCTTGGCTTTCCTGAAGGATGAATGCATGAAGAATCCCATGGCAGTCAGGATCACTATGTTTGCTATCAGTGAATATCCTAATCCCCATAGGTCTATTGTACCATTATCCAATATCTGCCGCAGGTTCTCGAAGATGTGGGTTGTCGGAAGGATCCTGGCGATGCCTGCTGCCCAGCCTGGAAGCGCACTCAGCGGATAAAAAATGCAGCTGAAAGGCTGGATTATCCAGACGATGCTCCATGCCAGGACTTGGATCCTTTTTCCATACCGAAATATAAGTGAACTCACAAAGAGTCCCATGCTCCAGCCGAACAACGACAGCAGGAATATGGATATCGCTATATAATAAAGAGGGATGGTCAGTATGTTGAATGAATACAACAGGAACGCAAGCACAAGAAGGACAAAGAACGTGGCTGTCGCTCTCATGAATCCCAGTATTATTATCGATATTATATGCTCAGAGAGCCTGACCGGAGATGAGAAGAGATGGTAGAGATTCCTTGACCAAAAATCCTCAAGCACGAAGACCGCTATGTCCTGAGATGCCCGCCATACAAATACCCATAGTATTATCCCTCCAAGAAGCATGGATAGGAGGTTGACATCTGATATGTCCTTTATGTATGCGCTAGTAAAACCCCAGATGATCAGGTCTATTATAGGCCAATAGAGGATGTCAAAAATCCTGTCTACCCTGTTTATAGTAATATAATAATACTTGTGCAGGAGCGTAAATATTCGATGGAGCTTCATTTCCTATCCCCCCTGCACCTGTTCCTTCTTGCGAAACTGATGAAGATATCGTTTAATGTCGGCTTTTTTATATGGAGGTCCTTTAGCAGGAACTCTTGTTCGAATATCCTGTTTAGGACCTTGAATATCTGGTCTTTTTCGTAGCTTACCTCAAATAAGATGGTATTTCTCTTTGCCTGAATGACGTTTATGTTCCTGTCTTTTAGGAAAGTTTCCAATTCCTTTCTTCCCTGCTTGACTGTCAACTCTATCTGGGTCTTTGTTATCTTTTTCTTGAGGTCTTCAGCAGTCGATATGGTCACTATTTTTCCACAGTCCATGAATGCAATCCTGTCACAGAGCTCCTCGACCTCGTACATGTAATGAGACGTGAAGAGAATCGTGCAGCCTGTCCTCTTCTGGTAGTCCTTTATGTGCTGCCTTGTCTTCTCAGCAATGTCCGGGTCAAGTCCGACAGTGCATTCGTCCAAGAAGAGGACCTTGGGTTCGTTTATCAGGCCCTTTGCAAGTGCTGCTCTTGTGGTCTCGCCAGAACTCAACTCTATCACCCTCCTGTTCTGAAGCCTTGTGAGGCCGAATGCATCAAGCAGTGTGTCAATCTTCCTTTCCCTGTCCTTTACCTGGTAGATCTTGGCATAGATCCTCAGGTTCTGCCGGACAGTCAGGACATCAGAAAGAGGGTAGTATGCAGTCGAGACATTGATGTTGTTTCGGACCTTTTCCCAATCCTTGTTAGGGTCCATGCCCATGATCTGAATCGTGCCGGAATCTTTTTCGATGAGTCCAGTGAGCATGTTTATTGTTGTTGTCTTTCCTGCTCCATTCACACCCAAAAGGCCGAATATCTCTCCTTTCCTGACTGAGAATGATATGTCATCTACAGCGATAACCTTTTTCTTATTCTTGTGGAAGGATTTTCTGAGATCCTTGACTATTATATCATCCATTCTGCAAGATGGAGAAGGAGGCTTTATTATAAATTTTGCCTGGATTTTTCCAATGTCTCTATCGTAAGCTCAGTCTTGTTAAGGTAGTCCTGGCAATCCTTAATCAGTTCAATCCCTTTCTTGTAGCTCGCGATGTTCTCATCAAGACTGTTGTCGCCCTGCTCCATCGCTTCTGCTATCTCCTCAATCTTCTGGATATTTTTTTCAAAATCCATATCATTTTCCCTCCTCGTCTTTGTTCTTTTGGACCTTTGAATATATCTTTCCCTTGTACAATATTGTCTTTATCATGTCTCCATGGTTCAAGCCTTCTTCGGTTTTTAGGGGCCTGCTGCCCTGCATGGTTATGGAATAGCCTCTCTTCAGCACTTTCTTTGGATTCATCGCAGCAAGCTTTTCAGACAGAACCTTTAGTTCCTTTTTGTGAATATCAATCAATGATCTGGTCCTTGAGCTAATCTTGAATTCCAATGAGTCAAGATACTGCTTTTTGAAGTCTATCTGTGATTTTAGAGTTTTTTTCATGTTATCTGAATATAGTTTCAGTGTATACAGCAAGTCCTCTTTTTTTGGGGTTGCTATTTCTGCAGCTATTGACGGGGTGGGTGCCCGAAGATCTGCGACAAAGTCAGCTATCGTGAAATCTGTCTCATGGCCTACTCCAGATATTATCGGAATAGTCGATCTGAAAATCTCTCTTGCTACAATCTCCTCGTTGAAATTCCAGAGATCCTCCAGGCTTCCGCCCCCTCTGGCCACGATAATTGTGTCAATGTCTTCTCTTGCATTTAGCAATCTTATGCCCGAGGCTATGGATCCTGCGCCCTGTTCTCCCTGCACTATTGCCGGTGCGATTATCACCCGAATGCAAGAGAACCTCCTTTTGATGGTGTCCAGGATGTCCTGTATGGCAGCACCTGTCGGAGAGGTCACTATGCCCAATGTCTTCGGAAACTGTGGAATCGGTTTTTTGGCAGATGGCTCGAACAGGCCTTCCTGACTTAATTTTTCCTTGAGTTTCAGAAATCTCCTGTGGAGGTCTCCCAGACCCTGCTTGTGCATCTCTTCTGCTATCAGTTGGTAGTTGCCTCTCCTGCTGTATACTGTGACTGAACCTCTGATTATAATCCTGTCTCCATGCTTTGGAAAGAACCTCAGCCTTTCTGCGCATTTCCTGAACATCACACACTGAAGCTGACTTGTCTCGTCCTTTATCGAAAAATAAAGATGACCTGAAGAATGTTCTGTAAAATTCGAAATCTCTCCTCTTAACCATACATGCCTAAGGTCACTTTCTGATTCTAGTATGTCTTTTATCCTCTCTGTGAACTCTGAGACTGATATTATGTCTGCATCTATATCATCTTCAGATATATTTTTCATCTCGTATCGGAATATCATATCCTTATTTAAGGATTATGGGGATGTGTCTTGTGAGGAAATTGCATCTATATTCTTATGGGCTATTGGCTGTGTTTGGTTGTTATTCTTATCGGAATATTCATGTCACGAGCATTTATAAATGGTTTTCTTGTTTTTCAGAAGAAAATGGCTGGAATCGGTGACCCTCATGGAACCTATATAAATCATGTCTGCGAGCCAGCACCACTTCATTCGGTTGTAGGCAGAAACCATAGTGCAGAGATGTCATATGTGAAGCCTATTGGTCCTCATGGAACACTGGACGATCCTGAATACTGGCTCAATACTTCAGAAGGGCTTTTTGTCAAATTCAGCGATCTTGGCCTGGTCAACAGAATCGAGAGAGTCAAAGGGGATAAAAGAGAACTTGTCTTGAGAAGAGATCATTATGATTATTTCGGATGCGAAGGGAAAAAACTGAGCTACGGAACTGTTGTGAATGAGATCGATTCTGTATATGACAGGATTCGGACACTTGGATTTTCAGACCAAGAAGAGAGAAGGCTTTTTGACTGGGATGCACAACGGATGATCGCCAGATTCGATGACTATAGGATGATTGTACACAGCGACAGCGACATAATCGCGAAGAAATCAGATCGCATGGTGATTGTCAAGATCTCAGACAAATGCGACAGGCACTGCATATACTGCACTGAACCTGCTGCAGGCGGAATCCGGCTGTATTCAATGGACCACATTGATCATAACATGAGGATGCTCCGGGCTCTGCAACATAAATATCATCATGGATTCGAACATCTCTTCACAGAAGGCTTCCTCAATACCGCGGACATCAACTATTTCTTCCTGAAAGGATATACCCATCCTGCTAGAATCGCTGAGCAGATGTATAAAAGATTTCCTGAACTGCAGAAACTATATACGTTTATGGGAGTTCCGACAACACTTGAAGCTTTAGAGCGTGATCCGCGATATCTTTCAAGGCTGCGCGATGCCGGAATCAACAGAATCCTTTTGGGTTTTGAGACCGGAGATACAATAACATCAAGATTCCTAGGCAAGAATGAGACCAACAGGCAGAAGAAAGAGGCGGCTTGGGCTATACTTGACCACGGCTTCAAGCTGAGCATCATACTGCAGTGGGGAATGGTCGGACTGGGATTCTTTCACAAGGGCGAGGGTGGCAAGTTTGTATTCCGGCCGATTGAAAGGATTGTGCGGAACACTAAGACATTGATCGCAGATACTCTCGAGGGCAAGGTTGCCTCTGGGACAAAGACCAGACCCCAGGTGATCCTCTCGAGATATGTGCCTGCAGAAGGCACAAGGCTTGCAGAAATATTTGCGAGCACATGTATAGATTATCCTACTGTAAAAGGCTCTGAATGGGAAAAAAGATCATACTTGCGATTTTGTGAAAAGCACGGAATTGACATAGAGGATGGATATGAGTGTGCGCTGGAAGGGCGGGTCAGAAAAGACTGAAGCTTTTGCAAAGTATGCCGGTTCAGTCTAGATATCATTTTTGTTCATGGATGTAGTTATTCCTGGATTTACCAGTCTTGGTCCTTGTTCTGTCGCTTTCCTGAAGACCTCCGGACAGAAACCGCATGAATCACAAACCATATCACAACCCATGGTCTTTTTGAAGAAATCATATTCGCTTAAGACCTTGTTGTTTATAAACGGAACCTTTTCTGAGAAGCAGCACTCAAGCAGATCAAGAAGGTTTCCATCATAACTCTCTTCAATATAGGCCTTGAGTATCTGCTCGATCTTTCTTGTCGAAGAGCCTCTAGTCGCAAGCTTGTACAGGCAATTCAGAGGATGATAATGATGGAGGTCCTCAGGCCTTGTGAAAGTATTCTTTAGAACAAGATACTCCCTGCCTTCTATGAACCTGCATACCACCCTGTGGAAGTTCTCGTCTCTTTGCGAATCTGAATAGTGCATGCAGAGATTAGGGCAGTTTCTCAGACAGGCAAGGTTGAGGATAATCTTGATGGGCATTATCTTTCCTGCCTTACTTAGGAAATCAATATCCTTTACAGCAGACATGCCGCAGCAGAGCCTCTTTACTCCCATGTTCCTGAGAATATTGACTCCCTCTACCGAATAGATATTAAGCATTACTGACCCCTTCGATCGCAAGTTCCGGCAGCTTGTCTTTCAGATAGACGATGAGCCTCGTGTTTGTGACAACAACGTTCTTTAATCCCTGCTGCATGAGCTCTTTTAGATAGATGACCATCTCCTGAGCCTTGTCCTTTCTCTCGTGGATGTTGTTCAGGAGAAGAAGCGGCTCAATTCTGCTGTCCAGGCAGGTCCTTATGAACTCGATATTTAAGTCCTTTTGCCTGACCTTGCAGCCTGACTTTCGCAGATAGGAGGTCAGCTGAGGTATGCCAAGTTCATGGAACTTGAACTGCAGATTCAGCGGCGGGAAGAATAGGCAGGCATCATACTGATGCTTCCCCTCTTCTTGAGACCTTGTATCAGAATTACCTGGTATTTTTTCCATATTCATGTCTACGGACCGCTGCTCTTTTTGCAAAATCCGCAGAAATATAAAAAATTTTCTTTTAAGAAAAAATTCAAGAGACTTTTCCCGCATGAATGATTTTTACCCTGTACTGTTTCGAAGACAACTCTCCAGTATTCTTTTAAGTATTTCAGTCTACAAAATAGAAATATTTATATATGAGTATACTAATATCTATACAAAGATAATAAAATTGTAATTATCAGAGGATGAAAGAGAGAATGGAGGTGAAAAACATGGATAGGAAGACGCTGATCATAATCCTTTCAATCGCAATCCTGTCTATATTATCATACATGGCAACAGGAGCGTTCCAGGGTGGTGAAGTGACACCAGGAAGGAACGGGTCGATAACTGAAACTACAGCAGGATCACTTGATGCGGAAGGAGGAAATGTGACTGAACTTAATATAACTGCAACGGTCTCTACAGAGAGGTGGCAGGGTTATTATGGCAATGTATCTGGCCAACTTCAGCTTGGAGACGGCACAGACGTGTTCTATGACTTTTCAGCGGCAACAGCATTGGCAGTTTTTGCTAGCACAAGCAACAGTTTTGACTTCAGCCTGCTCAACAATGTCACTGCAGCGGCAGTGGATACTGCATGGAGCTATAACAGCGGAAATGATCAGGCAGCAGATATATTCACAAGCTATACTGCGAATGTGTCAAATGTCTCGACGCCGCCGACAGTGCAGCTGACCACTGGTGCAGGAAATACAGTCTGGAACTCCACGGCTTTGTCAAACGGCACAACAGTTGATAAGACCCATTTTGCATTCGGAGTCAATGTTTCCAGCTCTGCAAATGCTGTCTGCTTCAATGGCGACACTTGCGACTATGAGCTGATGGTTCCAGCAGACGGTCTTGGAACAGACACATATTATTTCTATGTGGAAATCTGAGCTGTTTGTTTTTTTTCTTTCTTTTTGCTTTATAGAGAGATTTTTGGAATACAAGTTCAAAATTTTCATTTTCATTGCTGAAAATCAACTCGCCTAGATATAAGAGGATGAGACTAAAATTGAAACCAAGTAAAATCACAAAGATTGCAGCAATATTATGCCTGATAGCTCAGATTATACCATCTTTAGTGCTTGCAGAGATATTTGAAATAGATGTTCCTGAGCATAAGCATTCTTTTGTGAACGGTCAGGATGCAGTGACTATCCAAGGATACGGAACAACACTTGATTCTTACAGACCAAGCCTTCCAGTCAAGAGCTTTTTTTTTGAGGTGCCTGAAGATGCTTATGATATCTCAGTAAATATAAAAGACATCGAGTTCGACAAGGCAATCGATACAGAAGACATATTCGAGATGCAGCCACCTATGCCTGCAAATAAAGACCCTTCTTACAGGCCACCTAAACGAAAGTTAAATCAAGAGAGCAGGTTTCCTGAAGGCGATTATATCTATAATGGAATCAAGACATTAGAAGGCAAGAAACTGGTGTCAATCACTGTATTTCCTGCCCATTATATCTATTCATCAAAAAAAGTAGTCCTCTATTCAAAGTTTGTATTCGATATAAACTATAAGACAAAGCCCGCAAAAAGCAACCCGAACAGAAGAAGGGGGCGAGCAGATTCGCCTACAAAAAGGCTTGCTTCTGAAATCATTTCTAATTATGACCAATCTAGCAGCACTGATGAGATCAAAGCTGAGCCTGCAGCTGCAACTAGCGGCAAAAACGTTCCAGAAACAAGCGATCTTTCAGGAACTGACATAAAATATGTCATAATAACCACTGAATCACTTCGTGATTCCCTGGAGCCCCTGAAGGACTGGAAGAACCAAAAAGGGATCCATGCAGAGATATATACTGTTGAGGGAATATATGCTAATTCTTCCGGGGGAGATAATCCAGAGAAGATAAGAAATTTTCTGATCAGCCTGGAGAATAATTATAACATAGACTGGGTGCTGATTGGCGGAGACCATTCTGATGTCCCAGCAAGAATGGCATATTCAAATGATACTTATGCTGGAGACGGCGACTATGTCCCGACAGATTACTATTATTCAGACCTTCTGGGCAGCTATTCTCCATATGACTGGGACTACGACAATGATTCCAAGTATGGTGATGATGAGGATAATATCGACTGGCTTCCAGATGCTTATGTTGGGAGGCTTCCGTCTTCTTCTAACCATACGATGCAGAACATGGTCTCAAACATAATAAATTATGAGAAAACCCCTCCGCAAGGCAACTGGTCCAATAAGATAATCCTTGCAGGTGCTAAGGCTGACGATGAGACCGATGATGCTAATCTGATGGAATATGTGAGAAATGATTTCGTGAATGCTGTGATGAGTTATGAGAGGCTATATTATCTTGATAATTTTACTAAGGATTATGAGCTGACATTCGCAAATTTTGAGTCCAGGGCAGATAACGGCGCATCGATGATAAACTGGGCAGGCCATGGCAGCTATACAAGCGCAGCATCGACAAAGACCGGTCCAACTTTTGTGTCTACAGCAACAAGCCCTACCAATGGAAACAAAAGGCCTTTGGTGTATGCAGATTCCTGCAGCACTGGTGGCTTCGATCAGGCAACAAATCTTGGCGAGACAGTCATAAGAAACTGGGGTATAGGCTTTGTCGGCGCCTCGCGGGTGAGCTGGTACTGCGTGGGATGGGATGGACCCTCATATCCATACAACCAGGCACATGATTATCGTTTTTTTGAGCAGCTGATCAATTATGAGAAATACAGGCCAGGACAAGCACTCTATGACTCAAAAGTAGATTATCTCAATGATTTCGCGTCTTCATACGGGCCGGATGACATCTATGCCAGCAGAAAGAATTTCTATGATTATAACCTGCTTGGTGATCCAGAGCTTCCTGTATGGACGCAGGTGCCCAAAAACATCACGATCTCGAATACTCAATATTTTTCTGCTAATAATTCAAATTCATTCAATGTCAGCGTCAATTATACCAGCAATGGTTCAGCTGTCGTGAATGCTACTGTTGCACTTTATAATGGTGTAGATGTACTTGAGACCTCACAGACAGGTGCCAATGGAATCGCAAGTTTTCCTGGTGTAACAACAGTCTCTTCTAAATCAATAAATGTTACAGTCACAAAGCCTAATCATCTGCCTGGATTCGAGCAGATTACACTATCGCCAATCGATGTGGAGCTTTTGTCTCCTATTGATCAGGATTTCGTTAACCCAGACAGCATAAGCTTTGTCTTCAATTACAGTTCAGAAACAGAGGTGACTACATGCTCACTGGTCGTTGATAATGAGACGATGGTCAGTTATGGGAACATGAGCGTTGGGCTGAACCAGACGATACAATGGGATAACCCAACAGGCGGAAACCTCAGTTGGGGCGTGCAGTGCTCAGATAACTACGGAAGCACAAGCAGTCTGAGTTATGAGAACATCGAGGTCTTCATCATGAAAAACTACGACGGCAACTCCACTAATCTGAGCGAGGTTGAGGACCTTGAAAACGTGACCGATCTTGTCTTGGAAAGGAGCATTTTCGGCATGATCAATTTCACTGAGCCCCTCAATCTCTCGGGTGGAGTAGATCTTGACACAAAGGTCACTATCGGCGAGAACCTTATAAGCATAGACTCGGATTCTGCACCATCCCTTAACAGATCTGCGACCCTTACTCTCTATGGTGTGAGTTTTGAAAATCCTGTCATCATGAGAGACGGCAGTCTTTGCGAAGACTGTATAATTATAGATACCAGTAATAACAGGATAAGATTCAATGTAAGCCATTTCAGCTCATATTCGGCGACAGGCGCTACAACCATCTCTGGCAAGAGCAACAGGTTCAATGGCTCTCTTGCAGGAAACCTTACAGCAGAAGGCGGGAATGTCACAGAACTGAACCTGACGACAACCAGTTCAACAGCAAGATGGCAGGGATTCTACGGCAATGTCAGTGGAGGACTTCGGCTTGGCGATGGTATTGACATCTTCTATAATTTTACAGATGCTGAACCTGTATCTGTATACTCATCACAAAACAACAATTTCGATTTCACGCTTCTCAACAACGGTACGGCAGGAGATGTCGATGTTGTATGGGGCTATGCGACAGGAAATGACCAGGCAATCGACATATTTTTAGGAAAGACAAACATATCTAATGTTTCTGGTGCACCGAGTGCAGAGCTATATCCTTTGGGAAATGACTGGAACTCTACAGTCCTCGACAATAACAGCAATACCCAGAAGAGCGATTTCATCTTCGGCGTTAATGTGCAGGACAACGGAAACTGCTATGACGGTTCATTTTGCGATTTTGAACTTATAGTGCCTGCAGACGCTGATTCAGGAGAAGTGTATTATTTCTACGCAGAGATCGGATAAAGTCAAAAGTCGGGCTTAGTAGATTTTATGGTGCTAAAAAATAAATACTTATTCTTATTAAAAAAAACCGAGCGACTCGATAGCCAAAGCTATCGAGTCCTCGGAGGACAGAGAATGACATATCAAACATATTTAAATAGCTTTGCTTACAAAATAGGAACTTTAGTTCCTTGGTGCAAAAAATGCGGACATCCAAGACTTCACAAAGATGGAAAAAGTCCTATTGGAAAACAAAGATATGAATGCAAAGAATGTAGGTTTAGGGGTGTTTGGAGTGGCGATTTGCCAGGAAGGAGCCATTTCAGCGATCTTATCAGTTTTGCTATTGAGATGTATGTAGAAACAGGTATCTCATTTAGAAAATTGGCAAAGAAAATAAAAAAATTCTTTAAAATAATTGTTTGCCATCAAACAATTAGAGACTGGGTAAATGTTTTTAAAAAATCAATTTCTCGACGACAAAATCCTATCGCAACAGTGTGGCATGCTGATGAAACCTACATTAAAATCAAAGGCGAAGGACATTATCTTTGGATTGTTTATTGCAAGGACATGCGACAGGTCCTTGCATGGCATATTGGAAGTAGAATAAGGATGATAAAAGATGCAAGGAAGGTCATTAGAACTACATTAGATAATGCAGGTCAAAGACCATTGAAGATAATCACAGACGGACTTTTTCAATATGCTGCTGCAATAAAAAAGATAATGGGATGGAAATGGAATATTTACAGAGAAAGGCATATAGTGGATAGTGGAATTGGGAAAAATGCAATCATTGAAGAGGTTAATAGGGAGATAAAAACAAGGATAAGGTGATTTAGAACTTTTCAGAGTATAGAGGGTGCAAAAGCATTTTTTAGTCTCTGGTTTTATCACTTAAACCAGATAAGGTGCGAAGCACCTTAATTCTTACTAAGCCAAAAAGTCGAAAGCTTTTTATACTATCTTTTTCAGTGGAACGGTTGTGTGGGCAGGCTATTTTTGTCTGATTTAGGGGATAATAAATTGAAGAATAATAAATCCAGAGCAGTCGGTCTTGTTTTGTTATTGCCGGCAGTAATATTTGTCCTTTCATGCCTTTGCCTTGCACAGCAAGGTGCAGATATCTCTGAAGGTGATACCAGCAGAATCTCTGAAACATCTGCAGGGTCTGATACAGCAGAAGGCGGAAATGTTACACAGCTGAATCTCAGTGTTATCATTTCAACCTCAAAATGGCAGGGCTATTATGGTAATGTCACCGGCGCTTTGGCACTTGGTTCTGGCAGCGATTATTTTTACAATTTTTCAAACAGTGTTGTAGATGCGGTCTACGCTTCTCAGAATGAAAGCTTTGATTTTACAGCAATCGAACAGGCAGCAGCAGCGGATGTAGATACACAATGGGGATATACTACTGCAACAGACAGCGATCAGGCAGCAGACATATTCACCGGAACAACCTCTGTCGGTGGTGTAAGTGCTCCTTCAGCTGAGCTTGAACCTGTGGGAAACGGCTGGAACTCAACCATATTCGATTGCGGCTCCAATGATGACAAGAGCTATTTTGCTTTCGGCGTCAATGTACAGGATGCAGGCAACGGATGCTTCGACGGCACCACATGCCAGTATGAACTGATTGTTCCTGCAGATGGTGCCAGCTCTGAGCTATATTATTTTTTCCTTTCAATCGAATAATAAAAAAATTTAAATGAGAATGGTCAACAGAAAAAAAAAATTTATGATCCTGTGCGTATTTCTTCTAGCTGTGCCTTTCTGCCTTTCTTATGACCAGGTGGTTGTCAATTCCCGTGACTGGCAGGATGTATATTCAGGGATGCTCTATTCCAAATTAACTGGCTCCTATGGAAGCTATGTGATTGAAGAAGGTCACGGCCAGATGCTTCTGGAATACATGCCAAGAGACCAGGAAGAGGTACTTTTAATTGAATCTGCGCAAAATCCTTATATCAGAAATTTCAGGACAAATCTTGAATCAAGGGGCTTTGATGTAGATATGATGGGGGCGAGGGATGACCTGAATCTTGAGGTGGCAAGACTTGTAAACGTCACTGGATATATCATAATAGATGAGGATTACAGCTACGATGCAGTTTCTGTTGCGCCCTATGCTTCGCTCAAGAGATTTTATGTAATATTCTGCGATAACGAAAACCTGGATGAGGTTTTTTCTTTTCTTTCATCTCAAGGCAATCCTGATGTGATACTCTATGGTTATCTTGACCGTGAGGTTTCTGAAAGGCTCTCTGGATTCAATCCAACCGTTATCAATGAGGGTGATAAGTTCTCAAACAACCTAGAGATCGTCAAGATGTTCTTCGAAGAAAAAAGTACAGGTCAGCTCATACTGACCGACGGCACATTTCTGGAGCCTCAGTTCTTTGCAGGAAATTATCCTGTGCTTTTTATCGGAAGAAGCAATGTACTGGATTCTACTGTGGATTTTGTCAAGGAGTCTGGCGTGAAGTACGGAATGCTTGTCGGTTATGATAATTTTAACAATGCTGTGACACTCAAGAACCGAGCTGACCTGAAGGTCATCGTGAAGTTCGCAAAAGGATATGACCAGCAGCAGTATGCTCTAGATATATATAAACTTCCTCAAGCGATATATGATGTTGCGATAGTATCCGCGAATTACAACAGGCTCACAAAGAAGCTTGAGGTCAGCTATGAGAACAAGGTGGATTTCCCAGTCCTTGTGAAATCAAGCCATAACATCCTTTTGAATGATGATTCTGTAGGTGTTGTCGGAGATCAGTCTCCTTTCTATCTTGATTCTATGGGCCAGAAGACTGTTGCTTATGATATGGACGTAGGATCAGTAACAGACGATGATTTCATCAGTCTTGAATCTGAACTACTTTATGGCGCTGATATACGTGAACTTGAATACAGAAGCGAGTTCAACGTCGAGGTGGCGGTTATTTCTATAGAGGACAATTCCAGGATAGAACTTGCCGGGCTGGTATACAACAAACCGAAGAAGAGATTTTTTCTAACTGTCAGGAACCCGGGAGAAGATGTTGTGTATGTCAAGCCTGAGATATCTGATATCCTAATCAATGAAAGAGAGGAGACCCTGACCGCAGAACAGGCTGCGATTGAGCCAGAAGAGAGCTACGAATTTCGGATCAAGGCAGACCTTTCTCCTGCAGATATCGAAGACAATGAAATCATCAACCTGAATATCTTCTATGGCTCCAGGCCCGATGCCCTGGTACTTTTTTTAGAGGAGAGTGCCGAGCTTGAGGTCAGCTATATCACTGACGAGTTTTTAATGTGGATATATGCCGGCGCTGGAACTGTTATCGTTGTTTTAGTCCTGTTGGCTGTTTTAATCTTACTGAGAAGAAAACCAAAGAGAAAAGGCCACTCGGTTCCTGCGCCGAGGCCAGTGCATAGACCTGTTCATCATACTGGATATCATCAGTCATCACATCATGCTGCTCCGGCGCATCATAAGGTCCAGCAGGTTCATGGGTATTCTGCACATCGATTGCCAAAGCCGCCAGGGCATAGGTGAACCAAATCTTTCATGTTACCAGATTCTTTGGCTTGTTTTTCAGCCATGCCTCGATGTTGTCAATCATCATGTCGTTTCCTATCCTTGCTGTGACGTCTGTGTTATATGCAATATGAGGCGTTGCGAGAATCTTTGGGTGTGCTTGGATCTTCCTGTAGTATGGATCTGCGGTATCTCCAACATGGATGCTTCCTGTGTCCATAGCTGCGCCTGCGAGTATTCCCCGGTCCAGTGCTTCAATTATAGCATCTGTGTCGTATATCTTTCTTCCGGTCACTGTTATGAAAAAAGACCCGGTTTTCAATGATAAGAAAAATTCGTTGTTTAGAATCTCTTTTGTTGTAGGGTTTGAACTGAGACAGTCCACAACAATATCTGCGGATTTTGCTTTTTGAATAAGATTGTCTCCTCTCCTGAAATAAGTAACATCCATCTCAAGGGCCTCGGCAATTGCCCCGACCCGCGAACCAACGTTTCCTTTTCCCAAAATAGTCATCTTTTTTCCTTTTAATCCTATTGTTCTATCTGCGCCTTTTTTTTGGGTCTAGGTGTGTCGTGTTTATATATCTTTGAAACTCACGACGGCTATTATGAAATCCTATCCTACTTCACCGATGTTTCACATCGGTTACGCCTGGCCACGAGAATATTTATGAAATAAATATTCTCTCTCATGGCACAGACGGCTAGGATTTCATAATAGCCACTCACGACAAAGATTGAGCATCATCCCGATGACCCATTCAGATACTGCGTGTTTGTTGCAGCCAGGAGACCTTGCGAGAAAAACATTGTTTTTTTTTGCTTTTTGTGCATCGAACCAGCTTGTTCCGACAAAAGGGACCGATATAAACTTGTCCTTGAGTTCCTGGTACTTCTGCTTTAGGCCAAATTTTCCAGAGCAAATTATGTCGGCCTCCTGAACCCGCCTGAGCCAGGCATCATGGTCAGGAGCATAATCATCATAAAAAAAAGCTTCTCCCATAGACTTCAGTCTCTCAATCTGATCAGGCAGGAGGTCCATGTGCTGAGCTATTATTATCTTTTTCATCGTGAAATCAGGAAGGAATCTGATATATTTAAATCTTCTTTTTGAAATCAAATCAAGATTCTGTCATCTTATCTCTACATAGAATACTATCTCTTCAGTAAATCCCTTGTATGAATTCAGCTTTTCTGGTATGCGTATTTCGAATCCGTATGTGCCATAGCTTCCTGTCTGACCTGAGTTGTAGCTTGTGTAGAATATCAGGTCCTCCTCTTCGGCTATGTCAAACTCGTCATCAAGCGAATCGCTTGTGTCCCACAGGATTCCTGTCTTGAAGCTGCTTGAGTTCTCAGTCGAATTTATCATCGAGACATTGTAGATCGGAAGGCCGTATAGTGTGATGTTCTGCATCTCCTTTGGAATGGTTGAATCAATGCTCCAGGTGGCATTTATCGAATCAGACCTGTTGGATATGTTCAGGACGATATCCATGTCCAGGAAATCCTGCGACGCTGTTGTTCCGTCCTTTTTCCTCCCTATTGCCTGCAGGTCGTTTACGCTGAAGACAGAATCTGCGTCTGCAGCGTATACATTGAGTATCTGGCCTTCTGTCATGTTCTTGAGGGTTGTCAATATGTATCCCAGCGCGAGCCTTCCTGTTGCGTTTCCGTAGTAATAGTTGTAGGATTCTTTCTGAATTCTGAACCATGTACTGTAAGTATTCTTATTTCCTGAGGTGTCATTTGCATATACTGTTATGTTGTAACTTCCTGATGAATTAGCAAAATCGAAAGTTGCATTGTATACATCATCAAGGTCATTGTCAGTCATATTGACTATCAAGGTGTTTTTATTCCATGTGATGTTAGCATAAACATTGTCAATCCCTGTATTATCTGTGACATTTGCTGTTATTTCGATTATGGAAAATATAATGAATTCATCTTCCTCAGGCCAAACATCTTTGATCAAGGGTATTGATGAGTCGAGAGTAAATTGCCATAACGATGAGTTTACATCGCTTAAATCATCACTTGTTCGAGTGAACCAGTGATAGGTATTATCTGATAGATCTGCATCATCTCTTATAGAGTCTGTTGTTCGTGATGAATTCAGTATTCTTGTCTCATCAATGCGGCCATTGAAGTAGTTCGGACCAGCTGAACCGAGAGAATCTTGATTAACTGTTGCTCCGATACCGCCTTCGTCAGCATGCGAGCTGATTGAGGAATACGAGGCTGTTGTAGTGTTTTTCAGTAGACCATCCAAGAATATTGACATATTTCCTCCATCAAATATTGCTGTTATGAGGTGCCATCCTGAAGTATCTGTGTAGTTGGTCGTGATCAGAGTCTTTGTTCCTCCTCCAGATGTTGCGAATTCAAGGATTGTTGAGTTCAGGCGAAGGGCGAAACCGTCAGATCTTCCTCCTTCTTCGTATATCGTCTGTATGCCAGCAAGCGCGTCGGGCTTTATCCAGATCTGGACAGTCTTGTTGTCAAATGGGCTGTTGAAGAAGCTTTCGTTCAGAAGCCAATATTGAGATACCCCGTCATAATCGAAGGCTCCTGCGAATTTTCCTCCATTCTCTATGAATGTCGGACAGTTTGTTGTGCAGGTCCTGTCGTGGTTTTCAGCTGAGGATGCGAAATTCTTAACTAATGTTGAGTTTTCGCCATGTTCTGATCTGTTATCAAAATGCCAGAGTGCTTCTGTTTCTGCAGTCATATTTAATACCGGCGCATCCCATGTATATGAAATCAATGTGTTATTAGATATATCACAGAGCCTGAAGAGAAGATCATCAGAAGATTCTGCTGCATCTGAACTGAATATATCCAGACAAAGTAGCTCGGTGTCGTTGTCCTCTACTCTTGCCTGAAGGCCGACAGAAGATGAGGCTATCCTTGAGTTGTTTTCAGGATTCACTAAAAATGCTGCTGGTGGCTGGTCTTCCTGTGTCTGTGCTGTATCATTTATCCAAAGCTCATTTAGATTGTTATATATGTCTGATGTCCTTGTACCTATCTCATATATTGTATTTGGAGCCAAGTCTGAGATGTTTGTGTAGTTTTGGCTTAGATTTGAATAGAAGCTTCCGTTGATCCATATCTCTGTGCGGTAGAAATCAGAATCAGATGGGTTTGTCCAGTTCCAGATTATCCAGGTCTTTGATGTCTTTGTTTCATCAAGATTTGTCACGCTTGCAGGAGGGGTACGGTCTTCATAGTATGTGACATTGAAGTAGAATGCATCCCAGTATATCTCGTATTGTCCTGGTCCGCCGCTTCCAGAGTGGACCAATTCTGATTTTGCAATAGCACTTGTAGCGTTTGATCCGAAGAAAACCCCGCATGTCCAATCTTCATCTGATGTTATGTCGACGCAGGTTATCCCAGAAGGTTCTGTTGTACCTGGGCAGGTGTTTGTGACTGCTGTATAGTTTGCTCCCTGATCAGCGTCAACTGATATATCACATGTCATTATGTCCGAAGTGTCAGACCACCATTTATAACAGAACTGAACCGATTCGACCAGTATACAATTCTCTATTGTGTTATTTGATGTGTTTGTCCTGATTCCTGCCCAGTATCCTGATTTTTCCACAGGATGGTTCTCAACTATAATGTCGTCGTAGAAAAGTGCGGGTCCTGGGTATTTCCTATCACATGCATCACCCCATGTACCTGCTGCAGTTGCAGCGTCCTCAGCTGAACAGTTGTTGATTGTCATCTGAAGGCTTAATGGAAGCTCTGGAACGATGTCTATCCACCATGTCTCGTTGCCTGGATTGTAGTTCTCAGTACCATGGAAATATGCTGTTATATTGTTCATTGAGGTATTGTTGAACAGGATGTTTTCCTGGTAAGGAGATGTCCCGTTGTATAGAAGCGATCCGTTCTGGTATATTGTTATGTTTCCGTCTCCTTTCAGAAGAGTTGCCTGGATTGTGACAAATGTGTTGTTTTCGGCTGTTATGTTAGACCTGTATCCATTGAGCGTCAGCTCAATTGATGAATCTGCTCTTGAAATATTCAAGGTAGCCTGAATCTCGGATGATGTGTAGTTCTGCGTCTGGGTTGAATTACAGATGTATAGGTATTCAGCAACATCCAATGTCTGTACGTCCGGATTTGCGACAGGACTTGCGTTTCTGTACAGCAAAGGTGTAATCTGGGAATCTGCACCTTTGCATGATATATTTGTCTGATTCGAGTATGTAGTGTTCCATCCTGGCTGAGCTGAAAGAGTCAGATTCGGGTCTGCTCTCGCTATCGTGAAATACCATACATCTGTCATGTTAATATTACCTGCTGAATCATTTGCATATGACTTCCAGTAGAACGAGCCTGCCGGAAAGACCTGCTGGAAATTGTATACATTGAGTGTTATCTCATTCATTGTATAGTTTGTTGGAACTTTGGAGAAGTTGCTTTCGAAAAGAACATCTTCTACTTTCACATCATCTGTCCAAGTTATATTGAATGAACTGTTCATCGAAGGCTTGAATATTGAGACTATGTCGGTTTTATTGGCTGACCATTTTGGTGGATAATCCGGGATTTCCTGTGTTGTTGCATTGACCCACCAGGTCTCTGAATCTGAAGTGTAATTCTGGTTTCCATTGTATAGTGCAGTTATGTTGTAAAACCCCTCTGTATTGAAAAAGGTCATATTTTCTGAGGGGAGTGTGCTATTGAAGATAAGAGTATTGTTGTTGTAGACCTGCAATATTCCGGACCCAGATATGAAATCAGCTGAAATATTGAGTGATGTTCCAAGTTGAATCGTGCGATTGTTTCTTGATCCATTCAGATACAGTGCGACAACTCCTGCTGCTTTTGTTACATTCAACAATGTCCAGGACGAATTATATGTAAAATTCTGAGTCTGGGATATATTGCATGTGTAGTTGTAGCTGCCTGCACCGAGTGTTTGGATGTCAGAAGTACCTGAAATCAGTGTTGAGTTCCGATAAAGGGCAGGAGTTATCTGAGTCGTATTGAGTGAACAGGTAATATTTGTCTGTGTGCCATATGTAGCCGTATCTGTCGGATCTGCTGATATTGTCAGGCCGGGATCTGCCCGCAAGATCGTGAAATACCATTTATCTGAGAGGTTCCATTGTCCTATTGAGTCGTTGGCATGAGAGGTCCAGTAGAATGAGCCGGCTGGGAGTATCGAGGTGTAGTTGAAGATATTTGCTGACTGGTTTGTCATAGTATAATTTTGCTTTGTTCCTGAGAAATTGCTTTCAAATAATGACGTGTTCAGGCCATAATAATCTTCCCAGGTGATGTTGAATGTGCTATCGGTCGTCTCGGAATAGTAGATGGGCGTGAATGATGAATTTCCTGACCAATATGGAGGATAGTCTGGAGGCGGGCTGTAGGAGACATTGAAGTATAATACATCCCAAATCACGTCATAATTTCCCGGGCCAGCAGAGCCACTATGCTGTATCTCTGATTTTGCGATCGCTCCTGTCGGAGTTTCTCCAAAGAAATTACCGCATTGCCAGTTTTCCGAGGCAGTCACGTTAACACATGTCATGACTGCTGGCTCAGCAGTTCCAGGGCATGCAGCAGATACTGCAGTGTAGCTGTTTCCATAGTCTGAATCTATGCTTATATCGCAATTCTGTGTTCTTGTGGTAGCTGCCCACCATTTGTAGCATATCGTGACACTGTCAATGCTATCGCAGTCTGTCACTGATGAATTTGTCGAGTTTATTCTTACTCCTGCCCAGGTTGTTCCTGATTTTGATATCTTGTGTATCTCCCTTGCTGCGTCTTCATAATAAAGCGTTTCCCCTGGATAAGCATTGTCACATGCGACATTCCATGAACCTGAAGCAGATGCCAGTTCCTGGGCTACGCATTTTTGGATTCTCATCTCTCCAAATGCAGGATCGTCTGGTGTAAGAAGGAATGTGTAGTTTTGGCCGGGTTTTATGTCCATTATCTTGACCCAGCTGCCAAAGCATTTTTGAGCAGTAAAATTCCATTCTTTGCATTTATAGAGCTCTGTTCCCTTTGCTGTGGCTGTGACTGTCGCATTCGTGAAATTCAGCATTGCCGGATCAATCGCATATGATTGGATATAATCCTCTATCTCTACATCCTCTATACCAAGGTTGATAGCTCCTTTATACTCTATGCTTCTGAAATCTATCTGCTTGACAGCAGATGTCAGATTTCTTAATCTAATTGAATCTATCTTATTTTGGTCTTCTGGATTAGTCTGTCTCTTGATAAAGCTCTCTTTCTTTTCCAGAGGCAACTTGAAGTACGCTGGGATGCTTTTTGCAAGACCATCATATTCCAATGATACCTGGTGTTTTAGTATGAATGTCCCTTCAGTTATGTTTTCAGAGTGTATTTTGAAATCTGATGTGATTTGTTCTTTTGGCCTTATCTTATCAGGATCTGAATATTTTCTTTCATCCCTGTATAATACGCTGCTCATGTTGTCATATGTCATTATAGAATCCTCATAGTAGAGTATCAATGTTATATTGCTTATATTAAGTTCCTTTGGTATGCTGCTCTTCAGGATGTTGTCCTGCTTTGTGAGTTCGGTCCTATAGTAGAAATTATCCTCACTGAATAATACTATCTCTTGAGTCCTGTTCAAAAGCTTTCTTGATAAGTCTGGTGTCACTTCTATCAGCTTCTCCAGGTCTTTTTCGACTATCGTAATCTTAAATGTGCTTTTAGGTTCTGTATCATCATCTGTGTCTTGGCTTTCCTGTCTTTCATTATCTTCTGAATCTATTTTGATTTCGGGATCATACTTCTCTTGGGTATCAATGACTTGTTCTGGTCCCTGCTGCACCTCAGCCACTATGTTGTCCTTCTGAATCTTTGGTTTTTCCTGTTCTTTGTTTCTCCTGTCTATTATCTTGTCTATCCAGTCGACTGTGTAATATCTTCCTCCGTGATTCAAGATGAATTCGATGCTGCTAATGTTCGCCCTGATCGGCATTTCTGCATAAATCTTATATCCTTCCTTTCTAGGGTTCAGAAGGTATATTACCTGTCCATCGCTGGCTGTTCCCGAGAATGTGAGATCTTTGTATGAGAAATGACCATCCAAATATATGTTAATCGATGTCTTATAATCATCTATCTCAAGCACAACCAGCTCTTTTGGTTCTGATTGTTCAGATAATGAGAAAGATGATATGAGGATGATTACTGTAGCTAACAGTATGCTTAATAATACTATTTTCAATCCTCTTTTCTTATCCATTTTTCAAATACGGAAGATTAAGCTTCCATAGGGCCCTCTTTGATGTTTTTATCTGCTTTATTATTCCCCTGCTGCTTAGCAATCTGATATGTTTCTTGACAGTTATCCACGATATCCCTGCAGCTTTCGCTATCTCATTTATGCTCAAGGGCCTGACATTCTGCCCCAGAATTATTATTATCTTTTCGTCATACAATGAGAATGCCATCTGCTGTTCTATCCTTTCTTGAATTCAAGGAGCAGCCTGGGCCTGTCCCTGAGGATGTTCTCTGGCTGCACCAGGGTGAACACAACCCTGTCCTTTGCGGGGTTGAGTTCCATCTCTTTTGCGAATTTTGCCGGGATCCGCAGGTTGTACTGACGGCCATCGAAGAATATCTTGGCTTCCTTGACACGGACCCTCTCTTTTTGCATAAGAAGCTTCTCTATCTCTGAAAAATCTTTTTTTGACATGTTTTTTTTTGTTTTTTTATCCATTTTCGTTTATAATATTTTAATTTTTTTATAAAAAATAGGACGAATTAGTATATAAATGCTTTGTTTTTTACCAAAAATAGGACGAAAAATTGTTAACTTTTGTCTTCTTCAGAAGAATATGTGATATTTTTTTCTGAGCCTTTGTCTTTCTTCTTACTCGACAGCCAGGAAAGCGTCGTGATCAGAATAAGTCCAGCAGCTATTGATGCAAGAATAGAATAGCTTATCCTGACTGTCGCTATCATGTCCTCGCGGGTCAGTTCATCTGCTATTGCGGATGGTTCCTGGATCTCGGGGCTTGAGTCTTTTGGAATGTAGTGTTCTTGCGGATAATAATACCTGTCTATCTTAAAAAATGCTTTTTTTGCATCAATCTGTTCCAGGGTCATGATTATCTCGAATTCCTCATCATCATCGATATCAAGGTTCTTGGATTCTCCTATGCTGAATATCATCTTCTGCTGGTTCGGAATCATCAGCACCTCTGCCTGATTTTCAGACATGTTCAATATAATGAAGCTTATCTTTGAGAGATCAATCCAGTCGTGGCTGAGGACAATCTCGAATGAACTGCCTTCCTGTGCACTGATTCGTTCTTTAGGTATTTTTGCGGATCCTTTTGATTTGCTCTCCTCCTTTTTTGCAGGGATGTCGTTGTATCTATCATCAGTAGGGTTTTTATCCAGATATTCCTGCTTTTCATTTTCTTCGAAAGGCAAAATAAGATCATAGTCTATTACTCCGCTGTCAAGATCTAATTCCTGTGTATGGTTCTCTACATACATTATGACAGAATCGCTGTTCTGCCTGCATGAGAATGTGTAGAAATAATAATTCTTCCAAGGCCATTCTCTGCCTGTCCATGTCTGGTATGTGAAATTATAGTATGGGTAATGGATATAAAGCGTTGTGTTGTCCTTTACAGGTGCGCTGTCATTGTAGAATATCCTGCCGCGAAGGGTGCAGAAGTCAGCTGATGCATAAGAAAGCAGGGCTAAGAGCATGATTGTGAAAAGCAATGTGATCTTTTTCATTTTTCTATTAATTTTCATTTCAAGGACCTCTGTCATATTCCCATTCATAATCTTTATCTGTTATTCCGAAGATGAGACCTTCCCCTGGCTGCAGACAGTCAAAATCGCCGGTCCAACCGAATGGTTCAGCAAATTTCATGACGCCGTCAAATCCCGGATCCGGCACCTTGGCAGGATTGTAGATCATCATAGTATCTCCTGTCGTTGAGTTGGGGGAGAGGAGGCTGCTAAGATTGCATTTTTTGAATGGCGAATTCCAGCCGATGCTGTTTAGCTCGACCTCTCCTGGAATCTGGGTAGAATGATAGATAGGGATGGATATGTTTCCTGTCGGGACAGTTCCTACGAATGTCAGGGTATAGTTCTGGGAGACTATTCCTAGCCAGTATGCCTTGGACACATTAATCTCCGATATCGCGCCAGACCAATAAGTCGGGCCTGCGAACCTTATGCTTCCGTCAAATCCAGGGTCAGGAAGCTTGAATGGGTTGTATGTCATTATGGTGTCACCTGGCTTAGACCATCTGAACACGTTGTTCAGGCTCTTGTTCTTAGGTATTACCGGAAATGAAATTATGTTGAACTCAATCTCTCCTGGAATCTGGGTAGAATTGTATATCTTCATGTCAACCTTTCCTATTGTATCGTTGCCTATGAATTCAATGTTGTTCATTGTTCCTGAAACCTGATAGAATCTAGTCTTTGCTTTTGAAGCATTGTAATCTATCCACATCTGTCCTGTGAGATTGGAGATGTTGCTATTGTTATAGTAAAATCCAGCAGAAAGATTGTCTGTTATGTATATCGAATAGTTGTCAGCACCAATGTCCTGCCATGTGATTATTATACTCTTGTTGTCGTCAGCAAGCGAAGCTATTGGATGGAGCTTGTCAATCTCCAGGCATGTCGGTGTCTGAAAAGTATAGTTGAGCGAGCCTGCAACAGGGACCGGCAGCATCATCTGATAATCTGCCTGCCTGCTGTTGAATGAGGTCGTGTTTTTTTGGACCAGGGTTACGAAAACGATGTCTGTGCCCTTCTTGAGTATACCAAGACTATAATTCACTCCAGCTCCGTATGTGAATGTTGAATATAATGATATGTTAGACCCGTCTATCAGGAAAGTGTGGTTATGTATGAAAATGCTTGTTCCGGAATATGGTGAATATGCTGGAACACCAATAAGATCGTCTATGTCTGAAGGCGATGCAGGAACCAAGTCCGAGAGATTCGTTATATTCGATGAGGTCGCGAAGAGCTCCTCATAGCCGCATGTACTGATTCCAAGGTCTATATGTGTTATGTTCTGAGAAGAATAGTTGAGCAGAGCATAGTCTTTTGGATAGCTGGAAGAGATGTTTCCATAGAATCCCTTCCAGTAATATTCCTCCTGAGACTGCACGTCCACATGGCTTACGTTTCCTCCTGTTGCCGGAACCATGCCTGTCGGAGTCTTGAGAAAGCTGAGAAAGATAAGCAACGGAAATAATAATATAAGGACGGCTGTCAGGATAAATAAGATCCTCTCATCTTTTTCCATTATAAGAGCTGATTCTATTATCCTGTGTTTTTAATTTTTTCTATTCTATTTGCTGTGATCAGAAATAGGATTGAGCAGGACCTCTTTTTTCTCTGATATTCTTTAGTTCAGCATCCTTTTTTGGAAATCAAGCCTGTCTTTGTAGAACCTCTCCAGTTCAGTGTAAGCAGAAATCAGTTCCTGCTTGTCTATATCTTCATCAAGTGCTATCTTTTTTAGAATCTGGTTCATCTCCCTGACTGCTTCATGCATACTATCGTAGTAGTGCTCCATAACCTTTGACCGGAAAGGCTTAATTTTTCCTTGCTCAATCTTGTGGGCTTTATCTTTCAGAACTTCTATGTGGCTTTTTATCTCTTCCATTTTTTATCCCCCTATATTCAAAAATCTTAGGATATACTGCCATATATTTAAATATTTCAAATTTTTCCTTGAAAAAAAGAAAAATAAGCTATAAAATGATAATCGGGATTATAAGCGACAGCCACAATAATATTCAGAACTTAAGAAAAGCAATAAGTCTGCTTTCTCAAAAAGGCATGGATGTGCTTGTCCATTGCGGCGACCTTTGCTCGACATCCATGGTCGAAGAGCTTGCAAGGTCAGGTGTCGTGACACATCTTGCTTACGGTAACATGGATAGGCCATCAGGCCTGAAGGCCGAGTGCGAAAGATACGGGAACGTGAACTATTCAGGAGAGATAGGGAAGATAACTGTTGATGGGAAAAGGTTTGCATTCTGCCATTACCCGCATTCTGCGAAAAAGCTTGCTGAGAAGGGAACTTATAAGGCTGTTTTCTATGGACATACGCATATGAAAGCAGAGAGTACTGCGGGCAATACACTTGTCCTGAATCCTGGTGAGATCGCCGGGATGCTCTATCAGCCAAGCTGCGCACTGTATGATACCGAGACCAGAAAGCCTTTGTTTCTTGATTTGGCCTGATACCTGTCTCTTTTGATCCTGATGTGAAATCAAATCTTTTGGAGAATGAGATAAAAGTTTCCTTTGAGTTTTTGAGAAGTTATTATTCTGAATCCAGATTCGAGACAAAGTTTTTTGAACTCCTGCTCACTGAACATGTAATAATACCTCAGATAACTCTTTTTTTTATTAAGGATGGTATAGGTGACCTTTGCAATTTTCTTGTCTTCGTGATCATCCAGGAAATTAAATTTTTTCTTCTCAATCTGCTTTTTCAGATATCCTGGTTGAGGAATCCAGACAGAAATCTGGGCTTTGCCTCTGTTGTTCAAAACACGCTTAACCTCAGATAGTGCCTTCAATTGTTCTTTTTCTGTCATCAGATGATGCAGGGAAGCTATGCATAAAACAATGTCAAAACTGCTGTCTTTGAAATCAAGGTCAGTCATATCACAATTTTTTGTGGTAAATCCTTTTTCCTGGCATATCTTGAGCTGCGCCTCAGAGAAATCGCAGCCTATGATTTTTTTGTATCCTAACCTTGCTGCAAGCTGCATGTGCCTGCCATTTCCGCATCCGATGTCAAGCAGAGTCTTTGCTCTACCGCTGTTTTCCTGCAGGAATCTTTTAGTCGGCTCCCAAACATAATCCCTTTTCTCCTCCCAGCTTCTACAGATCTTGTCATAGGTTCTTTTGTTGACTGCCTTGTAATCCTTTGGGAGTTTATCCATTGTTTGAGTTTAACTTGTTCTTTTTCCTGAAATGCTCAATAATGTGGGTATTGTCAAGGTCTTTTTCCCTGAATTTTTTTGACCTAAAACCCAGATCTATTATCTTTTTGAGCTCTTTATTCACAGATTCGATCGAGAAATTCCGTCTGATCGCCTTGATGTTCTGTCCTATTATCCCTGATTTGTCAGAAAATGCAAAATCCAGAGTCTTGCTGAATCCAGGTAAACTGACCAGTTCTCCGTAATCTATGTTATCTATCAGGTTCAACTGATGGCGAAGCACATAATCCTTGAAATCATTGTCTTCTATCATTATCCTGTTATAGAAATGTTTCAGCTTCAGCCCCTTTTTTTCCAATCCAAAAACAAACTTGTCTATCTTTCTTCCTGCCAAAGCTTTTTTTGATGCCCAAGGCTCCAGGAACGTCAAGTCATATAGGTGCTCGGTGGATGTCGTGAGAATAAGCTCAGATATGGCATAGAGATCCCTTTTTTTTTGCCTGATTCCTGATGAAGTCCTATCTTTTTCTTTTACATCTTCTACATCAAAGCCTACCACTACAGGTAGCTTCCTTTTCTTTATGTATTGTATCAGTTCTTTCGCATGCTTTGAATCCTGCGGTTCATCAGATAAAAAAGGTATCATAAGCTGCCATGAATCATCGATAAAATTCAGTGACCTTAAGATCAATATAGATTCAGCAAAGTTCTTTTTCTTTTTGAGCGGCGTAGGATTCATGAGGATTTTCCTGTGCCTGCTGAAATTGAATCTTTTTGATTTAGAATATTTTTCAATTGATGATATAAGAAGATCGGGGTCCTTTGGCCCGGATGAATAGTAATCTAAATCTACTGGATTCGGTAATATGAAAATCCTTTCCTTTTGGATACCCATCTTGTTGAGAAGCTGCTTATCTTTAGAATTTCCGGCAAGATAGATTATGTTTTTCCATGTTGGATATGCAAGTTTCACTCCGAATGCAGGATCTGGCCTTCCAGTACAATTGGCCATCTTCTCAAGACGCTCAGAGAATCTTTCTTCAGCGAAATTATGGACATGGATCATCATCAGGAATTCCTTTTCCTCGTAGTCCCGAGCAAGTTCGAGAAGCGCCGCGCCAAGATAGCTGTTGCGAAATACATTCACATTGTGGCAATGAAGAACGCAAGGGAGCTTTAGGCTTTTCTTCATCTTTTCCTTGAGCTTTGCGGCCTCTTTTAAAAGCTGCTCCTTTGATACGAAGTTCGTGTCCTTATAACCCAGCTCCTTTATGCATATGCTTTCCACGTCATTTCTGCTGAAACTGCCCTGTGCATCTGAATAAAGAAGGCCAAGCTTATCTTTGCGACTGAATCCAGAGAAGATATTCTCTATCACATCCTTTATGTAAGAATCCTTCATGTGGTAGTGGAGGGCATAATATCTCATCAGTGCATCATAAAAATGATGGGTTTATATTGTTTTCTGTTTGGTGGATTGGTCAATTTTGCTGATAATCATCTAGGTCATTTGCTACGCCGATTTTCCGATGCCTGTGATTGAGTCTGAAGGTTTTTAGTATTGGATAAAAATCGTAACTTAGCATGCAAGCAATGGTCCTGCTTCGCAAATAATTTTTGGCCTTGAAGATGATTAGCAACTTGATTCTGACTAAACTGTGTTTGCCTGACTTGGGCCTTGTTGAAAAGCTCATGGCTTCTAGATTTAATAGCACCTGGCCAGCTCATACAGCCGAATTCCTGTTGCATCAATTTCATCAGGATCCGGTCTCTCGTCTGGGCCTTCAGGCTAAAATAGCCTCTTTTTCCAAATCCAGGGCTCGGTGCTGTTAAATCCAAGGTTAAGAGCTTTTCAACACGGCCCTGACTTGAAAAGATTTTTATTTATCTGGGCATTCCATCCTGTCCTGGGTGATAATAATGAAGATAGCCATGATAATCGCAAAACAGGGATTTCGTGATGAGGAATTTCTAGTCCCTTTTGAGTATTTTTCGAACAATGGTGCAGATGTTGATGTTGTGAGCACTGAGGCAGGTGAATGCACTGGAAAGCTGGGAGCAAAGGTCAATGCAGACCGAAGCTTTGATGATGTGGATGCAAAAGACTATGATGCAATACTGCTCGTCGGCGGACCTGGTTCTCATGAACTGGTCGGAAATCCGATGCTTGAGAAAATCATAAAGGAATCTGTCTCTTCAGGACTTATGGTCGCTGCAATATGCTTTGCTCCTATGATCCTTGGCAAGGCTGGCGTTCTTGAGGGCAAAAGGGTGACTGCCTGGAACAATGACGGTAAGCAAAAGCCGATCCTGGAACAGTCTGGAGCAGAATTCGTGGATGAGGATGTTGTGGTCGACGGCAAGCTTATCGCTGCCGACGGCCCTAAGTCAGCACAGAAATTTGCAGAGACCATATTTAGGGAAATTGAATCTGAATGAATGTGGTCATGTGGTTAAAGTTATAAATATGAGCATATCACCAGGACTGGAGGTGGTTAGATGGCAAAGGCATTGTATCTGGATGATTCTTATCTGAAGGAATTTGAGGCAAAAGTAATCAGCGTGAAAGACGGGAAATTCGTGGTCCTGGACCAGACACTGTTCTATCCAAACAGCGGAGGACAACCATATGACACAGGAACACTGGTGTGCGGCGGCAAGCAATACAAAGTAGTGTTCTGCGGGAAATTCGGCGGTGAGATCAGCCACGAGGTCGATTCTTCTGGACTCAAGGAAGGTGACAATGTTGTCGGAAAGATCGATTGGGACAGAAGATACCTTTTGATGCGATATCATACTGCTGCACATGTCATATCTGGGATGTTTATGAAGAACAGCGATGCGAAGATTACAGGTAACCAGCTTGGTGTGGATAAATCGAGAATCGATTTTAATCTGGAGAACTTTGACCGTGAGCTTCTGGAGCAGCTTATCGTGAAAAGCAATGAGCTTATCTCGCAGGACCTGCCTATAAGAGTATATGAAATGGACAGAGAAAAGGTCGAGGCGAAACCAGAGATGGTGAAACTTGCTGTGGGGCTTCCTCCTGGTATAAAAAAACTCAGGATAGTCGAGATCGATGGATTTGATGCACAGCCGGACGGAGGAACGCATGTCAGGTCGCTTTCTGAGATCGGAAAGGTAGAACTTCTTGAACTGAAGAACAAAGGAAAGAACAACAGGAGGCTTTATTTCAAGCTGTCCTGATGTAATATCATGCTACATTTTCATAGAATATACCTGGATTTTCGACCCTGAATCTGACAATGGGCCTGCTGCCATCGTATCTATACTGTAGTTCAGGGAATTCTTTGTATACTGCCTCTTCCAGGTCAACAATCTTTGTGCTGTTCTTTTCAAAACCCAGCAGCACCGGCAGATCTGCGTTGAATCCCATGCCTGGTTCGTAGTCCTGAAGCATCTCAAACACTGGGACGAACTGGTCTGCCTGCTCTTCGAAATTGTCATACTGCAGATAGATCATGCGGTGCGGCTGCATCCTGGATACCCTGATATTGCTGTCGAAAAGTATGACTGCCATCCTGTTGAATGTCTTTGCTTTCTCTGTCTCGACACCTTTTCCGTCAGAGGGAAGGATGTTGTGGCCGACGAAGTATCTGGCTCCGACAATCTTTCCTGAATCAACCACATAGACCTTGTTCGGAAGGGTTGTGAGGTCCCTGTCTGGTGAGAATGGGGCGGATCCTGGATCATATCCAGTTATGCCTGCAGGCGCCAATACATTGTTGATCAGGATTTCCTGGCGTTTTTTCAGCAATGGCTTTAGTTCTTCAGGTGTCTGAGTCAATGAGATTGGACAGTATGCTGCTTTTTGGTCCTCCCTTACATGCGACAGGCCGTCAAGGTGGAGAAGGGTGTCAATATATTCCTGCCTTTGAGCCGGGTCCATCGCAACCTTTATCTTTTCCATTGTACTTACGGCAGAATGAATACTCTGTCTTAAAGGTTTTGGTCGAAATTCCGGAAAATAATAGGTCTGGCCTGCTTAAAACCAAAATAAAATAAAAATTCCTAAAAATTCACTACACCGCTGCAAGCAACGGTGTATTCGGGAATTTTTTGCTTCGCACCGGAATTTTTAATCATTACTAAAAGTTATCCCCATTGCAAGCAATGGGGTAATCTTTTAGTAATATATTAAAGCCCTGCAGGAAGACCTATACAGATGCTCAGAAGAATGCGTAGCAGGATAATCGGAAAGACCAAAACTCTTGAGCAGAGTCTTAATCCTTCCAGCCTTCGGGATGTATTCTTAAAATCATCCAAGAGCTCATTCTCTGTCTCGATGATGCTGATCAAGATGTATATACCTCTTTCTATCCTGACTATAGTCCTTAAGCAGTCTGGGCTGCTTGACAGAATCGCGCCTCTTTTTTCGCCTCTGATGGGGCTAATGGGACTTCCCGGGGATTCTGCAATCATCATGCTGTCCGGCTTTATGAACCTCTTCGGCGGGCTGGGTGCCATGGCTGCATTTGATCTCTCTTTTCGTCAGATCACTATCCTAGGGGTTGTTCTTGGGCTTTCACATGCGCTTTTTGTCGAGACAGGGGTGCTTGTGAAACTAGGGATGGCCAGGGCAAGGATCGCGCTCTTTCGGATGGCAATAGCCATATCTGCAGGAATGATCATGAACCTTGTGATGCCGTCTGATGTATCGGGGGTTGTCCTGAATCCTTATCATAATATAGCTGAATTCTCCTGGCTGAACGTGGCTCGCAGCCTTGCTTTTACTTCATTACAGATAATTGTCGTTTTGTTTGTCCTGACCCTTGCATATGAACTGATAGTGTTGTGGAAACATGCAAAATCAATCAAGAAAAGCCTGTCTTTCATACCCAGAGCTGTGGGATTCAGCGAGAGAGCATTCGGTCCCTGGGTTGTCGGTTTCTTTGTTGGTATAGGTTACGGCGCAGGTATACTATATCACCTGACAAGAAAAAATCAGCTTTCGCATAAAGACATATGCCTGACAACGGTTTTTCTGATCCTTGCACACGCAATAATCGAAGACACGATGCTCTTTGTTGTCCTGGGCGGCAATATCTTCTGGATTGTTATCACCAGATTGTTCATGGCTTTTTTGGTTGTCAGGCTCTTGTCTATCGGAAACATATACAAGAGATTCCTCTGGATCGGGCTTCCGAAGAAAACAAAGCCTGATAAATCGTAATCCTTGGTTTTGTTCTTTTATGTCACGATTGCGTAGTCACTATGGGCAAGCTTTTTATATCCGATTGACATTTCGCAGTCTTATAAATGAGAGGAATCAGATCAGAAGGTGATTTGAACCGGAGCAGGATCTCCTTTGAAAAAAGCAGTCTTCCAGTCATGTGGGTAGACAGCAGTGCGAAAGTACTTGATGCCAATGATTCTGCATGCTCAAGCCTGGGTTACAGCAGAAAAGAGCTAAAAGATATGCATGTGTATGATTTTGATATCCGTTGGGACAAAGAGAAGATTCTTTCAGAAGCACTGGAAAAGCTCAGAGAAAACAGGTCCATGACCTTCGAGTCGGTCCATCAGAGAAAAGACGGTTCTAGATATCCTGCTGAGATAACATGTACTCTGTTCATTTGCAAGGGAAAGGAACTTATTTTCTGTTTTATCAAGAATATCACTGACCTGAAGAAGTCTAGGGAGATCTTGAGGAAAAGGTCAGAGAAGCTGAAGAATATCGTCGAGCATGCTAATGAAATCTTTTATGTACATAACACTAACCATATCCTGACATATCTTAGCCCGCAGTGCAAGCAGATCTTTGGATATACTCAAGAAGAGATGAAAGTGAAATGGACGGATCTCAATACTGAAAATCCTCATAACAAGATAGGATATGAGTCAACCATGAAAGCGATGAGAACGGGCAAAAGACAACCTCCTTACCAGCTTGAGGTCAGGCACAAGTCAGGAAAAAAAATCTGGATAGAGATCGATGAATCACCTCTTAAGGACAAGGACGGCAAAGTGATCGGGATGACTGGTGCTGTGCGTGACATAACAAAAAGAAAAAAGTCACTGAACATGCTGATGGTCAGACATAAGTTGAGCAGGGAGCTTAATTCTGCTTCAGGCCTAAAAGATGCTCTCAGAATCTGTCTGAAATATGCTATTGATATATCTGAGATGGACTGCGGCGGCATATACCTGAAGGATCCTGAGACTGGTAATTTCTGTTTGGAAGTGCATCGGGGGCTGTCTGACAGATTCATAGACAGGATAAGGGAATTTCCACCAGATACGCCTAGCGCTAGGATGATATATAAAGGAGAGCCGATCTATTCAAGCTATGATAGGATGGAGAGCCTGACCGGTCCAAAATTAAGAAGTGAGGGTCTCAAAGCAATAGCAGCAATACCTATCAGGCATAAAAAAGAGATCATCGGGAGCCTGAATGTATCTTCGAGGAGCATAGAAAAACCTTCTTCTGAATCAAGGATAGCACTTGAAATAATAGCTGCAGACATAGGTGATGCTCTTTTCAGATTCAGGGCAGAAGAAAGACTCAAACATAGCGAGGAGAAGTATAGGGCATTGATCGAGAATATTCCTGTCGGCGTGTATACTGCAAAGCTTGATCCGGATAGCACCTATATTTACATCTCTCCAAAGGTCCTGAGGATTCTTGGAGTCAGCCAGAGTTATGTGAAGAGGAATCCTGATTTCTGGGTAAAACATGTTCATCCTGAAGACATGCCTTTGATCAGGACCGAAGTCGAGAGTACCAAGAAAAATCATAAGCGTTTCTCCATGGAATACAGGATGTATCGGCACGACGGAAAGATGATCTGGGTGCATGATGAGGCAAACCAGATAGAAAGAAAAAGCGGTGATGAAGGGGTAATGCAAGGTTTTATCGAAGACATAACTGACAGAAAGGAATCTGAGAGATCAATACAAATAGAAAAGGAGAAGGCGCAGAATTATTTCAATGTCGCTGGGATTATCATGGTCGGGCTTGAGTCTGACCAAACCGTATCCATGATCAACAAGAAAGGATGCGAAACCCTAGAGCTCCCGGAAAATGAAATAATCGGGAAAAACTGGTTCGATAATTTCATTCCAGAGGATTTCAGGAAAAAAGCGAGAGCAGCATTCTCCTGCCTTATGAAAGGCGATACTGAACCTTTTGAGTATGGTGAGAACCCAATAATCACGAAATCAGGAACAAGGTTGATAGAATGGCGTAATGCAATTCTTAGGGATGAGAATGGCGTCATCAGCGGCACAATCAGCTCTGGATTCGATGTCACAGAGAAACGCATGGCAGAAGAGGAAATCAAGCGCTCACATGAATTCCTCAAAGGCGTTATCAACTCTGCTTCAGACCTAATATTCTCCGTCGACAAAAAAGGAGAGATAAACTCGTGGAACGAATCGATGGAATATGCCACTGGCTACCGGGCAAAAGACATAATCGGCAAGAACATCTTTGAATTAGATATATTCGTAGATACACAGATATTCCATAGCATAATAAAAGAAGAAAACATAATCGAAAGGAAAATACAAACGCCGGCTATGACAAGAAGCTCGAAAGTGCATCTTCTTGAGCTTACTTTGCCTATAATAGAGGCAATTGACAGGACACAAGGATATCTGTTTATCGGAAAGGACATAACTTCGTCTCAAAAGCTAAGAAAAGCAATAAGATTAAACCATTCCTATCTTCTTGTGGATACTGATGATGGTCATCATGAGTATTTTGAATCTCTGCAGAACTATCAGGGCAAGATCTATGTCACACGCAATATCGAACCAGAGGCCAGGCAGAGGCTTGAGAATCTTGGGGTCAAGGTATTTGAAATGGACCATGAGATGATGGCAGAAGAGGGTCTTGATAAACTTTTCAAGATGCTGCGCGAGTGCTCTGGACGGGGAAAGTGCATAATCCATATGGACAGAATAGACTATCTTATCGCAAGATTTGGATTCAATCGGGTCATCAACCTGATCTATGACATAAATGACCATGTCAAGAAGAATCCTGCCACCTTCATACTGCATGCAGACTCAAATACATTGGATGAAAAGAACCTTCATCTTCTGCAGGCCGAGTTCCTTGAAATGCCTAAATCTGAACATGAGCTGGATGAACTGGAATCCGAGCTTTTAGATATATTAAGATTCATCTCAGAGAATACAGTGAAGAAGATCGCAACATCATTCAAGCAGGTAAAGAAGAGGTTCAACATATCCAATGTGACTACCCGAAAGAGGATCACCGAACTGGTCGAACTTGGATATATCGAAATCAAGAAAAAAGGCAGGTACAAGTACCTTATATTGACCAATGCAGGACAGAGACTTGTTTCTGACAATGAAAAAATTTAAAAACCTGTATCCTAATAATCTGCTTTATGGGAATTATCCAGAAATGGCTGCTCAAAAGAGCACAAAAGAAAGCAAAAGATGAGGAGAAAAAGCATATACTCACTGATTCTGATATCAAAGAGGAAGAAAAGGAATTCCTTGATGAATCCATGCAACTGAAGAGCATGATAACTGATAAGAAAAAGCGAAAAACAGGTGCAAGAAAGAAAACAGCCAAGAAAAGCAAAAAAGGGAAAGAAAAGAGGTAAAAATATGAAGATCAGAATCGAGGCCACAAAAAAGGAGATGATATACTTTTATTGCACTGTCGCGCTTCTTTTTGCAGTGTCTTTTCTTGTCGGCGGCTTCATGGTCGGCCACAGCGCCGGGCTGATAGGGGATATCGATCTTGCTTCAATCCCTGACAACAGCATAGGTTCTGTGAAGATCAAGGATCTTGATGTGCAGTCTGTTGACATAGCTGATAATGCAGTCGTAGACAGGCTGATACCAGATGATTCAATAACATCAGCAAAGATCGCTCCGAACACAATAACCGGTGCAGATGTCCAGGACAATTCTATAACTGCTGCGAAAATTGTGAACGTGGACTGGACTGATATAATTAATGAGCCGGCAAGCGCAAGCTATGGCGGAATAGGCTACCGGCTTCCTTCTGCATCTTATACATGCACCCATCCGACACAAGGGAATGTACTAGCAACTCCAGATGATATCAAGATATTTGACAGGAGAGTCGATGTTATATATGAATGGTTCAGCTCAACAGTCTCTGGCTGCCCGGGTTCTGGAACATATGATGAATATTACTGCTCAATCAGCTGGCGCGGGGCAGACGGCTGGATCGGTCCGGCAGGGTGCAGCTGTGGGACTTCTGCTGCGATACCCTGTCCATAGAGCAGACGGTTGTTCAAATTGGAAATAGAGATCACCAAATTCAAATTTGTCATGATTTTACTAGTCCTGCTACTTGTTGGACTGTCAGTTGCGATAATCGGCCAGCCTACTGTCGGGCACAGGGCCTCTGATCTTGTCGGATTTGTTCCAATGTCTTCTCTTCCAAATTTCACTTCAGCAAAGATAATTGACATGGGGCTAGACAGCATTGACTTTGCAGGCGATTCATTCACTACAAGCAAATTCTTAAACAGTGTTGTGAAATCCGACCATATCAGTAACCTGACCCTGACAGAAGATGATTTCCTTTCCATAGGTGCAAATGACATTGATTCTGTCTTGTGGAGCACAGTGCAGAATGCACCTGATCTTGACTATGCAGTATTCGGGTTCACTGTGCCGCTCAATTATACATGCAACCATCCTGGCTATCCAGGAATCGAATTTGCTGAACCTAATTCTGATGATGTATATGTCATCTATAACCAGAGAATCTCAATCAAATACAACTGGACCACGTCAAATGCTTCCAGCTGCACAGGGAATCCTTCAGCGAATATAACAGAAGAAGGATGCGTTGTCTATTATCAGGGCAATCTGGGCTTCAATCCTGTTGGTTGCGACTGCAGTGTTCATGTAGAAGGGGCAGGGACATGTCCATGAATCCCTTCTCAGACGCTTTTTAGGACCTGTGTTATGTCTTCTCCTCTGACAGAGCAGCCTGAGAGCTTGACTGCCCAAAGCACACCTTCCAAGACTGCTTTTCTGAGATCCGGGACGATCTCATTCTCGTCTTTCAGCATATACCTGTCCAGAAGCCCGAGATCGTATGCTACCTTTGCAAGCTCGAATGATCTTATGACCCTGAGGCCTTTGAGCCTTTTTGAGATTGATCTAAGATTCTCCTTGTTGGTGCTGATATTGGTATGCAGCTTTCTTCTAAGTCTCTTTTCAATCAGTTTCGGATTCTCTATCAGGTCTCTTGTTGTCCTCTCGTCTATCACTATAGCCTGAGAACCTTTTTTTATGGCTGCTGCTATGACCTCTATCTCACCAGGATGCACTATCTTTATCCAGTTGCCATGCGCGCTGAAGGTGGTGTTTGCAATGTCAAGCAGCTCTTTTGCCTCATCAGATATAGTCTTGTCTTCCAGAGTCTTAATTATCCCCCTTGATATGAGCGGCAGCACCTGAAGCGCTTCGAACTTGTATTTTTTCGTGTTCAGAGGTCTTTCTATCAATTCTTTGTAGACTGCCCTTGTTATGAAGAAATCTCCGTCAAACCTTTTCTGAAGCGGCTCAATCAGCCACAGGAGGTTGTTGAGCGTGAGGCTTATTATCGGGCCTGTGTCGAATATCAATGATCCTGCCATATCTTTCACCTGAACAATGATTCTGCGAACCTTATCCTTTCCATCACTGTGACCTGCTCGTCGAACCTGTCTGAGAGCTTTGTCTTGCCGATGTAGTTCATGAGCTCCCATTGGCTGAGACCAAGGATATCTGCTGTCTGGCCGAGGCTGATCCCGTGGTCGTAGATCTTCGAGCCTTTCTTGATCTCTGCACGGTTGATTATATGCTGGATGTAAAGGTTCATCTTCTTATCTATCCTGGAGATCGTTTTGACTATCCTTTCGATAGTCAGGTCATATTTCTTGAAATTGCTTTTCCGAAGGTCCTGAAGGGCTTTCTTCAGAAGAGGGATCAGCTTTGGCCTGATCTTTTTGAGGCGGTCGCCCAGCTTCGAGAGTGCGTAGATTATGACCGCGATTGTCACAGATTCCTTGTCCTGGAAGATAGATGCATTGTGGATTGTGTGGTTGGAGATGTCTGCCAGTGCATGGGTGTCATCTTTCTCTATCTTCTTTATGGTGTTATGAAGTATGTTTTGCAGATCCGCCCTTACTATGTCGTTCATATGGTGATTTTATTATCTTTGGAATATTTAAAGGTTTGGTCGTCTCTCTAGATATAGAAGGCCAGGATTTAACTGTTGCTTTCGTCAAAAATTTTATAAAGCCGGATTGATTATTCAATATGATGAAAAAGAAGCTATTGGACCTGATGAGGGGAATGGTGCCTCTGAACAAGAAACTCTCAGAACAACTTGATTCGGTTTCGGGGCTGCTCTCTTCGAATGAACTAAAAGAGCTGCGCAGCAATCTGAAGACCAAAAGAATCAGGATGGAGGCTGCTTCGTTTGATGTGTCACCTGATATGGTAGCTGAACCCCCTGCTTATCCCAGGTTCCTGACAAAGCATGATGAGCTAGCAGGCCTGTGCGAGAGGATAAACAAGAAGATCTCTTCAGGCATAAAGAGCAGGGTATTCTCAGAATTCTCAAAAAAAGCAAAAGATGTGATACCTAAGTTCATAGGCCGCGGAATTGTCGGGCTTGATCTTGTAAAATGTGCATGCGCGATACAGCTGTTTTCAAAGGACCCTTTCCATATACTCTGTCTTGGGGACCCGGGAACTGGCAAGACTGACATAATCAGGTCTGCTGCCGGCCTGCATCCGATCAATGCATTCGGACTTGGCTCAGGCACATCTGGCTCCGGCCTGACAGTCACTGTAAGGGGCAATGAGGTGCAAAAAGGACTGCTTGCCATGGCAGACGGCGGAATCTGCGCTATCGACGAGCTGAACCTAATGGAGCAGAAAGACCGGGCATCGCTGTATAACGCTATGGAGAAAGGATTCTTTACATATGACAAAGGAGGGAAGCATTACAAGTTCGATGCCAGGATACGCGTTCTTGCAACAGCTAATCCTAAAGGTGACCGCTTCGACGGAAAGACCGTCAATACTCTGAAGAAACAATTGCCTTTTGATCCTGCACTTCTAAGCAGGTTCCATTTGGTTTTCCTTATCAGGAAACCCAATCTTGAAGAATTCATGAAGATAAGCAAGAAAATCGTCTCAGGCAAGAAGAAGAGCGAGCAGCCAGGAAACATCAGTTTCATTTCTGACTATATAGAGTTCTGCCAGGAATTGGAAGTGGAGATGCCTGCCAAATATTCTGAGCAGATAGTGAATTTCATCGCAGAAATCAAGAAGAACGAAGAGAAATATCTGATCGAAATCTCTCCGAGAACTGTTGTCGGGCTTTCGCGAATGGTCATGGCTGCTGCCAGGATGAGGTATGACAAAACAGTCAAGGATGAGGATGTGTGGCTAGTCATGGATATACTTAAAAGAAGCCTGGAAATCTGAACCATATATCTTCTTTGACCGTCAATTACGAAACCTTTTTATACTATGTTAAAAATGTTAATATCAGAGGGGAAATGATAAAATTATTCAAAAAACTGGTCAATCGGCTGTTTCGAGACCTTTTCCGCGAAAAAAAACAGAGAAAGCTCGGGCTATATGGACCTCCGAACGGCGGTAAGACCACGCTTGCTAACAGAATATGCATGGACTGGCTCGGGCAGGAGATGGGAAAGGCCTCAAATGTTGCGCACGAGACCCGTGAAATCCAGATCAAAGAACAGATCACGATAAAATCAAAAGGAAAAGAACTTGCATTCAATCTCGTCGATACACCTGGAATCGCGACAAAGATAGACTATGAGGAATTCTTGAAATCCGGAATGAAAGAGAAGGATGCGAAAAAACGAGCAAAAGAAGCGACAAAGGGAGTTATCGACGCGATAAAATGGCTTGACAACATGGATGCAGTGATCGTTGTCCTGGATTCTACAATGGACCCTTATTCACAGGTAAATATCACTATAATCGGAAATCTTCAGGCACGTGACATACCTGTCATGATCGTCGGAAACAAGGTCGACCTGAAGAAATCAAACATCAAGAAATTACAATCTGCTTTCCCACAGTATGAAGTCGTGGGAATATCTGCTAAGTACGGCAATAATATCGAGGATTTTTATGAAGCACTCCTCAAGATTGCCTAAAAAAGAACGGTGAATCGCATGCTGACACTACAATTCGTACCATATTCAGAGATTGAAGCACTGAATTCTTCCAAGAGAATAAAGAAGCTTCTTGGAATTGTCAAGGACAATAATATAGTGCTTCTCGAAGGCAGGCTGCGAAAGTCAGAAGAAACTGATCTGATCAAAAGGACAATGGAGGAGATCAGCGACGATTTCAAGGGAATCGAGCTTGGTGTCATATTTCCAGATAAAAAAGAGATGAAATTCTTTGCGATGCTCAAAGACAAGTTCATCAAGATGGTGCTTGGAGATCGCCAGGGATTCACTGTCATCGGTCCTGCGACAATCGTCAAGGAAATCAAGCAGGATCCTGGCAAGCTTCAACTCCTGACCCAAAACGAGCCCAGAAGCAGGAAAAAGGAGAGGAAGAAGAAAGGCAAATAGGACAGCCCATGAGCGCTGATTTCTTCAAAAGCTTTAAATAGATAGCTGGATTCTATTCATTCTATGCCACACCAATGCGTCAGATGCGGAACATTCTATGAAGACGGAGCAGGAGAGATTCTAAAGGGCTGCTCATGCGGAGCGAAGCTTTTCTTCTATGTAAAACAGGAGAAGCTGGACAAGGCCAGGCAGATGTCTGCCAAGCTCAGCGATGACGAGAAGCATCAGATCGAGAAGGATGTCCTGGATATCGTCGGGATGGAGCCTGACGAGGACAGCTCAGTTGTCCTTGACATAGAATCAGTCAATGTATATCAGCCCGGCAAGTTCGAGATAGACCTCGTAAAGCTGTTTGACAAGGACAAGCCGCTTGTCTATAAGCTTGAGGAAGGGAAGTATGTCATCGATGTGGCTGAGAGCTTCATGAGATCGAAAGATTATATTGAGGAGAAGAAGTGATCATTTGCTGCTCATTATTTCTATCATATCCCTGTGCTGAAGGACATGGTCCTTGGCTATGGGCATCTTCTTTCTGACATCAATCGCCTTTATGAAATTGTCGCCGATGTCTGAATGTATCTTGTAGGCGAAATCAAGTGCTGTAGCACCCGCGGGCATCAGGAAACAGTCCGGGATTATGTTTCCATGCTGGTCTGCAAGCTTGCTGACTCCTCCAGGGAATATCGCCTTGTAGCCAAGAAGGTCAAAGACTGCCTTGTCCAGGACATCCTGTACACCTGAAGAGCCGAACTTTTTTAAGACATTGGCTTTGATGAACTCGAGCGCGGCTTTCTGCTTGTCTGATAGGTCTCCTGTTGCCTGAAAGTCATCTGAGCCCGGGGTGTAGTCTATCAGCTTATGCTTGGAGGCCTCCTTTAGGGCAAGCTCGGATTCTGCAGAACAGCCCACTATTATCGTGTCTGGGAACTTTTCCTTTAGCCTGTCCAGGTTCTCTGCACCTGTCTTTGTGTCAACCTTGTTGGCTGCGATTATCATCGGCTTTGTCTTTTTCCGAAAGTCTGATATCAGGGACTTGAGCTCGTCCTCTGTCCAGGTGTTTATCGGCTTTTCTCTGAGGCTGAGAGATTTCATGCTCTGCTTTACCATGTCCTCTGTGAGCATGAGGCCGGAGAACTGCTTGGCTATCTCCTTTTCAGGGTCCTTGTGCTCCTGAGCCAGTGTCCTTGAGAAACGCTCCCATACCTTCTTGAATATGGACAAGTACCATTCCTCAAGCTCTTTTTCCAGAAATCTTATGTCATTTGCAGGATCATAGGAGCCTGGCTCTACCGGCTCTCCCTTCTCATTCGTGCTGCCGGATGCATCGACCACATGGATCAGGGCGTTTGCCTGCCTGAGGTCGTCCAGGAACTGGTTTCCCATGCCCTTGCCTTCATATGCTCCAGGCACCAGACCTGCTACGTCTATCAGATCAATCGGCACGAACCTTGTCTGGCCTGTACAGAAGCCTTCTCTTGGATCGCATTTGGTGTTGAATTCCCTGCATACTGCCTCTACGCGCACGAAACTGATCGCGTGATTGGGCTTAATGGTCGCGAAAGGATAGTTCGCTATCTCTACGTCCATCAGGGTCGCTGCCTTGAAGAAAGTGCTCTTGCCTGTGTTTGGTTTTCCGACTACACCGATAAGCATCTTATTGCAGCGAGAACAATGGAGTGTATTTATATTTTTTGTAAAACTGGGCTATTATGATTGCATTAGATTTAAATAGTATGTTCCATGCAATTAAAATATGCTCAAGGCAGATTTCCACATACATATATCTGAAGATCCTTATGACCGGGATGCTGCGCGTTATTCAGGAAAGGAACTCATAGACCGTGCTGCAGAACTTGGATATGATGTCTTGTCAATCACCATGCATTCCACTTATTTTGAAGATTTTCGGCTGACAAAATATGCCCGCAAGAAAGGTATACTTCTGATACCTGGTATTGAACTTCGAGTTTCTGACCGGCATGTGCTTATAATCAATCCAGATCCTGATCAGCTCTATCATGTCAAGAAGCTATCTGATCTGAGGAAAATCAAGGGAACCGGGTGCCTGATCATGCCAGCTCATCCTTATCTTTATTTTGGAAAAGACCGTGAAAGAGAGCTTGAGGTGAATGCAGAACTGTTCGATGCCATCGAATTCTGCCATTTCCATCTCGGACCTATTGATTTTAATAAAAAGACCGAGAATTTCTCAAGAAGGCATAAATTACCAATGTTTGGATCCTCTGACACACATCTTAAATGCCAGTTCGGAACCACTTATACGATGATCGATTCAAAAAAAGATACTGATTCAGTGATATCTGCTGTGAAAAAAGGAAAAGTCAAGGTGGTCTCTCCTGATCTTAAAATAACAATCTTCCTTAGAATATTCCTGCGGTTCAGCATCTCTATGCTGAGAACCATTGTGTTTGGGAAGAAGAAACAAACTGAGAGATATTCTGTTATAAAAAAGGGCTTTGTGTAAAAAGTACTACTTCGCTTACTCCCTAAGCTGCGCCTGGCCCTACGCCTTGGCCCGCAGACCTGCCATGTAGGGCGTGCGCCAACCATAGATGGTTGGCTTAGCCCAACTGAGAATATTGCCTAAAGATATATATTCTCGTGGCACAGACGTACTTTTTACACAAAGCCATAAAAAAGGGCTATTATGAAATCCTATACTACTACGTTTTTACTGCGTAAAAACTTCGCCTGGCCCCGAGAATATTTATTTCATAAATATTCTCTCTCGTGGCACAGACGCATAGGATTTCATAATAGCCATAAAAAAGTAAAAATTTATATATCTTAAAACACATTTATTTTATCATGAGCGTAGACATAGAGGTGCATGTTTCTGAAGTCAAATCGACAAACATATTCCAGGTCAACAGGATATATGAAGACCTGCATGAATGGTTCATGATGAAGAACTATGCATCCAATTCAGACCAGGATTTTCCTGAGAAGTTCTTTTGGGAACAAAGAAGCCAGAACCAGGGAAAGGAATTCTGGATATGGTGGAGACTGCAGAAAGGAGAAAAGAGTAACAGCTTTGTACAAAGACACATAGATATAGATTTCCATGGCGTGGGCATCACTGATGCAGAGGCAATGTGGAAAGGCCAAAAATACAAAGTCAATAAAGGTAAACTTGAGATATTGATCAAAGGATGGATACAATTCGATCCAGAAGATAAATGGCAGAATGGGATCCTTGGACCGTGGCTTGAGATGTTCTGGAAGAGATGGCATGGACCACAGTTCAGAAGACATAAAAGAGAGCTTTTAGGTGATATCGCGACAGTACAGGAGATCTGCAGGCAGTTCTTTGATCTTCCGGCCAGAGGAGGAAGGAAGAAGTCATTCTCTGCTGTCAGAGGAATAGAAGAGAACTATGATGAAGTCGTGTATAAATGATTACCCCTGATTTTTCTTGCACAGAAGAGGCTCCATCTAATAAATACTACTCCGCTTGCTGCGCAAGCTTCGCCTGGCCACGGGAAGCTTTATTGCATAAACCTTCCCTCCCTTGGCACAGACGCATTTATTGGATGAAGCCCACAGAAGAGCAAAGTTTTTAAATGAGGGCCAAACTTAGGAGGAAATAAAGCATCCTATGCTGCCGAAGCATCATTCAAAGATTTGCGGTCGCTTCGGGTGCGTTGCATAGGAATACTTTAAATAGGCCCCCGTAGCATAGTAGCTATTGCGGCAGACTTGTATCATTTTGAATCATAGATTCGTTTTTTAGAAATCTGCAGGTCGTGGGTGCAAATCCCACCGGGGGCTTGCTATCTTCTTGCTATGCCTTCTTTAAAGATTCATATACCTTGTGCTTATCCTTTGCATTGCTGAGATATAAAGCATCCTTTAAATGGGTCTTTGACCAGCCCTTCTTCAGAAGATTTTCTGCCAATTTCCTGTGATCCTTGGTCTTGGTGTTGAAAAGGAAGATTATTGGCTTTATGTTCTCCAGCTCCTGGGTATATCTTTTCACTGCGTCCTTTGTGAAGTAATGATGCTTGAGTATCCTTTCAGAGCCGTGAGAATGCAGGATGTTGGTGTATGCATAGTATTTGCTGAACTCCGAGTATATCTGGCTTGCAGCCTGGGGGCTGAGCCCTGCTTTTGCTATCTCTTTTCCAAGCATCTTCGGCGAACAGTGGACCCTGAGCAGGCTGAAGGCAACATCGTCCGGGTCCTTTTGGACCATGAGCTCCTGGATCATCTCAGAAAGAACCTTTGAAAGCCCCTTGCTGTAATATTCCTTGTATCCTTCATCTATCAATATGGTGTATGATATGAGGTTGATGTCATATGAATGATGTATCAGATAGTTTATCAGATGATGAGGGTCTGCCTTCCTGTCCATGCCTTTGTCAAGCTCTTTTTTTATCCTCTTCTGCTGGTCCTTGTATCTTTTTTGTCTTAATTTTTCCGGCGTGAACCTGGAATGATGGAGGAAGTTTGCTATCTCAGACTTGTCAAAAAGCCAGATGTGATACTTGTGGAACCCAAACTCGTTGTTGGCATGAAGCTCGCTTATGAATGCATAGAGCATGTATATGTGCAGCCAGATGTAGACTGCTATCTTCATCAGATCCAGGATGTAGTCAAAAAGCAGGTAGTTGAGAGTGAGATCGGGTATGACCTTGCTGTAAAGTATGATTGAATGATAGATGAAATTCTTCAGGAAGAACAGTGTGTAGACGAAGACCAGCAGTATCGCTATCGTGACAGTCTTTATCTCGATGATCTTTTTATGCTTCCTTGTCACAAGATATGCCCATATCCCGACAGTCGCTGAAATCAATGAGAGTGCAAGGATGTTGAGATTGAAGCTAATACTGCTGAAGTACATGCTGAAATAGAACAGGATTGCTATTGCAGGGATGACATGAGTTATGATATCCATCAGGTGGTTGTGCTTTCTTATCATGTGGGCCACTATGAATACAAGCAGGATGCCTGCAATTATCATCCCCGGGATGTCAGGCCTTATCGCTTCTGGCAGTGTCTTTATTACAATCTCGTTTCCGACCACAAGATTGCTGTTGATCTTCTTTATCTGAAATATCGGCGTGAGTATGAAGAAGACCAGGGATACTGCAAATGATATCAGTGTCCATCTTGAGAACGAAAGCCTCTTTGGCTCTACCGTGTCCTGGGCATTGCGGTAGAATATGTGTGAGTAGATCTTGAACGGTATGTAGAACAGGATGAGGATCGCGATCATATTCATTACATAAATGAGGTATGTTGCCAGAGGGTCTGCGGTGCTCTGCATAATGAGGTCGTAGACAGACGGAGACTGGGCAGTAAAGCCCTGTGCGTATATCTCTGGCTGAGGCATGAATGGCAGGAGGCTTGAGAGTATGAAGATTATGAATCCAAGGCCGATTATGTAGAATATCCTGATGGAGATGGATACCCAATATGTTCCCTCGTCCTGGAGCATGACGATTATGTCGCGGACAAAATCCTCGATAGCGTTGAATGCTTCAGTAAGCGAACTGAGGGTGAGTTTTCTGTATCTTATGACATGGTAGATCATGAATATCAGGGCGACTGAAATGAGGATTATGGAATCAGTCGCTATGGAGAATCCTTCGATTATCATCTGGAAGAAGATGAAGAACGTGATTATGATGATTATGATGGTCTTTATGATCCTGAATGGCGAATAATTGCCTTTGAGAAGGTTGGATGCGAACGAACTCTTGTCCTTGTTCCTTATTATGAGCCTGTATGACAATATAGAGATTATGACAAACAATGAGATCAGGGCGATGCCTGTGTAATCCTGGGTCATGTCCATCAGATACAGGATGGTCTTTACAGCCCTTCCGAAGAATCCGTACTTTCCGAAGAGGCCTATGAATATCTCCTCAAGCGCCGGCAGCCACCAAAGAGAGCAGAATATGAGGATCAGGGCAGTCGTTATCCTGCTCCTCTTTCCGAAGAGACGCTCTGAGATGTTGGTCTTTAGTATGAGGATGAATGCCAGCAGAAGCGACATCATCTTCTTGACAAAGTCCAGGTCTCCGAGCATGCCCATGATGTCGAGGATGCTCAAGGCCAGGAGAAAGATGAAATAGAGCAGGATGAATTCCCTTATGCTCCAGACCAAGGGCTTTAATATAGGGTGCTTATTTGCGTGGTCTTTTAGCTTTCCTATGTTTGTTGTGTTGACCAGGACTATTATAACTATGAATACAAGGAAGAAATATGCAAGGGTGAGGTAGTCCAGTAGCTTGGGAGGCTCGCCGAATCTTGTGACAATGCTTGCAACCAGGGCAGTGACTGTCACCTCTTCGTCACAGTTTATGTCCTCGACCTGCTTTATTTTAAGCTTCAGCTCCATCTCATCGTCAATCTCCTCGAAATGCACGAATATCTCTGGGTCAGCTTTTGTTATCGTGAAATTGAAGTTCGCGTCAATGACCTGCTCTGCATATTCATGGGTTAGCATCTCGACTAAGCATTTGGGGATGTGGATTGGCAAACCTACTCCTACAGCTTTCTTGTTGTCGTCCCTGGGCTTTATCTTGACTGTGGCCTCAGCAGAGCCGTTGTCATAGATGACTGTTGTGGTGTTGGTCTGGATAGCCTGCTTTGCGAGCTCCTTTGCCTTGTATATCTCGAAATCATCAAGATAATCATCTATCCTGCTCTGCTCCTTTATCATGAGCTCATAACTGATCCTTCCTATCTCTTCCTCAGTCATGGACTTATTTATCGTGTAGTTGGTGTGGATCTCCTCGTAAGGCCCGAGGTCTCCGAGGGCAAATTCTATCTTTGGATCCCGCTGGATTATGGTGAAATTGACATCTGAGGAGATGTGGTCTGTTGTGTTGATTATGTCCTTTGGTATCGTTATCCTCAGCCTGGCCTGAGCTTTTTTCAGCGGTGTCGGGTTCCTGATAGTATCTATTATCTCTGTGTGGTTCTCGTGAACCCTGAATCTTGTGTGCTTCTTTATCTGGTTTGAGAGCTCGTAGGTGATGGAGTAGTTCTGTATTATGAATGCAGGCGGTTCTTTGATCTTCCGGCCAGAAGAATCGCTGTCATCATCCTGCTCTTCTGGGGTGGTCTCTTCTGCTGGCTCTTCTGTCTGGGGTATGATGTCTGGCGAGCCTCCTCCGAATGAACTGCTGCCGGAGCTGACAGATGAGCCTTCGTCTTCATCTTCATCTTCACCTACACATGTGCAGGTGTTTGTGCCTGAATGAGCCCATGTGCCTCTGTTTCCGCAGACTCCGCCTGTTATTTTTCCGCCATCTTCGTCATCACAGTCGAAGATGTCTATGTTCGTGCAGATCCCGGCGTAGGCTATACCTATCTGGCCGTCGTCGTCATTGTCCCAGTCCTCGTCTGCCAGCTGGTCGCAGTCATTGTCGTATGAGTCGCAGATCTCTGCTGTACTGTAGCTTACCTGCGCTGACCAGGCGCTCTTTTGGTGGCTTGAGTCGATGGACTGGACCTGGACATAGGCGCATCGCGGAGGTATGTCGAGAGATATCTCCTGCAAAAGCTGCATGTTTCCGAAGTAGCCCTGAGGCGGGTTGGTCGAAAGAGGGTTAAGGCTAGAGAGGATGTTTTGGTTGGTCGGGCTGGAGCCTATCTTTAGGTTATAGTAAAGGACAGGGGATTCTGCATCTGAGCCTGCGGTCCAGTTGATTTTCATGCGGCTGTTGTTGTATGAGATGTTTACTGCTGTCGGCGGAGCGGGGAGCGTGTTGTTCTTTAGTTCATTTGCATCAGAGCGATAGATGCGGGTGTTGGCAGACTGGGATTCGTTGAAGCCGGTGTAGAAGATGTCGAGGTTGTTGTCGTTGTTGTAGTCGGCGAATGCGAGGGAGCCTGCCCATGATCCGTCGAAGGTGTTGAATGTGTCTTCGATGAAGGTTGTGCCGTTGCTGTAATAAAGTTTTGTTATTGAATCTGTCCATGTGCCTCTTGTCGTACCTGCTAATAATAGGTCAAGAAGGCCGTCGTTATTGTAATCTCCCAGTGTGAGGCTTCCTTTCCAGACTGCAGTCAGGTTCTGGGACCACGCCGGCGAATATGTGAGGTTATTTGCGTTGTTTTGGTATACCTTTGCTATCTTATCTGTACAGTTAGCTGGAGAGCTGGTTCCTGAACTGCATCCAATGAGAACAATGTCCATGTATCCGTTGTTATCTATGTCACCTGATGTAATGTGGCCGAATTTCACTCCTGTCAGGTTTTGGGTGTTTGTGAATGATGCTGCTTGATTGTTCATGTATACTTTGGTCGTGAATTCGTCATCTGCATTGCCATACCTGCCAGAGACAATGATATCTGTGAAATTGTCATTATCAAGATTTACTGCGTTTACTGAACATTCTGTGACACCCATGAAATTTATCACTGATTTTGAGAAGGAATCTCCGTTGTTTGTGTATAATGATGTCGAATAGGCGGCACTATCGCTGGTTCCACAAGTGATGAGGTCTATGAGCCCGTCATTGTTGTAGTCCAGCCATGCGTGGGAGGAATAATATACAGGATTTATTCCGTGGGAAGAGTCATCATAGGTCCAGCCGGATTGGTATCTGATGATGTAGAGTTTTTTTTCAATTGGATCAATCTGTCTTTGACCTGAGGTGATTATGTCGTATGTTTCGTCATTGAAAGGATCTGCCAAAGAGATTCCACCGTACATTAGGTCAGGGAGATTTATCTCATCATGAGGTGTGAAAAATGCATTGGTGTTTGAATAGACATATCCTTTGGTTGTTGTTTTATCCAATACTTCTGGACCTGATATGAAAATATCATGATAATGATTTGAATCCAGGTCAGCTAACAATAATGAGCTTCCGAATGATGTACCATACACTCCCTGCTCATCCAGGTCGTATGCTGTGGAATTCGGCTTGACTGTTATCGAAAATGTGTGGTTCAGTGTCTCGTATCCAGACATGTTGCATCTGATCGTGACCTGCTTGTCTCCAAGGGATGTGAAATTGTAATCAATAGTATGGACTGCTCCTGTGTAGGACATGTTGTGCCATGTGCTATCCAGGCTTATGGTGCAGTTTTCTGATATCGGAAGGTGGGATGTCGTGTTTGAGTAGTTTGCAGTAAAGGTGACAGTTTGGTTTATCATGAGGCGGGATGGTGAATAATCTGTCTCTAGAAGGCTGTTTGATGCAGCAGAATAATTGCTGAATCCAGAGACATTGAATGTGAGATTTCCATTAGTGTAATCAATCACTGTGCAGTCTGAGCAGACCTGGTCGTTTCTGAGGATTGCCGGAATCGCAGAGAAATTCAGGTTGAATATAGTTATGTTGGCTCTTCTGTTCAGGCCCTGGGCAGCGGAAACATCTATGTCTATATTATTCTGTGAGATGTTCACTATCGAGTTTAAGTCTAGGTTGGAGACGTCGATATTTTCATTAAACATTATCATGCCGAATCCTGGCAAGCCGATCGATGCGGCTGAGACATTGGATACATCAGAGACTTCAGAGAAGTTTGTTGTGAGGGAGTTGTAATAGTTTGAGAATATCGGTTCAGAAGACCTGTTGAGAGTGATTGTGAGGGCTGTGTTGGATGAGTGCGTGTAATCCATGTTGTATTGGTTGTATCCGGATCTTTGGAAGTAGATGGTGTAGTTTTGTATTGAGGATGTTCCGTTGTTCCTGTCGCTTGTGAGGACAAGCCTTGCCTTGCCTGGACTGTCTGTTGCGGTGTCGTAATGCATTCGGTTGTCTGTATCGTATGCCTTGACTGCAGTTCCAGCGAGAAGTGAGCCGGTCTGGTTCATTACTGTGAGATCAAGGTAATATCTTATCAGAAGAGAGTTGTTCTGTATGTTCAGACTGGAATATGTGGTGTTGGTTATTGTGTTGTTGATTCCATAGTTTGTTATCGCATCAAGTGTTGAGTCTGTTATCGTGCTCTGGGTTGAATTGAATATGATCGGCGAGCTTATCGTGGATGATGTGGCATTCAATGTACCATCCACTGTTATGGAACTGGCTGTGAGCGTGGAATTTATGAGTGTCATGCTGTTGTTTATCTTAATGTCTGAGGTCACGACAATGTTTTGATCCACATAAGTGCAGGTGTTTGCTATTGTCCAGGAGCTGTTTGTGGGCTGGCAGGAGTCAGGATAATAGGTCTGCACAGGGCTCCAGCCTGAGATGGAATAGGCAGCATCAATGCTTTGCACCTGCCAGTAGTAGGTAGTATTTTCAGAGATGTTGAGTGCATACCATTCCTGCTGCATGGCATTTCCAAGATAACAGTAGTTTGAGCCAGAACAGCCTCCGAATTTCCCTGATAATACGTCTCCCTGGCCAGGTGATGTGCCTACACGAAGATTGTAGTAGAGATGGTCGGTCGTGTCGTCAGTCGCTCCGCTCCAGGTGAAGTTCAGAAGATTTGTGTATGATGTGGTGAATGCAACTGGTGCAGAGGGTCTTGTGTTGCTGCGGTATAAGGAGAAGTTGTTGGTGTAGAGGATTGTCTTGTCATTCCCTGTTGTCAGGATGTCGAGGTCTCCGTCTTCATCATAGTCTGACATGGCAATCGATCCTTTTCCTCCGAGGCCATTGTTTACTGCCTCGAAATCAAGGCTTCCTTTTCTGATGAAATGGGTGTGGTTGTTCTCGTAGTACAGGATTATGTCTGAGCCGTTGTATCCGGCAAGCAGAAGATCCATGTAGCCGTCGTTGTTGAGGTCTCCGAGGAAACTGGAGCTTTCGATAATTCCCTGCAGCTCCTGTGCATGCTCGAACTGGTTGTTCTGCCATCTGTAGACAATGGTCGTGTATGCGTCTGTTCCATTGTAGCCGGAGACTACTATGTCGAGATCTCCGTCTTGATTGATATCTCCTACTGTGGCAGAACCACGGTAGGTGTCGTTGAAGGATTGCTGTTCTGTGAGGGTGAAGCCGGAGTGGGAGTAGAGCTTCATTTGGGCTCCGGATGGGAGTTCGTTGGTAGATCCCTGTGTCAAAAGGATATCATTTATTCGTATGTGATGACTATAAGTCAATCCAGTGAGACTAGTGATATTGGAGAAATTTATTCTGTTATTCTTATCTATATTATGTCTTATTATAACTATGGTTTCTTGCTTTAGTCCGGACTTTGCCAAATCATTATAACCATCTTTGTCATAATCAAATATTAGCATCTCACCATTAACTGTTCCATCAAGTTCCTGGAATTCAGAATAATTGTTATTGATGTTCTTAAAGATTTTTAGAAAATGGTTTGAAGGAAAACCGCTTTCATGATGGTTATTTATCATCAAGTCAAGATCCTCGTCGTTGTCAATGTCTGCAAAGGCTATGTTTCTTTCTTCTCCTGTTGTGATTGATATGCCAGAATCCTTGGAGAAGCTGCCAGGCGCATCCTGCTCATAGAAGAAAGTGCTTGTTCCGGTCATGAAGAAGTCCAGGTCATCGTCATTGTCGTAATCTGCCCAGGCAACGACTGATTTTGAGCCAATATCATCGAAGTTGGTCTTGGAAAATGTATCAAGTGGATTTGGGAAAATCTCAAAGCTTTCGTTGGTCTTTGTTGTGTTGTATATGCCGGTTGAGTTGCATATCACTGAATATGAATAATTACCTGCAGGAAATGTCCTGTTGTAGACATAGATGCTTCCGTTGGAGCGCATAAGGACATATGCAGGACTATCACTGAAATTTATGTAGCACTTGTTCTGGTCGTGGTCTGTGAGGATGGTTCCGTCAGTCTGGGTGTAGACTGCGACAAAATGATGCTGTTCCCAATGGTAGGGGTGGAAATTCTCTGCGTAATTGTCTGCAAGCGGGATATATTCAGAGAGGAATGTCGTTAGGTTTGAGTTGTATGTGTAATTCTCTGCTGATGCCAGGACACTGTAGTCGTATCCTATCAAGTCTTCTGAGAAGGGAAATATGCCTATCAATGAAGAGATGAATATCATTGCGGCAATGAACAAGAAGAACCATTGCTTTTGGGATATGACAGCCTGATTTTTAGAAGAGATTGTATTAACAAAGCTTTGGTCTTTGACCCTCCCCTCTTCTTTGCACCTTTTTTTCATACTGTTCCCTTTTCCTGGATAAAGCTCTCGCTATCTTATAAAAGAAAAACAAGAAAAAGGAATATAAAAAGGTTTCGACGAAAGATTAGTTTTCCTTCGGGAATGCGTCTCTCATCCTTCTCTTTCCGATGATTGCAGATCCGATTCCCAGGAGTGCAAGCAGACCTGAGCCTGGCACTGGAACCACTACCTGGTCGTCGTATGACAATGTATCGACATTTGGCATTGTTCCTTGAGTAGCGAATCCTTCGTAGTTGAAATCTGTCCTTCCGAGTATAACATCCTGTGGGTCGAATGTGAAGTTGATGTTGTAGCTGTCTCCAGGATTTACATTTCCAATGATGTCCAGGATATTGGTTGTTGGATCATAGGATGATGTCCATCCGCCCGGAAGCTGAAGGCTTGACTCGATGAATCCGAAGTCGTATGATTCTCTTGACTCTTGGCCGGGGTTGGCAAATGTCAATAATCCATCACCCAAAAAATTTTGATCCTTGTCAGCTCCAAGTTTTAGTCCATAAAAGAATCCATTTTGTGCATCATCATCATAAGCACTCATGTTCCATGTCTGCGTAACATCGTCGTATGCAGGTCTCTGATAAGTGATGTCAGCTGCTGCTGTTGCTGCCAGAAGACCGATGCCTGCAAGTGCTCCTGCGGCTATTGCCTTTTTTCCGAAACTTGGTGTTGCTGGCTGATCTGCTTCGTCGACTATCTCGTCGACAGCCTGGTTCGGCCTGTATTCATGACCGCTCTGAGCTGCGTATGCCCTGTCTGTCTCGACTGCCCTTGCTGCATGGACAAGATGCCTTAGGTTTATTGTTCCGTCATCCTTAACCAGGTCCTTGCCCAGCCTTCCCATGGTCTGTGGGCTGACGCCTGCATCTTCCATCCTCTGTGCGTAAGCTGAAAGAGCATCGTATACTCCCCTAGACATAGAGATGGTCATTGATCCATCGTTGTTCGGTTGCGCTATTGATTGTGCTGCATATGCCATGTGGTTTCACCTTCGTGTTTTTATTCTAGACTGTAATAAAATGCTGATTTTTAACTGTAGAATGCATACTTATTTATAAATATTTCGCGAGTCACTACATAAAAGTGGGGAAAATATGGGTTTTTGTGTTCCAGACTGATATATTTGAGATAGAGGAAGAGGATAGCTATTTCAGCTCCACGATTTCACATGCCTATTATTCGATATTCTGCGGAGCTAAAGCTTATCTTTCCACAAAGGGGATAAAGACTAAGCATCCTGAAGAACACAGAAAAACATTTGAGGAATTTAAAAGATTTGTTGATGATGGCTTCATAGATGTGGAACTTCTAAACATTTATAAGCAGTTGCTTGTCCGAGCAGATACATTGCTTCATATATTCAAACTCGAGAAGAATAAACGAGGGAAGTTCACATATAGAAAACTTACATAGGCAAATCAGGATCCTGCAAAAGAGAGTCTTGATAATTCCCTGGCATTCTTTAAGCATATCTATAATCTTTGTGAAAAAGATTGAAGTTTTTCATAAAAATTTAAATAGTAATTTGAAGTTACTATATAGAAACTTAATATTAAGATGGTAGGATTAAGTGTTAATGAAAGGAAAGCGCTTCTGGTGCTGCTAAAGGATTTTACTAGCTACTATAATGCTAATTCATTGGCAAATGAGATAGGAATCAGCCATGTGGGAGCACAGAAGATGTTTAGGCGGTTTGAACAAGATGGCGTGACTGTTTCAAAGAAAATCGGGAAGTCAATAGTGCATAAGATCAGGCTGGATGATGATTACAATTCTAAGCTGCTGTCCTTTCTCTTGGCTGATGAAGCAAATAATTTCAGAAGGTGGAGAGAGGAATTCAGAAGCCTGTCTACGGGAAACAGGATTGTCATGATGTTTGGCTCAGCACTGAAAAACTATAAGGAGGCAAGGGATATAGATCTCATGCTGGTCTTGCCTTTTGATCAGTCAACAGATATTAATAAAGCAGTAGATGAAAAAAGAGAAATCCTTCCGAAAAAACTGCATGTAATAAAGCTGAGGATAGAAGATTTCCAGAAAAATCTTAAAAAAAAGGAAGATGTATTCGTAGACGTTATCAAGAATGCAGTAGTACTCTATGGACAAGACCAGTTCGTAGAGGTGCTTAAAACTGTCACAGGCTTCTAATCATATGAAATGGTGCCTGAAAAAGGCTCAGCGTGAGATTCTGGAATGTGAAAAGAAAGGCCTTAGAAAGAAGCACAGAGGCCTACTGAAAACCAAACCAAATATCTCTGAAGCAAAAAAGCATATACTGAAAGCCAGACATAATTTTCGTGTAGTGATTATCCTCGAGAAGGAGGATATCTTTGATTGGTCTGTCAATGCAGTTTTTTATACTATCTATCATTGTTTCTTGGCTATTGCTTTTAGATTCGGCTATGAGAGCAGAAACCAGTCTTGTACCATCTCTTTGATCCAATGCTTGATTGAAAAGGGTATGATAGATCTTGATATGAAATTCGTCAATCTCCTCAAATACAATGAAAAGGAAAACAGTATCATAGATATGAGGGAAGAATATACATATGGGATTGAGATTGATATCGCTGATAATAAGATCATGAAAGAACTTATCCAAGACTGCAGGGAAGTTATCGATATGGCTATGAGGATAGTGCATGATTAATAATTAAAGAGACTGTCGGATGTCTTTCGCAATATGAAAAACATAAAATTATTTATATTAGCTTTTGCACAATCCTTTACAACTAGCGCTTAGAAAAAAGAGGATAATGCTATAATGGAGCCGATCGTGCTATTGGGACTTATAATACTTCTTGCTGCAGCTTTGTCGGTTGTGGCTAAGTTCTTAAAACAACCTCCGCTGGTCGCTTATCTTATCGGAGGGGTGCTGCTGATACCCCTGAAATCATTCTTCAATATAAGGACTGATGAGCTGGAGCCTCTTTTAGGGGTTGCGCAAAAACTTGGGATAGTTCTGCTGCTGTTCATGGCCGGGCTGGAAATCAGGCCTGAGAAGATCAAGAAACACCTGAGATCAGCGCTTGTACTGAGCCTTTCGCAGATCGTCCTGACGCTCGTCTTTATCTATCTCCTGGCTGTCGGGTTCTTCGACAAAGCACCTATCGAAGGGCTCTATATCGGAATAGCCATCGCACTGTCCTCGACAATCGTTGTCGTGAAAGTGCTGTCTGTCAGAAAAGAGCTGCATACACTGCACGGACAGGTGCTGATCGCGATCATGATCGTACAGGACATTGTTGCACTGGTCGCGCTGACGTTCTTTTCAAGCCTGCATGGCGCCATAAATGATCCTGTCTTCGGACTATATATAGTGTTTGTCAAGGGATGCGGGACTTTCTGCCTTCTGCTTCTGATATCCAGAAGCATACTTGAGAAGGTCTTTGAGATGGTGGCCAGGTCAATCGAAGAGATATTCCTCATGGGCATCGCGTGGTGCTTTGTGGGGGTGCTTGTTGCGCATTTCTTCCAGTTCTCTATCGAGCTTGGGGCGTTCATCGCAGGACTTACCATCGCGAGCCTTCCTTTCTCGTTTGAAATTAGGGACAAGTCAAGGAGCCTGCGGGATTTCGGACTGCTCCTGCTTTTCATCTCAGTCGGCTCAAGCATAACACTGTCATGGGACATAATACTCAGCACAGAAGCGTGGATATACATATTCTTTGCGCTTTTCGGCACATTCTTCATACTGCAATTATTCACAAACGTGCTGGGGATGGAGAAAAAACAAGGCTTTTTAATATCTGCGATACCGAGCCAGATATCTGAATTCTCTATCGTTATTATATCATACGGGCTTATCATGGGCGACATCAGGCAGGAGGTGTTCTCGATGATCACGATCGTCGCTATCATAACAATCATATTGTCCTCATTCATGCTCGAGAACCTCAACTGGTTCTTCAAGAGATTCAACCACCTCCTTTTCTTCCATCACCTGAATCCTAACAGGCACAGGCGAGGGATTCATGAGCATGACTTCAAGGGGCATGTGGTCGTATACGGGATGGGACACCTTGGCAACCAGATCGTGCAGTATTTTTTAGAGAAGAAAAAGGAGGTCATAGTGGTGGATTGGGTGCCTGACCGTGTGAAGCATGCGAAGCGGATGGGATGCAACATAATGTACGGCGATGCCGGGGACCCTGATGTGTGGGAAGAGACAAGGTCAGAGTTTGCACATATAGTAATAAATACAATAGACAAGAACCAGGAAGATGATGTGAATTTCATGCAGTGGATCAAGAGAAGAGGAAAAAGGCCTATCATGATCGCTGAGACAAATTCGCCTGAGGATGAGATCAAGCTGAAGTCATTAGGATATGACCTGGTGCTGATGCCTGGTGAGATTACCTGGAATGCATTGACCAGGTATTTTAGAAAACATAAGATATGAGGAGATGAGAATGACAATTTCTGAACATGAATTTGAAAAGGATATGGAAAGACCATGGGGCGGGTTCATTGTCTTTGCTGACAATGAGCAGTGCACTGCAAAGATACTGTTTGTGAAAGCAGGCGAGAAACTTTCTCTTCAGTCCCACTGGATGCGGGACGAGCACTGGTACTGCATATCAGGAAAAGCCAGGATAATGCGCGGGCCTGTTTTTGATTCCCTGCAGGAAATCAAGAAGAACCTCAAAGAGACCATCATCACTGAAGGTGATAATATCATGATTCCTAAGGGAACTGTGCATACTGCAGAAGGAATGAGCGATGCCAAGATACTTGAGATCTCAAAAGGCATGTTCGATGAGAAGGATATTGTCAGGCATGAAGACAGATATGGAAGAAAATAATAATAAGAAAAAAATCAGAGGTCTTCCAGACCTCCCTGCACTACCATGAATGAACATTCTCCGTCTGCCAGGTTCGGCGCATCTATGAGCTTTGCGACACGAGTGCCTTTCTTTCCCTTTCTTAGATAGATCCTGAAAGTAGATGCATGCGCGACAATGTGCCCTCCGATCGCCTGGGTAGGATCACCGAAGAACTGGTCCGGCTTTGCCATGACCTGGTTTGTCACATAGACGCAGATGTTGTATGTGTCTGCAAGCTTCAGGAGAGTGTGCATGTGCTTGTTGAGCTTCTGCTGGCGCTCGGCGAGGGTTCCTCTTCCGATGAACTCTGCCCTGAAATGAGCTGTCAGGGAGTCGACGATTATGACCTTGACGTTTAGGTTCTGGTCCTTTATCAGCTGCTCTACCTTCTCGGCAAGCAGCATCTGGTGGTCTGAGTTGTAGGCCCTTGCGACTTTTATGTGCTTGAGAACCATGTTCTCATCCAGACCTGCACCGACAGCAAGCTGCTTTATCCTCTCAGGCCTGAAAGTGTTCTCTGTGTCTATATATATCGCATAGGGGTCCTTTTCTCCTTTGAGCTTCTGGACGTTGACCGCAAGAATATGACCTATCTGGGTCTTTCCTCCGCCGAATTCTGAAAAGATCTCTGTTATCGCTCCTGTCTCGATGCCTCCTTCCATGAGATCATCGAATGCTTTTGAGCCGGTAGATATCTTCTCGACCTTCTCCCTTCGCTTGAGGATGTCATCTGCTGCCTCAAAGCCCATGTCAAGAGCATCCCTTGAAGCATTTATCATCTTCCTTGCTGCAGCCTCGGTTATGCCTGCAGCATCTGTGAGCTCGCCAGGCGATGCTACTGCTATGGACATCAGATTATCATAGCCTACCTGCTTGAGCTTGTCTGCGGTTGCTGCACCTACGCCCGGAAGGTCTATTATGTCCTTTATCTTCCCTTCCTGAGCCTGCTCAACCGATTCCTCAACTTTCTCTTCATCTTGTTCCTTCATCATAACTTCCTCGACCATCTGTGGTTTCTTTTTAGCTAACATGTTGGTATCACCTTTCTGTTTTTAATTATTTTTGTTTCCATGGATTAGGGGATCCGCCAACAGGCGAATCCCAGAACCCTTGGGGATGATCCTCGTGATTCGTGAAGACCGCTAAACCAGTATAATGACCGGCTTAATATGGGTTTAGCATGATTTTTTGAAAAAAATAAAGAAAAAAATGAAATCTTTGCTGAATCTTCTGAAACACAGAATATACTCTTATGCTTCAGCTGCCTGAGACTGGTTCAGGATAACATACTCATAGGCCTTGCCCAGAAGTACCTGAACCTTAGGCAGATCATTTACTCTCATCGAGTTTGTGCTCTGCCAGACATCGTTCTTGTCCTTGTAGCCGCGCTCCAAGGAGATTGTCCTGTAGGAGACTTCCTCTCCTGTCTTGCTTTGGCCTGAATTCAGCCATACTGTCGCAGAAATTGCGCCTGCCCTGAATTTCTTTTCAGGGAGATTCTTTGTTTGTTCGTTTTTTTCCATTTTTTTCGCCCTCTTGCTTATCGCATTTTCTTTCAATCCTGCGGAGTCAAGGAAGGAACTTTGGTTCTCAACTGTCATCCTCCGCAGGATGAAGGCATTTCACTACATCGCATAAGCGACTTAGGGTATAGATAGATGCAAGTTGTTTAAATAGCTCACACAGATATGTCCAGTGGGGTTGTGCAAAGGTTTTTTCGAAAACTATATATACCCGGCTCTGTTCTATTGATTGGTCATGGAAGCAACGGAAAAAGACGATAAAAAGCTCTCTCGTGATGAGAAGAAAAAACAGGTCGAGGCAATCCTTTTTGCCTGCGGACAGGAGATCGACATAGACAGGATCGCGATGCTTATGCAGCTTCCGAACAAAAGAGGGCTGAATGATATCATCCTTGAACTAAAAAAAGAGTATGATGAACGTGATTCACCCCTTATGATCATATCCGGAGAAGAGGGTATCTGGAAGCTGACTGTGCGGGAGAGATATCTTGGACTTGTGCGGACAATCGCCCCTCATACTGAACTTTCAAAGACAATCCTTGAGACGCTTGCTGTCATTGCCTGGAAACAGCCTATCCTTCAGAGCGAAGTTATCGGTATCCGGACAAACAAGGCTTATGAACATATCACTGAGCTTGAGAAGATGGGTTTCATCGTCAAGGAAAAGCACGGCAGGACATACATGGTCAAGCTGTCGCAGAAATTCTTCGAGTATTTTGATATAGACGATGAAGCGAAACTGCGCGGGATATTCGCAGGAGTCAAGGACAAGGGCGAGTTTCAGCAGAAGATGGCGGAGTTTGTGAGCAGCCTTGGTCAGGACCTGCCGCTTCTTATGGACCGCAGCCAGGTTGCTTCTGAGATATCCAAAGATGAGGATGTTTCTCCTGAGATTTCTGATGAAAAAGCATGATTGCGTTTTAGAAAAAAAAGGGCTATTATGAAATCCTAGCCTACTTCACCGATGTTTCACATCGGTTCCGCCTGACCCCGAGAATATTTACTAATGTAAATATTCTCTCTCATGGCACAGACGGCTAGAATTTCGCAATAGCCAAAAAAAAAGCAAATATTTATAATCCCTGAGTCTTCAGAAAAATTATCATGCCTCTTGCAGTAACCCATGTACTCCTGACGATTATCTGCGTTGACCTGTATCGGGACTATATCCTCAAGAGCAGGAAATATTTCACACTGCATACTGTCTTTATCGCTGGTTTTGCAGGGCTTCTGCCGGACATTGACATGGTGTTTCGGATATTTGCCAAGGCTTTTGAAATCAGCCTTCCTGCTCTTCTGGACCATAAGGGAATCACCCACACCCTTTTGTTCGGGCTGCTGTTCTTGATTCCTGGTCTGGTGCTGTGGCGGATGAAGAAGAAAAAGTTCGCTGTCTACTGCTTTGTGGCTGTTTTTGGGATACTGTTCCATGTACTTCTGGACTTCCTGCTGGCAAGTGACTATTCTGCCGGAATTATGCTTTTGTTTCCGTTCAGCATGCAGACATGGAAACTGGGACTGCTCCCTATGGATTCTACACTATATGCTGCAATAGATGCAGTGATACTGCTGGGGTGGCTCTGGCATGAGGAGATGAAGCATAAGATCATTGACTACATATGATTATTTTATGATAATGAGGATCGCTTGATTGAGAGTGAATTTTTAAATATCTTCTCCTGTTACCAGGATAAAATGAGATTGTTCATCGCAGTCGATCTAGAGCCAGAAAAGGAATATTTTCTTGGGATAAGGGATAAGATTGACAGAAGCTTGTTCTCTGGCTCTTTTCCTAAAACATTCCATATAACGCTGAAATTCCTCGGCGAGGTCGATGATGGCGCGCTTGATGAGATAAAGGAAAGACTCTCTTATGTTAGGTTTCGGCCCTTTACTGCCGGGTTCGATTGTGTCGGTCATTTTCCTGCCGGTCGAGACATCAGGGTGATCTGGTGCGGGATGTCTGATTCCAGAGAAATTACCGAACTGGCAGATAAAGTCGACCAGGCCCTGGATGATATGTTTGAGCATGATAAGAGATTCCATCCTCATGTCACCCTTGCCAGGGTCAAGAAGGTCAATGACCGGAACGCTCTTCTCGGGAATATCAAAAATATCAAGTTAGAGAAGAAAAGGGTTGAGGCCAGAAGCATAAAGCTTATCAGAAGCACGCTTCGTCCGCAAGGACCTTCTTATGAGACCTTGCTTGAGGTCAAGCTTTGAGCAATCCTATACTACATAAACCTTTTTTGTTTCCTGCTCTCTTTTCCTGGCTTTGTCCATCGCATCTGAGAGCCTTCTTAGCGCCAGTATCGCTCCGTTGTCGTATGGACTGAAATCCTCAAGCATCTCCGAAGCATCCTGAAGTATCAGAACACCTTGGGCGTCATCAATTCCCTGTATTATCCTCGGGAAGTCTCCCTGTCCGACAACGCCTCCATGCATACGCTTCTGCACTGTTTTATGTATGTATGATACCACCTGATAAGTCTCCTGATCCGGCTTGTCCTCTCCAATGCAAAGGCGTTCTATAGTCTTCTGAACATCCCCAGCACTGTAAGGTTCAGCAACCTCTGTCTCAACCATCGGTCTTGGATTACCATGCCCCTGCCTGTAGGCCCTAAGTGAATATCCGCTGTACCATCGAGTCTCTCCTATCCTGAAAACCTGTACCTTTTCTTTCTTTCCTAGGTTTACTATCCTGAACCTGCTGATACCAAGATAATCCGAAGCTTCCTTCTGCGTCACTATGTCTGTCAGGACGTATCTTGCCTGAGGGCTGAGATATTTCCGTCCATTGACCTGGACCTGCTCAAAGTAATCAGGGAATGATCTGACCAGGTGCGCAATCCTCTTTATCATCTGTTCCTCGCTGTGCCTGGTTATCCCAGTAAGGTTGGCAACAGCTTCCCTTGCGGTCGAGGAGATCGAGTAATACCATGTGCCATTATGCATTATTCTGTTTTCCCTGCTCCAGAGCCTTGATCTAAGTTCATTCTCTCCTATCGGACTTATCCAGTATCTCTTGAGCCGAGCTATACTGTCAATCGGATCATCTCCAGCACAATGGTTCGCTATAGTCGAATTGGAAACACAAAGCTCATCAGCTAACTGCTCGATGGTCTTCCAGTCTTCGATGACCGGCATGAATTCAGCGATCATCCTGTTCACTGCCGGCTGAAATAACTTCCCTCTTGGACTTTTCAGTCTCCTGTTCTGTTCGAAGAAATGCTTTATCTGGACATATCTCAAATTCTCGATGAGATCCTCTGCCTGGGCCATGGTCATGCCCTCTCTTGCAGCTTTTGCTGTCCGCTCGAGCGCCTCCCTTATCCCTGGATTATATCTTTCATATAACTCATGGGCCTCTCTTGCTTTCCTTACTATCTCCGGCGGCCCTTCGTCTGCTTTTCCCCAGAAGAATGATCTACTGAGCCGAAGCTCTGAATGCCTTGGCCTCTCATGCAGAATCTCATCTATGCTCCTTACGATTCTTACTGCCATGCTTGTGGGAATCAGGTCATGATATTTATAATTACTACAATATAAGTAGAAATTCGTTGAAAGATAGTGTCAATAGAGATATCATCTTGTTTCTTTTCACATCAACCATCAATCGGCAATCTTTGCTTGTCCGGCTAATATGAAATCCTATGCGTCTGTGCCACGAGAGAGAATATTTATGAAATAAATATTCTCGGGGCCAGGCGAAGTTTTTACGCAGTAAAAACGTAGTAGTATAGGATTTCATATTAGCCTGCTTGTTCACAATGTTTTTATACTGTTGCCAAAACACTGTCCTCTTATGGAACTGTGGCTTTGGTATTCGGTCCTTGCATTCTTCACTCTTGTTGCGTATTTCTATGTCCTTCGGGTGCTGAAGAAGAGGAGGGTCGACATCAGTGTTATCCTGTTCTATATCTTCCTGGTCTTTGGAATATCCTGCTTTTTGTACGCTATAATTTACAGCAGCAATCTTTTGGTCAGCTTAAATCTTCTTTTCGTGATAATAATCGCTGCGATATTCTCATACATCGGAAACCATTTCAATTTCAGGGCACTTGAGGCAGCTCCCAACCATGGCTACAGCATGGCTGTCACCAACTCATTCATAATAATCGTCACAATATTCTCAGTATTCTTGTATGGTTCTGAGTTCAATGTGCTGAAACTGATCGGAGTAATAATAACATTCCTTGGCTCGACCGCTGTCGCATACTCAAGAAAGAAATCTTCTAAAAAAGACAGCAGATGGGTGCTATATTCTCTTGTCACGACAATATTCTTCGCATCGTTCATATTGACTTCGAAATATCTTCTGATAAATCAAATACCGCCTGAAGTCTATCTCGCCTATGTCTCTGTCATAATCGCTCCGATATTCTTTTTTTCTGCCGGCATAAAAAAGATCAGGAAATACAACCAGAAATCCAATCTTGGGCTGTTCCTGCTCGCAGGACTGCTGTCCTTTGTGTTCAATATCGCTGCGCATGTAGGATATGACATCGCACCAAATCCAGGATATGTCACTGCGTTTAATTACTCATCTATCATTGTCGTGGCGCTTATCGGACGCATCTTTTTCGGGGACGAGCTGAGCGCAAGCAAATCTATCGGGATAGTCTCTGTGATTGCAGGCCTTGTTCTTATGGCACTCTGAGACATTTAGTGGTCAACCCGACATAATGTTTATAAACCTGCATTAAGTCTATACTAATGCTCTGAGAAATTTAGTCTCATTTGCCAGGCAAGGATTGTTTTTTAATATAAACATGGAGATGGTTTCTTATGCAGATGTTTTTGTTGGAATGCCCAAAGTGCAAACAGAGGATGAAATACCATACGCAGGAACGGATGCTCTCTAAAAAGAGGAAGAGGTGCGTCTACTGCGGCAGAAGCTTTATCGCAAAGGAGCATATTGTACAGAAGATCCTGTGAGATAGTGAGGCACTGCGCTTGGTCGGAATCCTTGGTCTGTGGCTGTTCTGAAAAGGGATAGGGCCTGTCTCTTTGCAGTCTCAGCCTGTTCTTTCCATTTCTCTCCTTCATAGACCGGCTTTTGCGTGTCATCTACCTGTATCTCAAGAAGGATGTCCCCTATATCGTGCCTTTCCATGATACTCCATGCCAACGCATAGATCGGCTCGAGCTTGCGGGACAATCCAATCACTAACTCCGGGTCCTTGACATATCTTTGCTGTATCCCTGGCATGTGGGAGCCTATCGTCAGTATCTCATGCTCTGAGTCAATCACATACCTGAGGCCCTGGTATACCTGGAAGCCCGGAGTCAATTCAGTGATATTTGAACCATCCAACTTCTCTGCTTCCTTATCCAAAAATAGCTGTTTTGCATATACAAGCGGCTCGCCTTTCCTTATCGCAAAGCCGAAATTTTCAAGGAAATACTGTTCCTTTGCAGTGAGATTTTTGTAATCGAACAGAACGTCGTTATCATCGTGAGTCAGACCGCAATGCACCATGGATTCCTTCTGCTCATCAGTCAGGTCCCCGTATCTGAGGACTCCTTGTCCTGCGATCTCAAGATTGAATATGTTTCCCCACTGAACTGTCTGGCACAGATGCTCAAGATCAAGGTCAAGGCCAACACCTGGCAGTGCACCAAGAACAGCATTTATCTCATCAGCGCTTGAGAAGAACGTGCCGATGAACCTCGGAATCGCAGACCATCTTCCACCCCATCTGGGCTGGGGATCTGGTTTTAATAATCTGCTGTCAGCAGAATATGAGTAGTTGGGCCGTGGCCTGTTTTCCAGAGAAAGGGAGAGCCCCCTGTTCTGGAGATATCCTGAAACATGCTTCATGAGTTCGATGTCTGCCAGAAACCTTTCCTCATACTCTTCCATAGTTATCGGGGAGCGCAGAGAGGCTGATTCTTCCTGGGCTGCTAATGCAGAAGATAGTTTCGCTCCTATTATCTTAGAATATCTTTCATTGATCCCTATGAGCTTCTCTACTGAACCTATTATCTTTAAATGATCTTCCAATGGACGTGCTCCAGTGCATATTCCCATGTCAAAGGATATGCTTTTTGCATGATGTTCTGATGCTATTTTTTCAATAGTGCTGACTTCCTTTCCTTTAAGAGGGTCTTTGAGGATAATCTTTGGCATGAATCCCAGCACAATCCTGTCTATCATCTGTTGGTATCCTTTGTCTATTCCTGACATGCATGATGAATGGATGCTTAGACTTTCTATATCTGCCATGGGATGGGTCTGAACCCTTTCTTCTTTTATAAATATTGAGGAAATTTCCAGTCGAAAACCAAGCTTGATTCAGGAAATTAGCCCAAAGACCGGTATTCGACATGCTGAAATGCCCAAATTATGCATCGAGAAAGGCTGTATCCTTGTTTTAGAACCGAAAGCTATTTAAATGAAGCTATATTTTAGCACCTATAGAAGAAGAGGTCATACTGTCTTTTATTTAATTCTGTTATTGCAGAGAAGAAGCGGGGGAGACAGATTTTAATATATTTATTCAAAAATGGCTGAAGAAGACAAGAATGATGATCATGATCTAGAGGATAGTGAAGATATTTCTTCTGATTCTGGTGAATCCCAGCAAAACGGGAATGATGGTTCTGATAAGGCTGAAGAGGCTAAAGCAGACGCTTCCGGGACAAGAATCGCAGATGATTCCTCAGGCGATTCTGAAGAAGATGAAACAGATGATGACTCTTCTGAACAAGGGGAAAAGAAAGAGAGTTCTGATGCAGATACAGAAGAGGATGGAAAAGAACCTGAAGAAGAAGAGGAAAAAGGCATCCTGCCATGCGTGATAGAAGACGAGATGAAAGGCTCTTACATCGATTACGCGATGAGCGTCATCGTCGGAAGAGCGCTTCCGGATATCCGTGACGGGCTAAAACCAGTACATCGTCGTATACTGTTCGCGATGAAGGAACTCGGGCTGTTCCATAACAAGCCTTATCGTAAATGCGCAAGGATCGTGGGAGACGTACTTGGTAAATACCATCCTCATGGTGATTCTGCAGTATATGAGTCTCTTGTCAGGATGGCACAGAATTTCTCACTTAGGTATCCGCTTGTCCAGGGACAAGGTAATTTCGGCTCCATCGACGGAGACAGCGCTGCTGCGATGAGATATACAGAAGCCAGGCTTGCCAAGATCAGCCAGGAGATGCTGGAGGATATAGATAAGGACACAGTGGATTTTGTAGATAATTTCGACGGCAGCCTGAAAGAGCCTAGTGTCCTTCCTGCAAGGATCCCTAATCTTCTTATCAACGGCTCTTCTGGAATCGCTGTTGGTATGGCTACCAATATCCCTCCGCATAACCTAAAAGAGGTTAGCATGGGCGTGATGGAGCTTATCGACAATCCGGACATATCTATACGAGAGCTCTGCGAGACAGTGAAAGGCCCTGACTTCCCGACCGGCGGGATAATATGCGGAAAGAGCGGTATAATGCAGGCATTTGCAACAGGCAACGGCAAGGTCACAGTAAGAGGCAAGGCTGAAATCGAGGAGAAGAAGAACAGGAAAGCAATCATCATAACAGAGATCCCTTACATGATCAACAAAAGCTCTCTTATCGAGCAGATTGCAGGGCTTGTTAAAGACAAGGTCGTTCCAGATATCTCTGACCTTCGTGACGAGAGCGACAGGGAAGGGATGAGGATAGTGATCGAACTTAAGAAGGATGCCAATGAGGAGATCGTCCTCAACCAGCTCTACAAGCACTCAAGGCTTCAGAATACTTTCGGGATAAACATGGTGGCACTGGTCGATGACAAGCCCAAGGTCCTGAACCTGAAGGAGATGATAGAAAGCTTTGTCGAACATAGGAAGGATGTCATCATAAGAAGGACCAAGTTCACGCTGGACAAGATGCTTGATCGGGCTCATATTCTTGAGGGCCTGATAATCGCGCTTGATGATATCGATAAGGTCATCGCCCTCATAAAGGGGTCTGGTTCTGTATCTGATGCCAGGGATGGACTTCAGTCAAACTACAAACTCACAGAAAAACAGGCTCAGGCCATACTTGACATGAGGCTGCAGAAGCTGACAAGCCTTGAGCAGGAGAAGCTCAGGCAGGACCTAAAAGAGACACAGGAGACTATAAAGGAGCTCCGGGAGATCCTTGATTCAGAATCAAGAGTCATGCAGATCATAAAGGATGAGACGAGCGAGATAATATCCAAGTACTCTGATGAGCGCAAGACTGAGATAATCGATGCTGAGGAAGATATTGACATAGAGGACCTGATCGAGGACGAGGCTGTTGTTGTCACCATCAGCCATTCCGGATACATAAAGAGGATGAGCCTTGACAATTACAAGACCCAGAGAAGAGGCGGCAGAGGTATAATCGCGACAAGAGCAAAAGAAGATGATTTTGTCGAGCATATATTCATCGCGAACACCCATGACCAGATCCTGTTCTTCACGTCCAACGGCAATGTGCAGTGGCTGAAGGTGTACAAGATACCAGACAGCACAAGATATTCTGCTGGAAAGGCGATCGTGAACCTTCTCCAGCTGAAACCTGGTACAGACATAAATGCCTTTATCCCTATCAAGGAATTCGATGACCAGCATTACCTGCTCATGGCAACCAAGAACGGTGTTGTCAAGAAGACAAACCTGTCAGCATATTCCAGGCCGAGGGCTGGCGGGATAATCGCCATAAATCTCGATGAGGATGACTGGCTCATCAACGTGAAGCTGACCGACGGCAACCAGAATATCATAATCGCATCAAAGAACGGGATGGCTGTAAAATTCCATGAAAAGGATGCACGCCCTGTCGGGCGAACCTCTCGCGGTGTCAGAGGTATCAGGCTGAAGGGAGATGACGAGGTCATCGGTATGATCCTGGCTGATGATGAGCGGACAATACTTACTGTCACACAGAACGGTTATGGAAAACGGACGCCTATCTCAGAGTACAGGCTGATCAACAGAGGCGGCTCAGGTGTCAGAAACATCATCTGCTCTGAACGAAATGGGCCTGTCGCAGCAATCATGTCAATCGACGGCGAAGAGGACATCATGCTTGTCAGCCAGCATGGAATCATGATCAGGATGTCTGCAGAAGGGATCAGCACTATCGGCCGGAACACGCAGGGAGTGCGGCTTATGAGGCTTTCCAGCCCTGATGACAGGGTTGTGTCTGCTGCAAAGATCGTCAATGAAGACGAGCCGGAAGATATTGAATCAAAAGCAAAGGAAGAGATGAAGAAGACCACTGCCTCTTCTCGAACTAATTCTTCTGCGGCAAAGGAAGATGCTGCTGATGCTGCTGATGTTCATGATGAAGCTGGAGATGAAACTGTTCATGATACAGAAGATAGAGATACAGAAGAAAAGAAGGTCCAGGTAGAGACCGATGATAAAGAGCCAGAGAAGAATGTTGAACAGGATGAGTTGAAAAAAGAATCATCAGATGATGAAAAGGAAGGAAAAACAGAACATGATGCCTCTTCAGATAATGATGAAAAGACCGATGGCTCGGACGCGGACGCCAATGTGCGAAGAGAGGATGGATCTTCAGAAGAAGAGGCAGATAATGATGATTTCAAACAGACAGAACCAGATGATGAAGAAAAGGATGAGGAAAAATCATCTGATGCACAAGAGGAGTCCAAAAGACCTCAGACTATAGAAGAAAAAGAAGACAAGAACCCGGAAGAACAAAGAAAACCTTCTTTTTTCGATGAGAAAGACGAATCTGACGAAGATTACATATGATACGCAGCATAGTCCAGACTAAGTTCTTTATGACATAGTCCAGGCTCTACTGGTTTTAGATTGGGGAGGTGGTCATATAAATACACCACCATATATTCTATTCCTAGGTTTTTTGTTGTGATTAAACATAAGGCACTTCCTGCTCTGTCCTTATGCCATATATCATTATATAGTTCCAGAAAGGCGCCTTCTTCATCTCTACACGTACGGAAAATCCTGCCTTTCTGAACAGCTCAATCAGATCCTGCTTGTTCGAAAGCCAGCTGACGTTTGGTATCACCTTGAACAGATCTACATAGTCTATGAAGAATATCCTTCCTCCTTCAGGCACAAGCTCTGCCATCTCATGCAAAACCTTGTTTATGTCCTGGATGTAACCTAGCATGCCTATGGATACTATGCAGTCTACATCAGGGATAGAATGATGGACCCTGTTCACCTGGTGAATGTCATGGAGAAATACAATGTTAGTCAGACCTTTTTTAGTCATACGGTCCTGGGCTATCTTCACTGATTTGTAGGATATGTCTGTTGCGTAGACCATCCCGAATTCTCCTGTGCTTCTTGCCAAGGTCATGGTCATTGTCCCTACACCGCAGCCGAACTCAAGGACCCTTTTGCCTTTGATGTTGCCGAGATGCTCCAAAACATTTTTCTGTATCTTTCTGGGCATCAGGAATCTTTCGAATGCTAAAGAGAAATATGCGAAAATATCATTGAGTTTCACTATCACATCAGGATCATAATAAAACATCAAAGTAAGGTATATCGGAACACCGAAAAACAGGAGAGAGAGCTGAAGCTTGAACATATTGAATGCTTCTGCTTCAGTCAATATCCAGATGATGACAACCGATGCTAAGAGTATGGATATGAGAATCGGACCTATGACTCCAAACGGGGTCTTGAAAGGTCTTTTTTGCTCTGGCAGCTTGAACCTCAGTATGGGCACAGCCATTATGACTGCGATGTACATTATTATTCCTATAGGAACTAACATGTCCAGGACTGTCTCGTAGCTGTCGTAACCGACAATCAGAACGAATATCATCGCCACTGTCTGAAAGATAATCGCCTTGTGCGGGGTCCGAAACCTTGGATGTATGTCTGCCATGCTGTTTATGAAGAGCTTGTCTCGGGCCATGGAGAGTATAAGCCGGGGAGAAGAAAATATGCCTCCTGCTGCAGAACCAAGCAGTGTCAATACTATGCCCAGCTTCACAAACAGAGTTATTGTCAAATTCCCGTCAAAAACGATCTCTGATATCTCTGTGAACGGGTTTTCATGTGATTCAACCATCCCTGCAAGCTGCGGCCATTCCAACACACCTAAAAAGACTACTGCGGTAATGATGACTATGACTGAAGTCAGGATAGTCGTGATTATCAGAGATTTTGGTATTACCTTCTCTGGATTTACTGTCTCTTCAGCAAGAAATGTCGCAGATTCCCAGCCGAAATATGTCTCCATTATCTTGAACAAGGCCGCAAATATCATGACACCTATCAGAAGATTGAATGGGAGACCATCTGAGCCGGGTATAGGTTCTTCCTGATTGGCTATCACCTTGCCTGGATCGTAATCAGTATAATTAGCAAAATCGATATGAGGAATTGAGAAAGCCACAACAACACATATCACACTGATTGTAATTACTGCGAATATTATTATCAGCACTGCACTATCATCAGATCCCAGAAGGGTGATCAGGTTGAGAATCAGGATTATAGCCATAGCAAGTCCAATCACGAACCATTCGTGCTCTATTATCGCGAGCATGGCAGGATTTTTTATCAAATCGCTGAGCATTGGTATCAATATGTCCATCGCAGCGACTATCATCAGGCAGGCTGTTATATTTCCTACAAGCCAGGTCGTCCATCCTATCATGAATGATGAGAATCTGCCGTAGGTCCTTTTTCCAAATTCATATATTCCTCCGGCTTTTGTAAACATACCTGACAGCTCAGCGAATATCATCGAGATGTATATCGAGAGAATGGATAGGATTATCCAGGCGAACAAAGCAAAGTTTCCAGCTTTTTCTGCAGCGAATTTATGGCCCAGAAAGACACCTGTTCCCATGATAGATGTAATAGACAATGCTATAATCGTTCCGTATCCCAGGGATTTTCTTAATTCTGCCAAATCCTTTCAACCTCTTTTTTACTGATGCATCTGATGTTATACTCAAAAAGTATACCCACGACCTAAGTTGCGAATCTTTAGTTTTTGGGCGAAATCCTCTTTAGGAAACTCGCAACTTTAGTTGTGAGAGGATTTCATTTCTTAGGTTTCTTCAATACCATCTCTCCTTTTTCATTTAAACTGAACTCCAGTACTGTTCCCTGTCCGAATCCAAATGCCTCAGCAAAAGCCTTCGGAATAGTGACTATGTACTGATCATTCGGTGTCTTCTGTACTCTCATTCGGGTAGCCATCTTTAATTACTATTAATTTTAATATTAATTATAATAATTTTTATATTATTAGAAATACTATTAATTGTTGTATTTAAGTTTTTCTAAAAATTTCTTTAAGAATTTTTTAGTCTGTAAGTTTGGAGACCACTGTGCCCTCGTGGGCTTTTCCTTCGGTCTTGAGACCGATAGAATCACCTGCTTTTGCAGCTTCCACCGGCTTGTGGTCTATCTGCATGGATCTTAGCTCCTGCGTGAAATCATCAGACGCTCCCTGAAAATGAAGCTTGTCCCCTATTTTTACATCTTCTGAGAGTTCTATTACTGCTACTGAAATCTTTCCAAAGAAATGAGTCACTTTTCCTATAACATGCTCTGACATCTTATTTCACCCCACATATTGGCAGGGGAATACGTGCATTAATTTAAAATTAACTGCTGGGATAGCGGCAAAACTAAAAACATGTCTGTCATGGGCTATTATGAAATCCTATCCTACCTGCGCTTTTGGGAATGAATTCCCAAACCGGTGAGCAAAGCTCACAGTTTACGCCGCAGAGCAGCGAGGTTGGGCATAAAGCCCAACTAAAAATATTCACTAATGGTTATATATTCCGCCTGGCCCTACGCTCTGGCCCGCAGACCAGCCATGTAGGGCATGCGCCAACCATAAATGGTTGGCTTAGCCCAACTGAGAATATTGCCTAAAGATATATATTCTCATGGCACAGACGGCTAGGATTTCATAATAGCATCTGTCATGAAAAACTATTTATACTAAAACGTCACACAATTATAAAAATGGTAAAAAGGGGTCTGGTTATAGCTTTAGTCTGCTTTGCGTTTGCTGCTATGCTGTCGTTATCGTGCAGCGCAGCTGACATAGACGGATTCTTCAGCAAGAACATATCAAATGCGTTCCTGCTGAACACTAATCCATTATCCAAAGAGCCGCCCCAAGCATCAACCCTATATGAGATCATAGTCGCAAACCTTGCGATAATAATAATAGATTCAATCATATTCCTGTCAATCTATTCCTTTGTCTCAAAGTTTGAGACCACTTCATCAAAGATATTCGGACTTCTTTTGGGTTATCTTGTGTTTGTGGTTCCGATATTCATATTCGTTCCGGTGGCATTCATACTCATGACAATATTCTATATGATCGGGATACTTATCCCTGCACTTGTCAAGAACAAATACATACCTGTCAGCCAAAGGATCTCATTCGGCTCAGGCGGATTTTTGAATGATGAGGTGAAAGGATTCGGTTCCGGCATCATGAACAGGGACCATAATCTTTATGATTAAAATTAATCAGGTGATATTTAATGGAAAAAGAGATGATTGAGCATCTATGCTCGATATTTGGAGAAAGACTGACCACAATCGCTTCCTATTATATGGATAATGAACAGTATTTCATATTTGTACTTTCTGAGATTACTTTTAAGGACCTGGAGAATTCCAGGAGAATCAATTTCTCGATACCTGTAGTATTCTTCACAGAAGAGGAACTTGCAGACGGAAAGGATGTCTTCTCTTTGGAGTTTCTCAATATCCAAAACAGCTATGAGATGATATACGGAAAGGATGTGTTCAAAGGCCTGAAATTCCAAAAGAAGAATGTTAGGCTGCAGCTTGAGTTTGAGCTTCGAAGCAAACTTATCAATCTGCGATCTGAATTCTCAAGGATAAGGGATGAAAGAGGGCTTATGCATCTTATCGACTCAATACTTCCTGCTTTCATGCCGCTTGTATCCGGACTTCTATTCCTAAAAGGAGAGAATATACCTAATTCAAGAGAGCAGGTATTTGAGAAGATCAAGGAGAAGTATGGTGTCCAGACAGAAGTCCTGAACACCATATATCAACATAACCTAAGAACAATCGATATCGAGGATTTCAATCTGGTTGTCAAGAAAGTACTAAAATTCCTGGCAGAGATCGCAGAAGTAGTCGATGAGATGAAGATAAAATAATCAGCTTTTCTTCATGACATTCCTTGGACATTTCTCAGTGCAGATATTGCAGAGTATGCACTTCTTGTGGTCGATGACTGGTCTGTTGTTGACCATCTTTATCGCATCTTTTGGGCAATTCTTGACGCATATCCTGCAGTTCACACATCCATCATCGCAGTTCTTAGCTTTATTAGGAAGAGGGTCTGTGCTCGCACACTTAACATGTATCCTTTCATCAGAAGAATAAAGCTCGATAATTCCTATAGGACATGCATCTATGCAGGCACCACATCCAGTACATCTTCTTTGGTCAATTACTGGAACAACTTTTCCAGGTCTAATGCTTATCGCACTGAACTGGCAGACGTCGAGACAGTCACCCATTCCAAGACAGGCAGTCCTGCACTTATATGGGTAGCCTAAAAGAAGAGCGCCCTTGCAGGATTCTATCCCCTGATAGTCGAAATTCTTCTCAAGCTTGTGCGTTCGGTTGCAGAGCACTCTCGCAACCTTTTTCTTTTCTTTGCCTTTAGGGATGAGGGAGAACCTCTCTGCCAGCTGATCAGAGACCTCTTTTCCACCTGGCCTGCAGTTTCTGAATAGACTATTGTCCTTTGTCACAGCTTTTGCAAATTCAGTGCAGTTGGCGAAGCCACATGCTCCGCAATTGAGTCCTGGAAGAATCTTCTCGACCTCCTTGTAACTCTCGTCCTCCCCTTTCTTCTTCAGAGTCTTAGAGAGGATGCTGAGGATTATCCCGAAGAAAAGAGCCAACAGACCAAGACTGATTATCTCAATCAGCATCTTTATACCATCCCCCGGAAAATCGTGAATGACAATGAAAGAAACGAGGCTACAATGAATGCCAGTGGAACTCCCTTGAAGAAATCAGGCACTACTGAGGCTTCCAGTCTCTCTCTTATTCCGGCCATGATTATCAGAGCCAACATAAAACCCAGGCCAGCTCCAAGTGCATTGGAGAGGCTCTGCAGGAGCGAGAAGCTCTCCCTGATATTCAGAAATGAGACTCCCATGATAGCGCAGTTGGTGGTTATCAGCGGAAGATATATGCCCAGGGCAGAATAAAGTGATTTAGTGTAGTTCTTGAGGATTATCTCGAGAATCTGAACCAGTGATGCAATCACAAGTATGAAGAAAATAATCTCCAGATATTCGATTCCATAGGGATGGAGCAGGTATTTGTAAAGAGAATGGGTAAAAAAGGAACTGATTATCATCACGACTATGACAGCTATCCCCATGCCCAGAGCATGCGAAAGCTTCCTTGAAACTCCAATGAACGGGCAAAGTCCTAAAAATCTTGTCAATACAAAGTTATTCACAAACATTGCTCCGAATATTATTATGAACAGGTCTTCCATCATAATCCCTCCTTGAGCTTGCGGAAAAAAGCTATGAATAAGCCCACTATCAACAAAGCTCCGGCTGGCTCAGCGAAAATCCTAAAGTGTATGGCTCCTGTGCTTATCAGTTCAGTTCCGAATAGCGCTATCTTGCCGGTTCCAAGAAACTCCCTGAAAAGACCTATCAATATCAGTGAAAAGATAAATCCAATCCCGATACCTAATCCATCAATCATCGAAAAATAAACCCTGTTTTTTGAGGCGAATGACTCTGCCCTACCGAGTACTATACAGTTTACCACAATCAGGGGCAAGTATATCCCAAGAGCACTGTGAATACTCGGAAAATACGCTTCCATAAGAAGTGAAATTATTGTCACAAAGGTTGCGATGATCATTATAAAACAAGGTATCCTGACCCTTTTTGGAACAAAATTCCTGATAGATGAAATCATGATGTTCGAGCAAAAAAGAACAAACAATGTCGATACTCCCATGCCAAGTGCATTATCGACCGATGTCGTGACAGCAAGCGTCGGGCATAATCCCAGGAAAAGGCAGAATATCGGGTTGTTTTTTATTATGTCCCTGAAAAATATCGACCAGGTGCTATTTTTCGTCATATGTCTCACCTGCTTTTATCACTGCTTCAATCACTGCGGTTGATGATATGGTGGCACCAGTTATCGCATCTACACCCAGTTCTTTGGTCCTGAGGTCCTTTATTGTCTTTTCCCTGAAGTGTTTTCTGAATTCCTCATCCTCGACCCTGCTGCCAATGTCCGGTGTCTCGCTCATCTTGGTTATTATCACGTCCTTTATCTTCTTTTCACGGTCAAACAGCACAAAAATCTCAATCGTTCCGCTGTAACCCATTGAACTTGATTCAACACCATATCCTAGAAGTTCATCACCTGAATATATCAAATGTGTTTTATCAGTGGATTCGATCCTTGAGAATTCAGGGAATGTGGTGTTTATGATGCGGACCAGCCTGGCCTGGCTGTTCTCCCTGATCTTAGGGCTTGTCATATTATTGACCGTTGTCAGGATGAATGCTGAAACTATGGCTATCAGGACTATAAATAAAGTCGAATAAATCACTTTTCTCATCTGGATCCACCTCCAAAGGGCTTGGGGATTGTCAGCCTGTCTATCAGCGGCGTGAATGCATTCATTATGAGTATCGAGAAAGCGACACCTTCAGGATGCGCAGCAAATAGCCTGAACACGAAAGTCAGTACCCCGCAACCCAGAGCAAAAATTATTTTGCCTCTGATTGAAGTGGGGTTTGTGACATAATCGGTCGCCATGAAGAATGCTCCGAATAACAGCCCTCCTGTGATCAGATGGAAGAGAGCATTCTGACCCGAAACAAGAGCCAGGAAAAATACTGTCGAAATGTAGATTACCGGTATCTTCCAGTCTATCACCTTGAGCCAGATAAGGAAAACACCGCCTATTATAATTGCGATAGCTGATGTCTCACCTATGCATCCTCCAATCTGTCCCAATATCGATGCCATGTAAAACGATATCTTTGTCTCATAAGTCGTGAATACAGCTTCAATTCCTTTTGACTTCAAAATCGTGAGAGGCGTAGCTCCTGTTATCCCGTCAGGCGCAAGATAGCTCTTTGCCAGTATCGTCGGCCAGGAGATGAAAAGGAAGGTCCTACCGATAAGCGCAGGATTAAAGATGGAATTACCCTGTCCAAATGGATATTTTGCAAGGGCAACCGCGATGAAAGACGCAATGCCTGGCATCCATAATGGCACCCTGGCGGGAAGGATAAGCCCGACCAGAAGACCGGTGATTATCGCAGATGGGTTGATTATCATGAACTTCTTGGACCTGTAAACCTTCTGCATGGAGATGTCTGTGAGCCAGGCCACGCCAGTGGATACAAAAAGTATCATGACCGCATTCCAGCCAAATATCATGACTGCTGCAAATATACTGGGTATCAGGCTTACAATCATCAGTACCATGATCCTGTTTATATTCACGGTGTCACGCCAGTGAGGGGCGTATGTCTTCATTAGTGTCAATTTATCCATGCTATCTGTACACCTCTGAATCACCAACCAGTTTCTTTGCCAGTGCTATGTAGTGTGTTATAGGGATCTTCATAGGACATATAAAAGAGCAGCATCCGCATTCTATGCAAAGTTCGACATGATGCCTCAATGCATTTTCCTTGAGGCTTTTCAGACCAGATTTTGCAAGCTCCAGAGGCATGAGGTTCATCGGACAGACATCTACGCACCGGCCGCAATGCACGCAGTTGCCTATCGATGTCAGATCCTGGGGATGGTTGGCTACAATAATCGAGCTTGTGGTCTTGGTCACCGGGGTCGACAGGTCTGTTATTGTCCTTCCTGTCATAGGCCCGCCTATGATTATCTTTTTTGGATCTCCTGTGAACCCCTTGCACCATTCAATAACGTCACTTATCTTTGTTCCAATCCTCACTAGCAGATTCTTAGGTTTTTTTATATCTCCTGTAACTGTAACCACTCTTGTTGTGACTGGTTCATCCAAGAACATGCAGTCATGTATCGCCTTTATAGTCGATACATTGTTCACGACAATACCATATTCTGTAGGATACCTGTCCTTTCTGATCTGCACTCCCAGGATAGTCCGAATCAAGAGATGCTCTTCGCCTATCGGATAATTCTTGTTCAGCGAAAGGATCGTTATCTTGTCCTTAGGCCTGATCTCCTGTGCAATCGCTTTTATCGCCTCTGGCTTGTCGTGCTTAACCGCAAAGATTGCCCTGTCAAAATTGAATATCCTGATCATCGCGCATACTGTGCGGATGAGTTCTGCCGAATACTGCTTCATGACTATGTCATCGCATGTTAGGTAGGGCTCACACTCTGCTCCATTTATTATCAGTGTCAGAAGCTTTTTAGATGATTTGTACTTGCAATAACTCGGAAAGCCAGCACCACCCATACCTATTATACCCGCTTTGTCGATCATGTCTATGAGCTGATCCTTGTTTACCATGTCTACAGGAATGATGCTGGATGGCATGGAATTGAGCTTTCCATCAGATTTTATATGTATCTCTTTGTCTGATATCTTGTATATCCTGCCAGAAATAGATGCATGTACATATGATCTGGGCTCGTGAGGAGAATGGGCTATCTCCTGGTCCCTCTTGACTGTCTGGCCTTTTTTTACGCTGGGAATACAGGGACATCCGCAATGCTGGTCAAGCGGAATTCTCACCTCATCGGGGACTGGCGCAATCTCTATTTCCATGTCCTTAGTCAGCTTGTAGCCCGGGAGCTTGACCTCGTTTATCCATTTCTTTGTGTAACTCTCTATCTGCATCTGGTATTTTATGTATCTGCCTGGTTTTAAATAAATTTTGTTTTTGAGAATAGGTCAACTTCAGCAAGGTTTTTATAATTGAATGTGTTTTAGCAGTCTATGAGAAATCCATTTGCTGTCCTTTTGATGCTAATTATCCTCTTGAGCGCTATATCTTGCATCCAGATGCAAGAGTACAGCGAGACCAGGGAGCTTATGGGGACAAATGTCAAGATCACTGTCGTTGAATCAAACGAGACCAAGGCAAGAAATGCCATAGAGATGGCCTTTACTGAGATCTCAAGAATCGAGCAAATCTTCTCCAATCATATCAATACCAGCGCGGTCTCTAAGCTTAACCAGGACAAGCAGGTCACAGCCAATCCAGAGTTTGTGTCAGTTATCACGGATTCCATACATTATTCTGATATTTCATCAGGAGCATTTGACATAACTGTTGAGCCGGTTTTGTCTCTTCTTTCCAGAACTTATTCTGAAGAGAACAGGCCGCCGACAGAAAAAGAGATGGAAGAGGCGTGCGGAATGGTCGGCTATGAGAGGATCTTCGTCATAGGAAAAACAGTGATGATAGATGATGGGATGAAGATCACTCTTGGCGCTATCGCCAAAGGATATGCTGTAGATAAAGCGATGGATGTACTGAAAGATGAAGGAATCAATGATGCGCTTATCAATGCAGGGGGAGACATGAAAGGGATCGGCGAAAGCGTTGACGGGCCCTGGGTGGTCGCGCTTCAGAATCCCAGGGATGAGAATGATTTTGTCACTCTTTTCTATCTGGAAGACAAAGCTGTTGCCACTAGCGGTGATTATGAAAGGTATTTTGTGCCTGACAAGAAAGTCCATCATATACTGGACCCACTGAGATGCGGGAGCGCCACAGATACCATCTCTGTGACGGTTCTTGCAGGTGATGCCAAGACAGCTGATGCGCTATCGACCACTATATTTGTTTTAGGTCCAGATGAAGGGCTTGAGCTGGCTGAAAGACTTGATTCTATAGAGGCGCTCATAATCGACAGCGACAGGGAAATCACAAGAACAAGCGGATTTCCTGAATAAAATAATTCTAGAAAATCTTTTTACCATTGACCGTGGCTTCCATGACTGCCGTGGCTTCCATGACTGCCGTGACTGCAATGGCTTCCATGATGAGAATGCTCTACATAATGAGTGTTTCCTACGTGAACCGGGTTGATGCCATTTGAATGCACGTAGCTTTGGGATTCGTCCGGCACTATCTTGCATCTTTTTGCCAGGACGTCCTGTGAGGATATTATCGAAGACAGGACTGCGGCAGAGAGTAGCGCTCCTATTGTCAGAAGAGAATGCTTGCTTATCTTTCCGTCATCCTTCAGCAGGAACGCGTTTATCTTCTTTTTTAGCTTTGGTATCTGCAAAATTCTCACCTAATCAGTATTTAATATGGCATTCTTATTTATAAATCTTACTGTGGATAGGCTAAGTCAAGTTTGTGGTGCTAATCATCATAGCCTAGCCCTATGGATCGGTGCAGTCCCATAACTTATTTATATCCTGTGAATATCTCCTGATTGATATGGATGAGCTAAAAGAGATCATAATTGAGCTTACGAACAGATGCAACCTTGATTGCGAGTTCTGCTTCAATAGGTCATCAGAGAAGAATGATCTGCCAAAGGAACTGGTGTTCTCGATAATAGACAACGCAGTCTCTTTGGGTGTTGAGGCAGTCAGGCTTTCAGGCGGAGAGCCGCTTGTCTATCCTGAAATCTTCGAGGTCATCGATTATGCCAAATCAAAAGGACTTTATGTGATCGTGAATTCAAACTGCACGCTTATTAGTCCTGATTCTGCATCAAGGGCAGGAAAGGTTGATCTTTTGGTACTTTCAATGCACGAAAAAAGCAAATTTAAGATACTGAAAGAAAAAATCGCCCTGCTTTTTGGGGCAGAATCAAAAATAATGCTCGCCAGTATCATGACAAAGGAAAACATAACAACACTTGAGGACTATTATGTGTTCTATTCAAATCTTTGCAGAGAGCATGAGAATCTTGTCGAGTGGTTTTTGCTCAGACCAATACCAAACAAGATTCAGAAAAGACCTATAGAAAATGATGATGTGTCTGTGCTTTATCAAAAGATCAAGAAGCTTAACAAAAAGTTTAATCTTGATGTGAAGATCGCGAATGCAATACCTTTCTGCGCAATATCTGATAATATCTCTGAAATCTGCAAAGGCGGACATTTTGATTCAGGCTACACAAGAATTCTTATAGATTGCAGAGGCGATTATCGGTCTTCTTACTTGTCTTCGCATATAATCGGTAATGCTGACAGCATAGGAATCAGGGATGCCTGGAATTCAGAATTCCTGAGAAAAATCAGGTCTTTCAATGCAATACCTGACAGATGCAGGGAATGCGAGCATATGGCTGTCTGCAGAGGCGGCCTGGTCGATGGTGATGGCCATGACTATCTAATCAAGGGTGATTAGGGACTTTTGGATATCACCAGCCGGTCTATTGCACCTGATTCGACAGATGAGGTGTCCTTGTTCTTGTAGAAGAAACTGTTCCCTCTTTGAATGAGATCCACTGGGAATTGTGGATGGCTGAGCAATCGTTTCTTTTTCAGACACTGCTTTTTACAGTTTCCGCTGAACGGACATTCCATCCTGGTAGAGAGATGGACAAAGGGCAGATGCAATGAGGCCGGAAGACCGCCTTCATATGCGACACCATGCAATGGATTGTCAAGCTCTATCCTGGATATGTTTCCTTTTTTTAGATATTCTATCTCAAACTCTGCCGGAACCTGTTTCAGTGCCTTCAACTGGTGCCCTGAGATCTTATTTACAATGTTCTTTATCCTTGGACCTTTCTCCTGTCTTGCTAAGAGCCTGCCCAGACCTGATGCGATGCCTCGTTTTTTCATCTCATCCACCATGCCCCAGTCATTTATCACAACCTCTATCCTTAATTCAGATGGAAGACTAACTAGTTTATCCAGGAGTTCATTGACTGCTTTTAGCTGGCTTTGGTCTATAGGAGGTGTCTGAAGAGTCAAACCCAGGCAGTTTTTAGTGCAGAAGTCGGAATATCTTCTTATCTCATCCTTTGAGGGCATGAGATTGAAACAGAATTCATCACCTATGTAAATCCTTGAAAATTTTTCCGGATCGAATGAGTCCAATTCTGATATATCCTTTACTAAGATCGCTTTTTCCATCTTCTTATGCAGTTTCCTTTTGCGTTGTATATCCTGATATGATCTTTTATCGTAGCGTCCCTGAAATACTTTCCCTTGTCTCTTTGTATTGCGTTTCTTATCATCGTTATGTCTCTTATTTTCTTCTGTGTCGGCCATCCTCTCCCTGAAATCTTCAGATGGGTTATGCCGGCATCTTCTAAGTCTGGCAGAAAACATGCTCCACATGAGTTTGAGGTCCTGGTAATCTTGCTGTCCTTCTTTTCATCAGTTCTTTTTGTTTCTTGGTAAGCAAGGCTGCACGCTATCTGTACCACTTCTTCATCATCATCATCTTTTCTTCCATGATAGAACCTGCAGAATCCATCAATGTTCGGGCAGGTCTCATTCATGATTATAGTCTCAAATTCCAAATCGCTTCCTGATGTAAGGCGTTTTATCTGTCCAACAGACAGGTCCCTTGACAGGATAACCCTTTTTATTCCTCTATCCTTATAGTGCTCTAACGCTAACGTGTTGAAAATGGGTGTAGTACAGCTTAGTATAGGCTTTCGTCCATTGCTTCTTAATATATCCAAGAGCCTGTGGTCTGTTACCACAAAGTTTTTTATACCTATGTCAATCGCTTTTTTTTGCATGCTGATTATGTCTTTTGCACATGCTGGCACAAAGAAATTATTGAACACTAAAGTCAGTTCTTTTCTCTTCTTTTTACATATTTCAAGCGCCTCTTTTAACTCTTCAAATGATGGTAACTGCGCTTCTGGATGATTTCGCTTGTTGCTTGAGAAGACGTTACTAAACTTTTTTTTCCAGGATTCATCGCACAGGCCGCAGTATAGCTCGTCTGCGCCAGCCTCAAGTAGTGCTTCTGCTTCCTGAGCTGAGTTTAAAGGTGCTACTATCTTCATATGTAACAAGAATCCAATGGTATTTAATTAATTTTTCCGCGCTACCTTGAGTAGATGTTGTTCTCCTTTCCGACATCCTCTCCTCTTATCTCGGATATCGGATTAAACTCGATGTCAAAGACTATGACCCTGTTGTTCCCTTCATCAGCGATATAAACAAGCCCTTTTGAATTTATCGCAATCCCTCTTGGATTCCGGAGGTTCTTTACCCTGCTCAGAAGCTTCTGCTCGACCAGTTCGGTGTTGAGGTCAATCTCTATAGTCTTTGGGCCGGCTATGTCGTTTAGGTATAGCTTGTCCTGGTATGCAGCTAAACTTCTTGGAATATCAACGATATCTGAGAGGTCTATGTCTTTTATGAAATCCAGGTCCTTTCCTATGACCTTTATCGTCTTATCCTGAGGCATCAGGATATATAGCTTTTCCTTGTAATAGAACATGTGCCTTGGTCTGTCAAGAGCATAATCCTCTCCGAGCGATGAATCAATCGTCTTGATGAGATTGTAGCCGGAATCATATACAAGAACCCTGTTGTTTAGCGTGTCTGCGACATAAATCCTGTCTGTGTCATCCACTGCAACTCCTCTGGGCTCTGAGAGCTCCTCTTCTGTGCCTATGGTTGCTATATAGTTATTGTCGGAATCAAATACCTGCACCCTATTGTTGAAGCGGTCCACAGCATAGAGATTGTCCTTTGAGTCGAATGCTAGGCTTCTTGGCCTGTTGAACTGATCGTCAGCTGAACCCTGGGTGCCTCCCAGCTCCTCAATGAACTGATTGCTGCTGTCGAGAATTATTATCCTATTGTTCTGGTCATCTGCGATATATACATTGTCCTCGGAATCAAATGCTATCGCGCGGGGATCGAAGAATGATAAGACTTCTGCCACGAGCTTTCCTTCAATCTCGTCAATCTGATTATAGGTGCTGTCGAATATGACTAGCCTGTTGTTTCCATAGTCTGAGACATAAAGCTTTCCTGAACTGTCGATGAAGCAGTGGTATGGTTTATTCAGCCCGGTGATCTCCTTTATCAGATTCTTATCGCTGTCAAGGATGACTACCCTGTCGTTGTTCTTGTCTGTTATGTAGATTCTGTCATCCTGACCTATCCTTACCCCTCTTGCTGAATTGAATACTTTCCCGGATGCAGAGGTAATCGATTCTGAGAACTGAAATTCTGAATCATATATCTGAATCCTGTTGTTTGAATCGTCTGCTATGTATATGTTTCCTTTTGAGTCCACATCTATATCCAATGGGTTGGCTATGGACTGGGCAGGGTCTGAGTATGGGCCTATCGTTCCGATCTTCTGCATTTCCTTGTCAAAGATAAGAATCCGGTCGTTGTTGGTTTCGTCAGCAACATATATCCTGTCTGAGGTTACCCTGAATGCTCTTGAATAGACAGGCAGCCGAAGCTCCTCTTTGGTCTGTTGGTCTATCTTGATGATCTTTTGCTCAATTCGATCAAGAACATACAATACATCTTCATCAATATCGACCATATGAGGCGCTCTGGTGTCTGGTGTTATCACCATGTTCTTCTCATATTCAAGGTCCTTGTCAAATCTCATGACCCTTTTTCCTTCCTCATCAGCTATATAGATATTGCCCTGATTATCCACTGCCACATCAAGAACAGATACTGGCTGAGGGAAATTGAGGACTTTTTCTGGTATTTCCTCAGAATGGTCTATCTCTTCTGGAGTCGGAGTCGGTTCAGGAGTCTGTACGGGTTCCTGCGTCGGATCCGGGTTTGTGTCATCTGGTGTTTGAGTTGTGTTTGGTCCTTCTTCAGGTGCTTGCGTGGATCCTATCCAGACAAATAGTATGATCAGTACAGCGAAGATTATCGCAGATATTATGAGTATCAATTTCTTGTTAGGTCTTGGCTTAGGCTGCGTCATTGATGGAGCGGCCTGGCCAGTTGTCTGCAGAGATGGCACTTCTGGTTTGTTATTTGGATATTCCTGTTTTGCAGATGCAGCTATAGATGGCTCCTGCTGGTTATTAATCCCTTGATCTGTATCTTTTGTTTCCTGATCCATTTTAATAGCTTCCGTGACTTCCGTGACTGCAATGGCTGCCATGATGAGAATGCTCAACATAGTGGATCTTTCCATTGTGAACAGGATTGATCCCATTGGAATGTACATAACTTTGAGCAGGGTCATCCACTATTGTGCATCTTTTTGCCAGCACATCTTCAGAAGATATTATCGATGATATTACTGCAGAAGACAGGAATGCTCCTATTGTCAGAAGGGACTGCTTGCTTATCTTTCCGTCATCCTTGAGCAGAAATGCACTTATTTTCTTCTTTATTGTCGGCAGTTTCACGAATTACACCTTTTTTAATATTGTTCAGGATTTTTTCTATATAAATTTTACTGTGATTTGGCTAAGTAAAGTTTGTGGTGCTAATCATTCCAGATTCGAGCCGTCGAATCTGCAATCCCCAGAACTCACCAATAAACTAGGGCCAAACGCCCATAAAAATCAGATT
>CAYMIF010000002.1:0-73642 GCA_964390375.1 uncultured Methanosarcinales archaeon
CAGGCGAAACCGATGTGAAACATCGGTGAAGTAGGATAGGATTTCATATTAGCCCCTTGTATGCAAATGTTTTTATATGCTTCTGATAAACCACAAGACTATGCAAGGATTGGATCTTGAACTTGGAAAGGTAACAGAAGAGATAATCAAAAGAAAGGCGAAAAGAGTGCTGATTCAGCTTCCAGATGGTCTAAAGCCCAGGGCAAATGAGATAGTAGACCATCTTAGGAAGGAGACTTCTGCAGAGGTCTTGATATTCGCCGGCACCTGTTTTGGAGCATGTGACATCCCTTTGGGACTGGACACTCTCGGAATAGACCTTCTTGTCCAGTTTGGCCATTCAAGGTTCGGATGATCTGTTGATTTAGCAAAACCTTTTTAAATCACCTGGATTCCTAAAATTTTGATGGAAAACAGCAAGTTTCTAGTGGACTCAGAGATATATGAAAAGCTCGACCTGAAGATTGGCCAGGCCAGGGACATGATAATATCAGCACTCAAAGAAAAGCGCCCCATAATCGTCCGTCATCATTCAGACACTGACGGTTATTGTGCAGCAGTCGCGATTGAGCGTGCTATACTCTCGCTTCTTCCGGATTATCACAGAAGAGAGAGTGATATATATTATTACTACAAGAGGCTGCCTTCAAGGACTCCTTATTATGATTTTATGGATGCATCAAAGGACCTGACCTCAATTCTTTCTGACCGTATCCGCCACGGCCACAAGATCCCTTTGGTGATTGTGCTTGACAACGGCTCAAGCCTGGAGGACCTGCCTGCTCTGAAGAAACTGAAGATATATGATGTTCAGACAATGGTCATTGATCATCACACTATAAACACTGACAACGACAGGTATATAGATCTGCATCTGAATCCGAGACAGATTGAGGACAGCTTCAGGATATCTGCAGGTATGCTCGCAGCAGAGGTGGCGTTTCGGATATCGCCGCACCTTGATGATCTGCCTTTGGTTGCTGCAGTGGCAGGTGTCGGAGACCGCATAAAAGGAGATATTATTGAAGGTTATATAGAAAGGTCAAAAAAAAAGCACGAAGAGCTCAAGAGGATATCAGACTGTCTTGATTTTGAAGGTTTTATCCTCGGCTTCACAGAGAGCAGGTATCTGATAGACGATCTTTTAGGAAAAGATCCAGAAAAGCAAAAGAAACTTCTTGAACTGATATATTCCATAGTGAAGACAAAAAAAGACCTTGTCCTGGACTCCATAAAGCACTATATGACAATGGAGGAGACAGACGAGATGGCAATAGCCTCACTTGAATACGATAGGATATCTTTTCCGAACGAATATCCCAGATACGGAATAATTGTCTCCATGATGCTGAAGTACGCCAAAACCCTGACAAATAAGCCTGTGTTAGCATACGGTATATCAGATTCAAAACTGACATTCAGGATAGACGATAGTCTTGACAAGGTGTTCCAGACCTTCATAGACACCATACGCAGCGAATTGCCATACGCACAGGTCAAGGGCGGAGGCCATGAGAAGGCAGGCACGATATCATTTGTGCCGATGGCAAGGCAGCAGGTCCAGGAACTGGTAATCAAGATTGCAAGAGGCGGGGCATGATGCTGCCTTCTGGATTGCTTCTTAATTTTCTTCTCGCGTTTATTGCCTTTTTTGGAATAGTGATTGGTGCTTTGCTATCTATGATTGCTCCTGAAGAGGTCAAGCCTTATAAAAAACAGTTCAGGCTGATGTTCTCATTATTGTTGTCTCTTCTTTCCTACACTCTTTTGTCTTCTTTTGGGATCTATTACTTAATATCTGCTGTTCTGGCAGTTGTCCTGTTCTTTGTCTTCCAAAGATACATAACAGAAAGTCCACCTGCCAGGACTGTTGTCTATAATGCTTCAGCCCTTGTGATCCCTGCAAGCCTGGGACAAGGTTATGCATATATATACTCGCTTATTTTCCTGCTGCTCCTGGGTCTGCCTGTGGCGACATTGGTATCTGAGAAATATGTAAGAAAAGACAAGCTCGCAAAAAAAGCATCCATGTTTCTGGAGCAGTTAAAAAAGCATGTCTGGTTCCTGCCTCTGGCATTGATATCAATATACATCAGGCTACTGCTAGGCTGACGATAATTGAGGTCAGGATGCCTATCGCCATTCCGACCATCACCTGAGGAAAGGTATGTCCGACATTCTCGTTGAGCTTTATCTTCCTGATCTCCTTGTTTTTTGATTCCTTTGCTATTGCATTTATAGCTTTTGCCTGTTTTCCAGTATCCTGTCTCAATCCGAAAGCATCCCTGATAACGACACCGGATAAGAAGAAACAGGCATAAGTGATTGTCGAGAGACCTTCTAGTATGAGGACCGAAGTGGTAAGTGCAGAAACGACAGCCGAATGTGAGCTTGGCATCCCGCCGGTATCGATGATATTTCTGAACATAAACTTGTTCTTATGGTAATATACGTCAATCAGCATCTTTATGACTTGTACGACAACGATAGATAATATGCATGATAAGAATATAAGGTTAGTGATAATCTCAAAGATCAGTTCTGTCCATGTCATAAAAACCACCTGGAAAGGTAAATCATATTAGTAGGCCGCGATGATGCTCTGTCCTGCAATGACCTCATCCCCTTTCTTCACGTTCAGCTTGAAGAATTGCGGTATGATAAGCACAGATTCGCTTTTTGTGAGGGCTTTTCCGACCCTTTGGCCTTTGAAGAGTACATCCTCTTCTTTTACAAAGCTTTCGGTTTTCGCAAGCCACCCTCCGGAGATGATAAGCACCTTGACTCTCATGTTGGCGTCCTTTATCATGACTTCGATCCGTTCGTTCTCAAGTGCACCTCTTTTGGCCGCGTTCTCGGTCTTTGCGTCCAGGTGCTTGACGCTGATCACCTTCCCGTCGATAGGTGTCCTCTGGACATGGACATCCAAAAGCTCTTGTCTGATGGTTATGACATGCACTTTCTTTCCCACTTCCTTTGATATCCTCAGGAATTCCTTGATCCTTTCCTTGTCCTCGCCATTCCCTGGGCTGTTTTCATCGATTGTCGTGACATCTGTGACATGTCCGTCTGCACTGGAGACCACGCACTCTTCCTGCGGTACCTCCCGGGCAGGATCACGTATTATATAGAGCCATAGAAAGAAAATAGCGCCAAGAAGCACAACAATCATTCCCAGGATAATTAATAATAGCAGTATCAGGACATCCATGTTCGATATTATTGGATATATATAATATAAATGTTTTGTTTGGACGGATTTCTCTATGGTTTCAATCCTGTTTGCAGTCTTGACAAACTATTTATAAATCATATGCTTCACTAGTTTCAACATGAAATCAAAAACCCAGAACAACTATCTTTTCATAGGACAGCTACTGATAATCATAGCGATGACATCATCATTGGCTTTGTATGGTTGCACTGAGCCAGGCAACGGCTCAGGAACAGGAACTCCCCACGAGACACCCAAGACAGCTCTCAATATAGATGACTGGCAGTACGACGGCAGTACTGAGGGAGAATCTGCAGGTGGTGGGATATTCCAAAAAGCAGTCAACGCCATCGGCGGAGTGCGGATGGAGAGCATGGCGATGGACGCAGCAGTGCCCTCAGCAGGCCAGGGAACGATAGGCTATTCTGTGGGCGGAGCAAAGGACATAAACAATTTCCGTGCAAATATAGAGAATGGCTATTTTCCGCTGACAACAGACATAACATACGAAGGTCTCTTCTACGACTACTATTTTGACAGAGGCCAGGCAGAAGAATGCGAAACGCTGTTCTGCCCATCATATACATATGCCCTGAGCCAGGACCCGTTCTCAGAAGAGGATGAATACTATCTCTCTGTCGGCCTGAATTCTGGTCTGAAGCAGGAGGATTTTGAGAGGAAGAAGCTCAACCTAGTTGTTGTCCTGGACATTTCCGGCTCCATGGGCTCTGCTTTCAACAATTATTATTATGACTCATTCGGGAACAAGCTGCCGGTAGATGAGGAAGCAGAAGAAGACGAGGATGCAGACAGCTCCAAGATGGAGATCGCAGCCAAGTCAGTCGTGGCGCTCCTCAAGCATCTTAAGGGCGATGACCGTTTCGGGATGGTCCTGTTCAATTCCGGCGCAGCTGTCGCAAAACCCCTCAATTTCGTCGGAGAGACAGACATGGATGCCATAGAGGATCATATACTCGAGATTAAGGAAGGCGGAGGAACATACATGTCCGGAGGATATGAAAAAGCCACAGGACTGTATGAGGAGTACAAGGACATTGATTCAGATGTCTATGAGAACAGGATAATATTCCTCACTGACGCGATGCCCAACATCGGCGAGACCTCAGAAGGTGGCCTGCTTGACATGACCAAGGACAATGCTGATGACGGCATCCACACGACATTCATAGGGATAGGTGTTGACTTCAATACTGAGCTGATCGAGTCGATCACGAAGATCCGCGGTGCGAACTACTACTCAGTCCACTCAGCCCCTCAATTCAGGAAAAGGATGGATGATGAGTTCGAATACATGGTCACTCCCTTGGTATTCGACCTCAGGCTAAAGCTCGACGCTGACGGATTTGAGATCGAGAAGGTATACGGCAGCCCAGAAGCAGATGAGGCCACAGGCGAGATCATGAAGGTCAACACCTTATTCCCTTCTTCCACAGAGGGTGGCCAGACAAAAGGAGGCATTGTGCTTCTGAAACTAAGTAAGCTTGAGGAAGACGCAAGCCTTGTTCTGAAGACCACTTTTGAGGACAGGAACGGAAAAGAGGACTCAGATCAAAAAGAGATTGTCTTTGACGATGTCAGCTCAGGCTACTACCAGAATACCGGAATCAGGAAAGGCATCCTCCTCTCGCGATATGCCAACCTCATGAAGAACTGGATAATAGATGAGCGCAGGAGCATAATCGACGAAGTCCCGATCGAGCCGGTCATCTACAGGTGCCCACCAGATGGCCGGGAAGATATTCCTCCAAGATGCGGAATAATCGAGCCGCCGATGCCTGTCCTGAACAGGTGGGAGAGAAAGTCAGTCGACCTTGAGGTCTCTGGGCATTACAAGGATCTGTTCGACGAGTTCGCTGATTATTTCGAGGAAGAGACAAAAGCCATCGGCGACGACACTCTTGATCAGGAGCTGGACATACTCAGGGATTTGGCAGGCTTCGACTGATGTCTGCTTTTTTTGTTATTTTTTTTTTTATAAACAATTATATTTTTAAATCAACTCTGTTTTTGTCGGCACATGGACTTCAGGAAGCGAATCAGGGATAATCCTTCATTCCTGGCAACAAGCGAATATTTCGATTATGTATTGGATAATCAGAAGATTGATCGTCTGAATCTTCAGACCGGTCCGAACTGCAACCGAACCTGTAAGCATTGTTATGGTGGGTTCGGAGAGCATAGAGAAGGTCTTCCGGATGCAGGAAGGCATGGTTCAGCTATTGAGCAGGCAGTTGACCTGGGATTCAGGTATTGTATACTGACTGACGGGGAACCCATTCGTGAAGAGAACAGGGCACTTTTAAAAAAAGCATCAGAGTATTCTGACAGGCTTCCGGTAAGTATCCACACAAACGGATTCTTTGCATCTTCTGAAGCTGAAGCGGTTTCCTGGATAGGTTTTCTCAAGGATTCAGGATATGATCTCAGGAGACCAGGAAACTGTATTCATATCAGTTACGGTACGACATATCAAGTTCCGATAGAATTCAGCGCAAATATGATCTCTGCATTAAGGCAGGTCTACGGTCATTTCAATATAGGCATGCATCTGGTCTTAAGAGGAATAACTGTAGGTGACCGAAAGGAACAGAAAATGACAGATTTTCTTGCAAGTTCGCTTGAGCAGGCTTTCGGCAAATGCTCTGAATCTATAAGAAAAGAGCACAAAACCGAATTGAGCTATACAGATGCGATTGTTTTTCCGCAAGGGTCATTCCCTGTTTATGTAAGATGGATACCTCCAAAACCCTGGGGTTCAGCTCTTTCTATGCCTCTTGTTCAGGATATGTATCCAAAAAAGGAGATCAGGCAGGAAGAAATTCCATTCCTCCCGAATGTCAAAGGAAAACCGATGTTTGTTGATCATAAGGAAAATGTATATTGGGGATCAACAAAAGAGCTTGTGAGAAAGGGAAGACTCGCAGGCAATCTGAGGTTAGAATCACTGGGACGCATCAGGGACAGGGTACTTTCAGATCCGCTATATCTTGCATATCAGCTAGGTGGAAACAAGTTCATGCATTTTCTTGCGGAAGGTTTGAGGCCTGGCTACACGGTGGTCGGAAGGACACCTGGCCATGCCTCTACTCAATTCTTTGAGGACACTTGTCTGGTATCAGATTCAAGAGTGAAATTGGATAGAGATGGTCTCAAAAAGACTTATTTTGAATTCGCAGAAAAAGTTCTGATATAAGAAATAGCAGGGAACTAGGTCATATCCCCCAGAGGCTGTTCTCCTTTCTCATGATTTCAGCGATCTCCTTGAGTATCTCGATCTCTTCGTTTGTCAGGAACTTCTTAAGTTCCCGAAGCTTGCGGAATTCGCTCTCGATGGTCCAGTTATAGAGAACGTCTCCTTCATGGATCTGTCTTCCGATTGTCGGCCCTTCGATCGACATCGCGACCTGCGCGCCGGCCTCTGCCGTACCGATCTCTTCCTTGTCCTTTTGTATAGACTTCACCCTTCCGACATTCACACCTCCTCGCATGACCTCTGTTCCTGTAGAGATCTTGCCAGCGATTATCTCAACACCACATATTGCAGGATTGCTCTGTCGAAACACATAGTTCGGCATGATCTGAAACTTGCACGGCCTCCTCAGCGTCTCAAGTTCCTTTGCCTCAAGCTCCTTGCTCTTATCTTCTTTCCACTTCTCAAAATCCTCTAAAAGCTTGTAGATCACATCATTATGGATTGCCTTTGCCTCAGACTTCTCAAGAGCTTCTGCTGCATCAGATGAAGGCTTGACATTGAATCCGAGTATGACTGCCATGAGGGGGTCTGTCTCCAGATTTGACTCGCAGTCTATGACATCCTTCTTCATGATATTTCCGATGCTCGCTTTCCTGATTGGGATTTCCTTCTCAGACAGGAGTGTGATAAGCGCCTCAAGCGACCCCAGGCTGTCAGCTTTGATTATTATCCCTTCTTTCTCAGTCTCGATAAGCACCTCTTCGATCTCCTGTTTTATTTCCTCTTTCACATGCTCCTGGTTAGTTGGGTCTACCACGCTCAGCGGCATTCCTGCGACAACATCCTCCATTCCCGGAGCAGAGATCTTAACGCCTGTGGCGGCAGTTGCTTGTTTGATGCTGCAGAATTTCGACTTCTTGTCTCTCATCTCAGCCATCTCCTGCGGCTCGAACATCGCCTTGACTTTTGTCACCACAGGCTCACCCAATGTTCCGATGACAATCGTGTCTCCTGTCCTCACCTTTCCATTGTATATTATGACATCTATTGTCTTTCCAAGTCCCTTCTCCTCCTTGACTTCCAGGATAGTTCCTTTCCCCTTCCCTTCTGTGTCGCATTCAAGGCATTTGTTCAGAAATCTTTGCGCAAGCCCTGTGATTGTCATGAGCACCTCAGGGATTCCTTCAGAGGTCTTTGCTGAAATAGGGATTATGCTGATCTGTTTGGTAAAATCGCTTACCCTGTCGAATCGTTCTGATCCGAATCCCATATCATGCAGCTTTCCGACAAGTTCATATATTTTTGTGTCAACAAGTTGCTTTACGTCATCGCTTTGTGAGTTTATGTTCTGGACAAGTCCCAGCTCTTTTCTTGAATTCCATCCAGGAAGAAGGTCTATTTTGTTTGCGCATAAGATGAAAGGGGTCTTGTATTTCTTGAGTATCTCTATTGCCTCTGCTGTCTGCGGCTTTATTCCTTCATTGACATCCACGACCACGATTGCGATGTCAGCAAGGTTCCCTCCCCTTCGTCTGAGATTCGAAAAAGCAGCGTGTCCTGGCGTGTCGATGAACAGGAGGCCAGGAAATGTGATCTCGAGCCTCAGTTTTGCCAAAAGCTCCCCGCATATCCTGTTTATGGTCTTGATGGGAACGATCGAGGCTCCGATTGCCTGAGTGATAGCTCCAGCTTCGCGTTCCAGGACAGAGCTATGCCTGATTGTATCCAGAAGCTGTGTCTTTCCATGATCAACATGACCCATTATCGTGACGATAGGCTTTCGAAGCACCATTTGCATCAAAAACTAAGCCTTTCTTTAAAAAGCTTTTCCTGTGGCGCAATAATCCCTTTTTGATTTTGAATTAAGAAACGAAATGATTATTAATTATCATTCTATTCTTCAGAATATGATAAAAGCAGTGATTTTCGATTTCGGCGGAGTAGTGATAAGAGACACGCATCAGGAAGTCAAGGACTATATTGCAGATAATCTAGGACTAAAAAGATCAGTTGTCGAAGAGATAATAGAAATGACACTTCCATTATATCGCACAGGAAGGTTAAGCACTGAACAATACTGGAAAATATTCTCACAGCTTGCAGGAATATCTTTTCCCAGAGACTACAAACACCTATGGAGAGGCGGATATGAATCAGAAGACAAACAGAATCTTCCGCTACTGGATCTGGTCCAAAGACTGAGAAACAATGGCTATATCACGCCTGTTCTTTCAAACACAATCCTTCCCCATGCAGACTTCAATCGGTCTTCACATAATTATGATCTCTTCGAACCAGTTATCCTCTCATTCGAGGTCGGGATGGCAAAGCCCGACAAGAGAATATATGAGTTAATGTTAGACAGGATTAATATGAGTGCAGATGAATGTGTCTTCATAGACAACACAAAGGAGAATGTTGATGCAGCGATAGATTCTGGATATCATGGGATAATATACAGAGGAATTGACCTTTTGCTCCAGAAATTGCAACGGCTTGGTGTTAAATTATAAAAGAAAAGTCAAAAAAGATCTCCCTTCAGCCTGATAAATAATTACTGGAAAAAAAATCAGTTCACGCAGGATCTAAGTCCACTCATCTCGATTGCTTTATCCTTGCATTCCTTCTCTTCTTCTCCGACCATGATTATCGGGGTGAATTTCATCTTCTGAGGCTCGCCGTATTCTTCTACATCATAATCTATAGAAACAAGTTCTTCAGATTCCGGATCAATTGTGTCGTCCAGCTCCAAGTTCTTGAGGTTTGCCGAACCAGTGATCTCTGCTCGAAGGCCTAAAATCTCTGCCTTGCCTGAATTATTGAAATTCAGGAATATCTTGTCTTGGTTGTAGCATGTCGGCATCTCATCGATTATTCTCAGGCTCACTGCCTCGCATTCCTCTGGTTGTCCGAAGAAACCGATCTCGAAGATATACATAAACAGCAGCAGTCCGACAATTAGTGTGATCAGAAGCTTAGCAAGCTTCAGCCCGAATTTCGCGAGCTTAAAGAACACTGCCAGCCCGATTATAACGATAGCCGCGATGATTATCTTGTCCATCATTCTGGATAAGGGTTTGCACGGTTGGATATATAAAGTTTTGCATTGTTTTGGCTAATATGAAATCCTATGCGTCTGTGCCACGAGAGAGAATATTTATGAAATAAATATTCTCGGGGCCAGGCGAAGTTTTTACGCAGTAAAAACGTAGTAGTATAGGATTTCATATTAGCCCATTGTTTTTGGTTTTCCGAAAACCTTTTTTTAGAAAAAAGGAGCTTTCTTACTGTTCCCGCAGGTATCCCCAGGTATGCAGCTTGTCGCTGTCGCTGTACCATCTCTCTCCTATGTCATCGCGGTAGTACATGTGCGGTATGGATATCTGCCCTATCCTGTGGTATGCCTGCTTTCGGGCCTCCTGCATCGTGTGCCCGCATCCGCAGACGACCAAAACGACCCCGGATGAACCTGTAACCAGCCATTCGTTGTTGACCATCTTGACATCCTCAATATGCACGCCGTCTACAGGCTTTTTGAAGAATATTATAGAGTCCTTTGATTTAACATCAAAGGTCTCAGGATCATTGAAAGGGAACGGCGGGACCACGATTCTCACGCCTACCTGAAATCCAGACCTGGCCTTTAGGTTCGGCTTCTTGCCTTGCGCAAGCTCATACAAAAAATCGCCTATAGGCACAAGCATCCCCTCCTCCTGGATGAACAGGCAGGGATATCCGAACCTGCTGGTAAATTCCAGAGGGTATATCCCTTTATGGTTTACGATGCAGTTCAGGTCTATGTATCCGATATAGCCTTCCGAAGCAAGCTTCTGCTCCATCTTCTTGAGTGTCGCGTTGAATATCCTGTTCGGCCCTGACCAAAACATCGATGTCCCCATCTCGCCGGTGGATGGTCCAAGGTTCCCGGGAAATAGTTTCTTGTGCTCGAAATTGACGTTTATAGGATAAAGGAACTCATGGCCGTTGAAGAATGCTCCGACAGCGATCTCGACGCCAAATATCCTCTTCTGCAGCTGGAATGCAGGGATCTTCTTTGACCAGGCTTTTTTGTAATCTGCGAGCACCTGCATAACGTCCCGCCCGTCGTTCTCCTCGCCGATGAACAGCAGTCCTTTGAGGTTTGCTGCCTCGCCGCACGGTTTTAGCACGTACTTGCCAGGATTCTCCTTGACAAATGCGATAGCCTCGTCAAAATCATGGAATGTCCTGGAAGGAAGTATGTTGATTCCGGATTTTCGAAGCTCTTCCTGCCCAAAATCCCGATCATCCTCAAGGAGGTCTGTATATGGTGTCCCTCCGACGACTAGTTTACCTCTATTTCGAAGATCCTGCGCAAGCTTTCCTTGGCCGAGGACATCATCAAATACGATAACATCTGCCCATTCTTCCCATTTCTTCCACTCATCGACGATCTCAAAGAAACCTGAGCCAGTCTCTTTCAGTTTTTCATTTTTCACATAATACCTGACATCATGCCCTTCTTTTTTTATTCTCCATGCTATGTCTGCGATAAGGCTGTCGATAGTGATGAAAAGAAAGTTCTTCGGATTCTCAGTTTTCCGTGTCTTTTGGCTGTCACGGCCGTTGCTGCTTTTGGTTTCAGCACCGTTTCTGTTCGGATTTTCCACAGCAGCAATTAAAGATTCATCTTTTGTTTTTAATTCTTTTGTTTTTACGAGCTTCTTTGTCCTGTTTATTCTTTTTTGCCCGGATATACCAGTCCCACATCTCCGGATTGCCTTCAAAATCCTCAAAATCTCCGGTCTCCTCTCCCCAGGGATACCTGACCTTGTCTATTTTAATATCACAGAATCCTGCGCGCGAAAGCTCCTGGATGATTTCGAACCTGTAGAAGAATTTTTGCCTTTCTGAGCAGTCATCATAAACACCGGTCACATAATTGTATTTTCTCTCTTCCACCCTCCGCCTCATGTTCCTCAATGCGGTTTTTTTCTTTTCTGACTGCTTCAGCTCCTGTTCCAGGACAAGCTTGTGGTTGTAGATAACAGATTCCATCGAGGGGAATATTCCGATGAGCTGCCCGCAGGGATTTATAGTCTTGTATATCTCACCAAGAGCTTTCCTCACGTCAGCTGTCTTAGAATGCAGGACTGAATTTATCGCAAAGACCATATCAAACCTCATCCCTGTGCTGCTCAGCGTTCTCATGTCAGCTCTCTTAAAGATTATATTCCCAGGATCAGCATTATTTTTCTTAGCCAGAGATATCATTTTGTCAGAGAAATCAAAAGCATGCACTTTTTTGAAATTTGATGACAGGACAGGCAATAGATCGCCCGGACCGCATCCGACATCAGCGCAGACCATTTTTTTCCTGCCTTTTATTTTTTTGATATCATCAAAAATTGGATTCTGCACATTCTTCTGCAGCGGGCTTATGATGTAACTGTGATAGTCATCAGAATACCAGTCCCATTCAGCCTTTTCCATGCTGTGTTCTTTTTTTTTGGACTATTTATATTTTTGGGACAGCGCCCGAAAATCACAAATTATAAAAACCCTGGCAGAATCTAAAAATCTACTGGCTTTGGATTTTAGGTTTCTCAGAGTATAGACACAGGATCTAATTTGGATTCTGTGAAAAAGACACAAAAAACACAGATGAAGTGAAAAAAGGATGGCAGAGACCATATACATAAAAAAGAAGGAGAAATACGAGATATACCAGACCGCAGCAGACATAATCGAAAAAGAGTTGGTTGACCTTGCAGTGGAAAAAGATGATATTGTCCTTGCGCTTCCAGGCGGAAGGAGCATGCCTGGGATATACGAGGAGCTGATAAAACGGGACATCCCATGGGAAAAGGTCCACATCTTCATGGTGGACGACCGGATGGTCCCGATAGACCACGAGCATTCTAATTTCAGGCTTGCAAACGAGTCTTTGATAAAGAAGATAGGGATTCCAAAAACAAATGTGCATCCATTTGTAGTAGGAGATGACGAAGAAGACTCTTTGGCATTATACGAAAAAGAGCTCAAGAGCCTTGGTGGAGCATTCGATCTGGTGGTGCTAAGCTCAGGTGAGGACGGCCATATAGCAGCGCTCTATCCGAACCATCATTCCATAAGCGACGAGGAAGGCCTCTTCATCGGCATGCATGATTCCCCGAAGATGCCGAAGGACAGGATGAGTTCATCAACATCTCTTCTGACTAAATCAGGCATATGTCTTCTTCTGTTTTCCGGACAACAAAAGAAGGAAGCATTCGAAAGGTTCATGGATCCTGACATAGAGTTTTCAGACTGCCCAGCAAAACTGGCCAAGATAATAGAGAAGTCATACGTGCTGACTGATATAGAATAATTCTATTGTTGTTCTATCTTTCTGACAACACCCTGGTTTCCGTCTATCTCTATCAGTTCTCCGTCCTTGATGTTTTTGGTTCCTGACTTGACTCCGACCACACAAGGTATCCCTGCCTCTCTGGCAAGTATTGCCGGATGCGCGGTGATTCCAGTCCCACCATCGCATACCACTCCTGCTGCATTCTCAAGAGCCGGTGCAAAAGACGGAACGATCTGGGTGGTCACGATGATCTCTCCTTTTTTGACCCGTAATGATTCATCAGGATTCATGATGACTCTTGCCTTCCCTCTTGCTTTTCCTGATGATACTCCGAAGCCTTTCAGTTCTTTTTTCTCTTCCTTCTGCTCGACCAGCCGGTCATAGAGGAGTTCAGCCTCTTCGCCTGAGATGACTTCTGTCTCTTCGTCTCTGACAATATATGCGGATAATCTCATCCGTTCAGCAAGTTCGTTTTTGAGTTCATTGTTTCCTTTTGCATCAAGTATTCTCCCGATCTCCTCGGTTTTCAGGAACCTTACGTGGTTCACAGAGACCTTGGCTCTCCTTGCTGTCTCTTCCAGTACAGAATCGAAATAGAACAGGCTGATGGAAACATACTTTTTCCTCAGCTCTTTTAGGTATATGCCGTCCCTGAGTGCAGCAAATTCTCTTGAGATCTCCTTCCCAAGTGTTTTTCCGATATCCTCAAAATCTTTCTTGATCCTCTCATTCTCGTCCAGTCTGCTCTTCAGCTCTTTTTCAAATCCCACAGTCAGGATATCTCTTGTCCGTTGCACAAAATCATGATAACCAAGCACCGGGTCTTCATAGTCTCTTGTGATCCAGAAATATCTCTTGCAATGGTTAATGAACATAGCATCAAGCTCCTGGTCGCTCTTGATTTTCTTTACGGTTGTCTTCAGGTCATCCTCATCAAAAAATCTCTTCCATTTCTTCTTCTCAGATATCTTCTTTGCAAGCTTCAGCGCATCCAGCCTCTCGGTTCCATTGACCTTGGCCCTCGGTTCGTTGATCAGGGCAGAGAAAAGTTCTTCAGGATCTCTTTTGCTGAGCTCATCTGGCTTGGCATATTCTATTTTCTTTTCCAGCGCATTTTTCAGGTGTCCTACCAGTTTATGCTCGCAGCTTAGTATGGCAAAATAGTGCGAATAGATCTCCTTGTATCTTTGCTTGTACTCAGAAAAGACCTCTTTTAGCTCGCGAGAATCAAGCTTTCTGGCGCGCTTGCTGACATCCTCTATCCATGAGATGAACTCATCCCCCCTCTTCTTCACCTCTTTGCTCATCCTCGCAAAAAGTCCAGGATCATCGATGACTAAAGAGAAGACATGCTCTGCCACTTCCTCCTGGTCTTCTGAGTCGAAGAACCAGTTCGCGATCCTGTCGCGGAATATGATCATGGCAAAACTATAGCCTTTTTTGACTACCTTTTCCATCTCTTTCATGATGCTTTCCATCGAGAAATAGTTCGGGAAAGGCGTCACCCTCTGCCTGGTTGACTTGTGTTCAAGGATTCTTTTCCTCACAGTCCCTTCCTTTGTCTCGATCCAGTCTCCTGTTTTGATGATTCTCGTTCCTTTGTCTGTTCCGACTATGCATGGCTTCTTCATCTCCCTCGCGACAATCGCGGCATGGCAGAGGAGCCCGCCGTCATCAGTGATGAACGCTTTTGCCTTGTTCATGGCCGGCAGGAACTCAGGATTCGTCATCGGCGTGACAAGGATCTCTCCCTTTGAAAAGTTCTCGAAGTCTCGGGGATTGTTGACCACTCTTGCTATCCCGAAAAAATCCTGCTTCACTGAAGCTTGTTTCCCGCTCAGTTCCTTTTCATCTTCCTCGTCTGCTCTTTCCTTCTTCAGCTCTTCAGAATATATGTCTTCAGTGTCAAGAATTATCACGCCTGAATTATACCAGAGCAGATGGTCCTTTCTTCTTCTTTCCAGCTCTTTTCCGGAGACTGTGCATCTGCCAATCTTTAGGGATTCCAGTAATTCGCAGTACCTCATGTTGCAGACATCTTCGTATTCTACTTTGAGTCTTTTCCCTATCCCCTGCCACATAGGCTGCAGGGTCTCGATCGCAAGGTTCACGGTCTCGTCTGCCTTGTTCGGAAAATCGCCGAATTCCCTGCAGGCATCGATCATCTTCTCATATTGTTCTGGTACTTTCAGCTTCAGCACTTTATCGGGTCTGCCTGCTTTCTCTTCAGCCTTCAGGTTCTTCTTCATCTCCTTTAGGTCTTCAGGGGTCAGCCCTTTTCCCCAGAAATAGTATCTGCCGAGGTGGCTGAACTTCTCGCTGAGTTTCTTTAGGTCATGTCCAGAATATAGATCGTCCACAAGCTCTGCCATCTCTGTCTTATGTTTCGGGCTTATGTACCTCAGAAGGTCATCTTTCTGATATCCTATATCTTCCAGCTCTTCGACGATCTTAGGGATTATGTGCTCATCGATTATCACATAGCTGTATATGATGGGCCCTGCCCAGAACTTAGCTGCAAGTGAGCGAAAATCCGTTATCAGTCCAGGCCAGTTGCTCTCCTTCTTCCATGGTCTTTTCGATTGCCATTCAAGGACAGTCTTTCGGAATTCTTTGATGAATCCTATTGCAGTGTTTGCTAGGTCATGGGCTTTCTGCGGGTCATTATGCATCCATTCATCGAGTGTTCCTTTGAGCATTTCATAGTCTTTAGCAGACAGCTCCCTTTTATTTGCGAACTGGCGGTAATGCTTAAATGTCATGTCGATGCCATAATGCTTCTTGACTATTCTTTCCTTCATCGCCCACATAGGTATCTCTATTATCAGTACCGCATGGTTGCGTCCTCTCCTGGTCAGGTTTCTCCATTCCATCTTATTTCACTCTCCTGACTTTTCCTGCCTTTGTGTCTACTTCCACAATGTCGCCGTCTGAGAAGACCTGGGTTGCGTTCTTTGTTCCGACGATGCAGGGTATGCCCAGTTCTCTGGAGACGATAGCTGCGTGGCATGTTATCCCGCCTTCGTCAGTCACGATTGCAGCGGCTTTCCTGATTGCGGGCATTAGGTCCGGGTTGGTTGCAGATGAGACAAGCACGTCGCCCTTCTCCATCTTTGCCATGTCTTGCGGATAATTTACTATCTTCACTCTTCCTTTCGCATGGCCCATGCTGCTTGCATTTCCAGAGAGTTCATCATCGCTCTCGCGCGGCGGGTCTCCTATCTGTCTCTCATACTCTTCTGCTTTCTCACCGCAGAATATGGTGATATTGCCTGAGTCGATGAGTACAGCCTGGAATCTTTCGCGATCCACTATGTCGTCTGTATTTTTGTCCCCTGCAAGCGCAGCCTGGATCTCTCGTTCGGTCATGGACTTCGCCTGCAGAGGACTTATATTGAGCCTGATTGCGATCTCAGAAAAAAGCGGGTAAGTGAGTCTTGCCACGCGAAAGACAATGTCTTTTCTGTATGCTTTCAGGAACATGAATTTCCTGGCTACCGAAAACCAGTATGACTCGTCCTTTGTAAGGCTCAGTTCCTTTCCCAACGCCTTTTGCTTTTTTTCTGTCTGCTTGTCTTTCTTCTGCATCTCCTGCAGCCGCATTTTATGGTCTATTCCTTCTTTTTTCTCTGAGATTATCTGGTTCCTGAAATATTCGAGGTCAGCGATTGCCGGCCCGTCGTATCTGAATTGTATCCAGTCATACTTCTGCTTATGTTCATACATCATTCTCGAAGTCTTCTCAGCAGGAGATTTCTCATACTCTGATGCGATCTCAAGGAAATCTAGTTCCTGTCTCTTGAATGGGTTCATCTCAGTATGTGTAGTCAGGATTGAGAATGCGTCGTTAGGATCGATGCTCTTGTCTTTGGTCTTCCACTTCAGTATTGACATGAGCCTCTTTGTGAGCATGAAATGGTCAAAATCCGCAGCATTGATCAGATGCCCCCATATGCTCATCTCAAGATATTTCTCATTCAGCTCTTTGACATGAGCCAGGAGCTGTTCATCTGAGCGCTGCTGCATGTTGGTCGCAAAGATTTTCAATGCTTCTGATTCTGTAATATCGATGGTCTTTAGGCTTTTTCTGACAACCATGCGGAAAAACTTCTCATCCTCAAGCTTCGAGAGGACCTTTTTTGCTTCAGCAACCCAGCTCTCCATCTGAAAGCCGATCTCGATTCTCCTGTCCCTGCTCATGATCAGCGCAGGTTTTGGCTGAAAATCTATAAGTTCAGAATACCTCCTGGATGTCGCAGCAGCGATATAATTTCCAAAATGAGGGAACAGCGAGCATTCGTCCCTTGCGACAATGGTCCATTTCTTCTGCTCCATGTATATCACTCTGCCCTCATCTTAGGTTTACGCACTCTCCTCGAAAATAGAGCTTGCTTTGAGGCCCAGAGTATTCCAGCCTGAATGCCTCGCCCTCGCGGAATCCTCCATGAAGTAGTTTTATGTCCTTTAAGCCAGGTTCCACAAGTTGCACAAGCGCAGCCTCGATTACAGGTCCGTGTGTCACGTTCTCTATATGCACTGCCTGTCCTGAAGATCTGTATCCTTCAAACATCCCCTCGCATTGCCTGATCCATTGTATGATTCTCTGGCCGCACTCTTCCATTGTCTCGGTCTGTCCTTTTGGGTCTGGGTTCTGAAGAAGGAAATTCATCATGGCGTCATATTCGCCGCATGCCCTCATCGCTTTCTCATAGTCAGGGTTTTTTGAAAAATCATATGGATTGAGAGCTTCTGCGAGTCCGACTTTGTATGATCTGTCGAAAAGGACCTCATCTTGCACACCTGTCCAGTCATTGAATCCTGCTGCTATCGATTCAGCAGTCTCTTTTGCTCTTGTCTCCTTGGAATGATATGCGAGGAGATTGAGAACAGGGCTATCCTTTGTGCAGTAGCCTCTTGGGATTTGCTCACCATAATGGCGGGCTCTCGCAAAGCCTTCTTCTGTCAGATGCTCAAGTTTATTCCCTTCACTGTCTCTTTGCCTTTTCTCATGCCGCCTGACAGTGATCACGAATTTTCCTGTTTCATGTTCCATAGATTGTCACCTCGATGAAAAATACTTTATGAATGATATTATCAATAAGTAGTAAAAGATAGCTATTAATATCTAACTGATATTATTAATATTAATAATATTAAAAACAGAAATACGGACTCGCCCAGTCTAGCAACCGTTCTTCCATTGAAGGATTACGGTGACCAACGAAGTAATGGTTCTCGAGCCGCTCTTCCATTCAGATATCGCGAAAAGCATATCCTGTTCATTGATGCAGTCTATATCAGATTCATACGGTCCGATGTCATGCAGCCCGATTCTGGGATTGTTCTCGATATCAGAATAATATCCACTGTCCATGCCATTGTTTATGGCTGGACTTTCTGGCTCTAATGAGAAATCCCCGCCTGCTGGATCTGTTAGCATAGGGTCTGTGCCCAGCATGCTGTTGTCACCTTCCCCGCTCCACGCAGAATCTTCATCATGATTGTCATAATAGATGTTGTGATCAGTCACAGGATTGGTGTTCATTCCGAAACCTATAGATGAATAGCAGCATGATCCGTCATAGTCATTTCCATAGCCGTTGTGAAGGAAGATGCTGTTGTAGATCTCTATGTTGTTGTCGATGCCTGAATTGAAGTCACGCGCAACTACACCATGCTCACCGTTGTCATAGAACAGCGAATTGTAGATCCTGATATTATATGAGCCAGAATCAAGGGATTCTGGTGACGATATCTTGATCCCTGCCTCTTCATTATCATATGATATCACATTGACCAGGATATATTCGTTGCTAACTCCGTTTTCTCTTTTCCAGAGCTTTATCCCGCAGGCGTTATGTCCGCTGGACCGAAAATTGATAATAGAGCCGCTTGATGCCGTGAAATCAAGTCCGTCTTCGTCATTGTCTGTCGCAGTGCAGTCTATGATGTTGATGTTGTCGCCTGAGCTGACTGAAAATCCGTCAGCATCCCCTGATGCCCCGCAGCCGTCGTAGTTGTCATGGCTGGCAGTTTCCCTGATTGTGATATCTGATGAGGTCCTGACAGCGACCCCAGCATGGCCGTCATTATCGTCTCCGCAACCTGACGCAGAATCGCTTACAGCATAGGCTTCGCAGGATTCCACAGTAATATCAGATGAATCCCTGATATCGATTCCGCTCTTGCAGTCATGCACGACAAGGTCCCGGAGCACGATCTCATTCGATCCTGAACTGACAGGCACGCAGTCATAGAAATTCGAGATCTCGATTCCCTCGAGGATCACATGCTCTGTGCCAGAAAAAGAAAAGCCTCTGTCCCTGTTAGAGCTTCCAGGGCTCCAGCTGCTCCTGACATGCACTGCCTCATCCTGATAATTGCTGATCCAAATCCTGCTCCCTTCCACTCCGCTCGGAACAGCGATCGTTCCTGTATTGTAAATGCCTTCCCTGATATACAGTGTATCACCTGAATCAAGGTTTTCGACCGCGCTCTTTAGGCTGCAGAACGGGTTGTTCAGGCTTCCTGGGCCTGAATCGTCGCAGTTTATCTGACCCACATAAAAGACCTGCTGTTCATCCTCTGCATCGTGCTTGGTGCAGTCATCGCTCTCTATGAGGTCCAGGATCTCCTGCTCTCTTGCGTTCTTATACCGCATGCCTGCAGTCTGGCTCAGCTGGCTGCAAAGAGAGGTCGCAGAAACCCGGTCGAGTTGTGCCCAGCTCGGCCTCGGCCGCTCGCTTGAGACTGTTGAATATACGTCACAGCTCTCCTGGGGTATGATGTTTCCGCTGATCCAGATTCTCCCCATATTGCTGTCAGTCACAAGCTCTCCCTGTGAAACGCATTGAGCCGGACCTCCATCATCCTCGTTTCCGTGGGTATCGCCATAGATAACTGCCCTGAGTTGTTCATTGTTGCTGCTGTGCATCGAGTAATAGTAGTTGTTTATGATGTTGACATCCTGCACAAGGTTTTCTGCATCACTGTACTTGATTCTGGTAACTGTATCTGTTGACCAAACGAAATAGAAGTTGTACATAAGGTTGTTGATAACATCGACGTTCTTGGTGTTTGCCCGAAGGATCGGCTGTCTGTGGCTGACATTGTACCAGATATTGTTGTAGATGCTGACCCCGTTGATATCTTCCGGACTCATCGCGGCCTGGTTCGTGCTGAGCTGCAGCCCTTTGTAGACATCATAGTAAAGGATGTTTGATACTGTTGCATTGTCTGTATTCCACCAGAGGACCATCTTAGGGTTCTCTATCGACCTGGAAGTGGACGTGATTGTCATAGAATCAAAGACATAATTGTATAGGTCGCCATGCTCTCCGTCGAGAGATAGGTCTATTGTTGTTCCGGTATATACGATTTTCAGGTTGTTGATGATTATATCATGCACCGCAGATGTAGGCTGGTTCCTTCCGACAAACACGATCTGGTGGTTCCCTATTATTGTGACCCCGGGAGATGGTGCAGAAAATCCGTCGAATGTAAGATAAGAATGCTCATCCCTGAGCCAGAGCTTCTCAGAAAGTTGTATCGTTCCGCCGGTCTTCACTTTCACGACCCGCGGCCCTGATGTCAAAAAAGCCTTTCGAAGCGAGCACGGATCACTATAGCTGCAGTCGTGATTATCTGTTGTCGGATCTCCAAGAGTAGCATCGATCCAGAGCAACTGCCCGTCCTCGCCTCCTTTTGTTCTGCTTCCATATCCATCGTAGTGGCACCCGCATTCTGTGTCTTCGCAGTCTGTCAGGCTGTCAGAATCATCATCAATGCCGTTGCCGCAGTCCTCTGTTTCAGTCTGGCTTTGTCCAAACGCAGAGCCAGACAGGATTATTAGGACCGCCAATGCCAGTATGCTATGCAATAATCTCATGTATCTGATACTTGATTGTTTTATTTATAAAATTTCTCCAACCAAAACCTTAATAAACCCACTAACCCAGCAAGATCCTTGTCATGATATCATTCATAAGCATCGCTCTCATGGTACTGATCATGCTGCTTCTCCTTTGGCTGGCAGCATGGTTCTCTGGGACAGAGACTGCATTGACAAACCTGCAGGCCCACGAGATCGCGCTCATGAGGCGCAACAAGGCGAAGAATATCGACTACATAGTCAAGCTCAGAGGCGACATGGACCGCACTTTGATCACGATCCTGATAGGAAACGACCTTGTAAACATCCTGCTCTCATCCATAGCAGCATTGTTTGCTGAAGCGCTCTTCGGAAGCTTCGGAATCTCTCTGACAATAGGTATTGTCACGTTCATCTTCATAATTCTCGGAGATATTGTCCCGAAATCCAACGCGATCCTCCACAACAGGAAGGTCTCAAGCAACAACGCAAAAGCAATATACTACATAACAAGGATATTCTATCCGATAATAGTCATATTCGTATTCCTCTCGAAGCTTGTGCTGAGGATTGGCGGGGTGAAGCAGGAGCCGCCCAAGATGGTGATATCTGACGAGCACATAAAGAGCCTGATTACGATCCAGGAAGAAAGCGGTCTTATAAAAAAGATTGAAAAGGACATAATCTATAAGGTGTTTTCCTTCGGCGACCGTAAGATAGAGGGTATAATGGTGCCAATGAAGAAGGTCTTTGCCTTAAAGAAGAACTACTCTGTTGCAAAGGCCAGGAAGATGATAGCAGAGCACGGGTTCACGCGTGTTCCAGTCATGCTGAAGGCAAGGGTGGTTGGCCTTGTATATTCTAAGGATCTTCTGAAGAGCCATCCAAGAAAAAAGATTACAGACATAATGAGGGTGACATTCGTCGTGCCTAAATATTATGATATAACAGTCCTCTTCAAGCTCATGAAGAAGGTCCGGATACACATGGCGATTGTAAAAGACAGAAAAGACAACCATATCGGAATCGCCACAATGGAAGATATCTTAGAAGAACTCGTAGGTGAGATCTACGATGAATTCGAGGACAACAAATACGTAGAGGTCGAAAAGCTAGGGGATGCGCCTGCAGATCTTCCTAAGGATTGATCTCACCATATGCTGTTTGCTCAATTATGCCCATACCAGAATTTATAACCCTGCCCATCTGCAGAGTCCAGCCTGCAGAACCCGAATCTCTCGAACTGTATCACGTCCCCTTCTTTGAGCATATTGACGTTCTTTTCGCATATGCCCAAGATCCTTCTGCAGTCAGGCATCATGACCTCGCATGGCTCACTCTCGTTGTACGGCAGCCAGTGGATGATTCTCTTGCCCCGTTTTCGAAACTCATCCACCTCAAGGGAATCAAACAAGAACCCATCGCCTTTCTTTACTGCATTGCAGCAGTCCATGAGCCTGAAAAGTTCGCCTTCTTTTATTTCTGACATGTCTGACTTGGATACATAGAATCTCTCATCCAAAGAGAATTTTCTTCCTCCTTTGTGCAGGTGCGGATGCAGGTTTAGCTCCACCTCTCGCTGAGGTGCGCCTTCAACCTTTATCTCTTCGGGTTCGCCTATAAAAAAGAACCTCAATGCCTTTGCGTCCAGAAGCTTCCTGTTTATGGCAGCGATCACTGAGAAATCAAGATTGGATGTGGTCTTGGACATGCCCACGACCTTAGCGAGCTCATAGAATGCCTCCTTGACTATCCCTCTTCGTTTCAGCGCGCGCAGTGTCACAAGTCTCGGGTCATCCCAGCCGATATACTTTCCTGACTCGATAAGTTCCCTGATCTCTCTGCCTTTAGTTACTGCGCCTGTGATGTTGAATCTCGCATACTGCCGGACATGAGGATTAGGTAGTCCAAAAAGCCCTCTTATATGGTCCTGAAGCTCGATTCTGGTCTGGAACTCATTGCTGCGGAGTACGTGGGTGATGCCCAGAAGGCCTTCTTCAATAGCGTTCTCAAAATCATACATCGGCCAGACATTGTATTTCTCGCCTTGCCTGTAATGCGGGGAATAGCAGAGCCGAAATATTACAGGGTCCCGCATGACTGCGTTCTTATGCTGCATTGATATCTTAAGTCTCAGTGTGATTGACCCTGTCTCGGGCTCTCCTTTTTTCATCCTTTCCCATTCAGAGAGGACAACGTCTGATGATTTTTTCCTGCAAGAGCATTCTTTCATCTCCCTTCTTTTTTTCGAGATATCAGAGCTGTCACACGTGCAGGTGTATGCCCGGCCCTCGCTGATAAGCTTGTTTGCATATTCATAATATTTCTCCATGTGATCAGACACAAAGACTATATCTGATGGTTTTATGTCAAGATATTTCAGCACGTCCTCCCCCATCGCATCTACGTATTCCTGTGCAGACTTCTCAGGATTAGTATCCTCGAACCGAAGTATGCATCTGCCATCGTATTTGTTTGCATACATATAATTCAGAAGAAAGCTCATAGCATGCCCAAGGTGATTATATTTGGACGGCTCCGGAGCGATTCTTGTCACGACCTTGCCCTGCTCTGCGTCCTTTAGTGGGGGGAGCTCCTGCCTCTCTTCCTTTCTCTTCTCCGCAAGTTCCTTCTGCTGGTCAAAGTAATCCGGCTCAAGCTCAAGCAGCTTCTGTTTTTGCTCATCAGGGCTCATGGAATTGACCTTCTTTATGGTATCCATGACCTTGCTGCGCACTTCTGCCATCTCTTTCTTTGCCTCCGGAAACTCAGATAATATCTTTCCTATAACTGCCCCTGGATTTGCCTTTCCAGAGAACTTAAAGGCGTTTGCTAAAGCGTATTTTTCTATCTTCTCTTCCATCAGAAAAACCTTTCCATCTCTTGTTCTACCTTGTTTTCTTTCTTTTTCTTCTTGATTATCGTAAACACCGGAACTATCAGGACGATGATGAGGATCATGAGCACAAATACAAGTATGGTCTTGACTGCAGACCCGCCTTTCTCTTTATCGATTTCCTCTGCGACTGCAGACGCTGCCTGTCCAGAGAGATCAGATGCTGGCTCCTCCTCCCTGGTTATGGTCCTTGTCCTTTCTGCTGAAGAGGAAAGCTCAGACTCTTCAGCCACGATGACAAAATTCCCTAGCTTTTCAGAATCGATCTTATATGTAGCGTGTCTTGAATCTTCGCTTATCAGTGAAATCCCTACCTCTTTCCACTCCTCGTCATCCAGCATATAAGCCCTGATGCTGTCTAGGTCTGAATGGCTGTTCTCGATCCATCTTTTGTTGACATTCAAAGAGAACTCTACATCTAGGACCAAATCGTCGCTGATCTCATCTGCGCTCAGCTCGATATAATTATATACTGATGAGCCGGGCTTCATGTAGAATACATCACCATCTGGTTCTTCAGACACAGAGATTTCCACATAAGGGTTTTTCATTGTCTCAGACAGCTTTATATCGACACTGTCTATTGAATATTCGTCTGGCCTGACAGTGATTTTGTCTGTGTACTCAGGCATGACCATCTTGTCATCGTAGCTTTTCGTGTCTACCTTGACATCCCTCCTTGGAGCGAAGTTTGATGGGCCGCCTGAACTTGAACCGGAGCTTCTGCTCGAGCCTGAGTTATCATCCTCATCTTCTTCCTCTTCATCGACCGGAGCGGTGATTTGGCACGCGCCGCAGTCTTCCTCGCATGTGTTGCAGTCTTCAGAAGAATCGCAGTTGCCGTCTCCGCAGAAAGGCAGTTCTGCGCCTGTGTCTACGACAAAACTATGTTCATCAGACACTGTCTCTGCCCCGGACATGTCTTCAGAGATGACCTTCCAGTGATACCTTGTGTTGTCAGCTAGGCTAAGTGTTTTTGAACTCGCTGCAATCTCCTGCTCGTACACGGTTGAGCTTTCATTTCTGACGATCAGTCTGGTGGTCACAGAATCACCTGCATCAATGTCTGAGCCAGGCATCCACGAGAAATACACTGTTGTGCTGTTTCTCACCGAATTGTCTGATGGCTGTGAAAGTGATGGTTTGGTCGGTGGATCGTTCACATTCGTGACAGTCAGCCTGAACGTGTCTGTCGCTGTATTCATTCCATCGCTGATGGTTATTGTTATGTCATGTGAGCCGACCTTGTTGTTGCTCGGGACAAATGAGATCATCCCAGAATCCCTGTTTATGTTGAACAGGTTCGTGTTGTCGCTGAACACGACATTATCTCCGTCATCATCAACTGCATTGATGTCATATGTGAACTGGCTATCTTCTGCCGCTGTCTTGTCTGTCAGCGGTGGTGAGAAATAAGGCGCAGATCCTGCATCAATCTCTCCTGCTATTCTGATTTTCGCGTCTCCAGATATTCCGCTGATTAAGACGAGTTTGTTTGAGTAGCCGAAGCTCTTGCTGGCTCCGTTTACATATACTTTTGAGGGTTCTGTCTCAGAATATATCTGGACATTCGTGGAGGAACCTGCACTGATCTTTGCTTCTTTGTAGCCTTCTCTTTGCCTGAGTATTCCTGACGCTTCCTTATTGAACAACATCAGGTTTTGTCCATTGTAGCTCATTTCTGTTCCGTATGAGACACCGAACATATCATATCTTCCAGTATGTAGATTGGTGCGGAGCATGCACTGCATTCCATTGCACGTAACCCCTTCTCCTGCAAAGCTTCCGCTCTCTGTGGTCCTGATGATCACGATGTCCTGATATTCATCTGTCTGGATTCTTGCGCCGTTGTGATTTGCGCCAGATATTTTTGTGACTTCCTTGGCATTTTCAAACCCTCCGGTATTTGGGATGTCCAGTTCATCATCTCCATAGTTTGCGACAGATAATATAACTATCTTACCCTCGACATCAGAGCCGATGATAATCTCTTTATTTTCATCGTCATCCAGATATCCTGTTGCGATACCTGAGAATGAATCTCCGAATTCTCTGTTCTCCAATTCCTTTCTGTAGTTACTATAGCCAAGGTCATAGATCTCGACCATTGACCACACTGACTGTGACCCTGTCTTGATTATATCCAGCCTTCCTGAACCATCGACATCAGCAAGTTCGATATTAGTAAGAGCATAGGAGCTTATCTCCCCTTCCTTTGATATCGAGCTGCCGTCATATTGATAGATCTCCTCATCGCAGGTTATCTCAAGATAATCGTCGAAATCAAGATTGCCGGTCTTAATATTATTGCATGCAACGCTTGCCTGCCTCTCTATTCCCAGATCAGTATTGATCACCCTTATCCTTGAGTCAGATGCAAGCACGATCTCCACAGCGCCGTCCTGGTCAACATCTCCTACATCAAGGTCATTTATCCCTTCTCCCAGGTCAGATGATTTTATAACATTATATCCTCCCTGCGAGAAGTCGATTATCTTTACATATCCTGAATTATCTCCTATCACGATTTCAGGAACTGTATCGTGATCAATGTCTTCCACAGCGATGCCTTTGACTATCATCCTTCCAGGATTGAGAGTCGCCTCATGTATATACTGCGATCCGGAATAACCTACGATATTGATCTGGTTATTATCATTTACTGGGCAAATGATTTCATTGTATCCGTCGTTGTCTATATCGCCTGCAGCGATTTTCGGACCAGTACAGATATCTCCCTGTGTGATTGTTGTGTAATCCCCTCCGCTGTAGTCGATTATCCGAAGGCCGTTCCTGTTCACAGCGATCTCATCTCTTCCGTCGGAATCAAAGTCCCCTGTTGTGATTGTCTTTGAGCCGCTCATACTTTTCTCGACTGTCAGTCCTGATGCCCTGCCGGACGTTTGGATGTCCAGCACTGACAGGAATCTGGCAGAGGTCTTGGCGCCGTTCTGAAATATCTCCATATATGGGCCCGTGACTGGGTCGGATAGCAGGTCATGGCCGTTCCAGCTTGTCTTCACATTGTAGTTGAAATCAGCCGGCTCCAGCACGTTGTATATGACTTCGCCTCTGTATCCTGAAGATTGAAGCTTGATCTTGTTTTCTTGTTTTTCGAACCTCTCGGATACTGGTTCGCTTCCCCCCCTCAGATGGTGAAGAATCTTAAGATCTCTTGCGTTTCCGTCAGTCTTGATGTCATCGAAGACCACCAGATAATCCGGCTTGACAAATACAAGGTGCCTGTCGAACCTTTCGAGCTCAGGGTCTCCGTTTTCATGATATGGTTCTTTTGCATCCCCTACGATATAATCAAAAAAGTCGGATCCAAAATATGCTTCATTATAGCAGTGGGGACTTCCTGAATAAAGCTTTTGGCTGTCTTCGTCATTGTCTACTATAAGAGTGTTATGTCCGATAGTGCTTGCCTTATAAGATGCAGTGCTTCCGAGATGCTTTCCCTGGTCTGATGCCAGCCAGTCGCCTCCAACATTCAGGATGTAGTGGTTGCAGTCATTTTGGCTTCCGTGGTTGACATCGTCGTGGTCATCTTTCATGCCTAGTAGTATATCATAGCTCCTCCAGCCAGATCTTGAAAACTGCCATGATACATCTCTAAAATTCCTGGAATATGGTAGGGTGCTGAAATCTTCATGGTCGCTGTCTTTTTCATACCAAACAAAATCAAGAACATTTGTTCCGACATTGTTCTCTTTCAGCACGTTTCCGGATATTGTATTTTCGTTCTGGCTTGAGAGATAGTTGGCAAGATGTGAGAAGGAATGTTTTGTGCTGTATAGCGTCTCTCCGAAATTGGCATTCCCGCCTCCGTCTGGAGTTGTCTGGTACACAGAAAAAAGTTGAAGGTTGTTCAGTCTTTCGTGGTCTGAATAATCGAAGTTCATGACATTCTTCAGCCCATATACTGGCGGCAGGAGCCAGTTTATTGAGCTGGTGCCGTATTGGAGTCCTTCACGCCATCCTCCATTCTCTCCTATATTGTCTAAAATGTCTTCTACAAGAAGCCTTCCTGTCTCTCCCCATTCCGAAGAATGTTCGTCCTCGTTATAGACTGCAAGGGCAGGAATCAGGAATCCTCCTACATAATTCACATGGAAATTATTGTTTCTCTTAGCACTCGAGACAGAGAAATATCCCTCTCTGTCCTTTGCATCGCTATATAGCGGGATTATGCACTTGTCAATCAACGCCTGCCTGATTTCGCCTTGCTTCTGTTCAGAGAATTCCAAAAAAAGCATGTCATATGCATAAGCCATTCCCCTGCATATAGATTTGTGGCCAAAATAATAGGTTCCTTCCCAGTTTTCCCACGAGAGGATTGTGTTCACGGAGCTTTTTGCAGGAGTAAGATATTTGTCGTCTTCTGTCATGACATAAGCGAATGAGAGAGTAAGTAACCTCTCTTCCTCATCCCTCATGCTGTATTCATCATATGAAGGATTTCCCTGATTAGCATATGAATCTGCTTTGTTTTTTATATCATTCCATATTTCGTTTGGAGATGTACCTAGGTTCCCCTGATCTGTGTCTGTTGTCTTCTGCTTGAGAGTATTGATTTGCCCTGCACTGAAGAAAAGCTTTGGATGGATATAGAACATAGGAGAATAATCCCTTGTCATGATTGTCGCATGGTTCTTATGTGATTTGGTGAAATCGTCCATGGTATTTGCAGCATAAGAACTGGTTTTTCCTGCAATATTCCTGAAGAAAAAATAATAGTCTGCTCCATTGACATTGGACTGCCACATATAGATTAGGTCTTCTCCATTATAGTTGTTGTATGTATGGAAATCAGTTTCAGGAATGCCATGGTCCAGTATGCATCCGCCGAAGAAATCTTTCGAGCCAGTGTCAATGACAGAGAACCATCCATGAGATACATGACCGGAGTTGCTTGCTCCGGAACCAAAAGACCAGGATTGGCTGTCTGTATCTGTCCAGAAACTGTCTCCGTCCAGAGAGTCCCCGCCGACATTGACAAGCAGGTATTTGTAATCGTTCATGTTATGTATATCATTTATCTGCAGGAAATTCTCATGGTAGATTGTATTTGTGACGCTTTTTGAACCTGATGAAAAATCAATCACTATTCGCACAGGACCTGCAGCCCTGACTGTTGGGCTCAGGCTTCCTCCATCATCAAATATTCTGAATTCCTCGATCTGTTCCCTGCCCGAGACCTTTACAGATGTAGGCTGACCGTCCTTGAGCTTTATTATTGTGCTGTCGCCTGCATCGATAGTGAATTCTTCTGTTGCCTGATTGAATGAATAGCTGAGTCCCTGATAATTAGGTGGTTGATGAGGATTGTCGATAGTGTCAAAATATATATAGAAGTATCTGATAGAATTTTGGCTGGTTTCCCCGTCCATTATCCAGACCACCTTGCCTTTTGCATTTGTGTCTGGATCGAAGTCCTCATCAGGCTCAAATTGGGAAGGCAGTCCAAGATTTGCATCTCCTGCATCGAAAACATATCCTACAGGGTCGTGCTCAATGACCCTGACGGAGTTTAAATCAAACCCCTGGTTTGAGCCAAGCCTTTGCAGTTCTTCAGTGAAATCGACATCTAGCTCAATAGGATAATCATTCCTGTCAACGCCTCCTGATGACACATTGACAGATATCCTGTACCTGTAATCGTCATTCCACCATGTCTCATTATAGGGATAATATGCCATATAGCCGGTTATTCCTACAGCATTCTCTTTTCCGAGCATACCTATGATGAAAGATAGCCCGAAGATTGCGCAGATCAAGGTCATGGCAAGGTAGACTATTACTAGGTTTTTCTTGGTCTCTTGCATTTTCCAAAGACTGATTCTGTATATCATTCTTAATATAAAAAACCATTTATAAATGCTTTGCTGAAAAAGTCTACAAATCCTGTTGAAAGAAACATTTTATTGTAGTCTGGCATTATAATACGATTTAAGTTCTCTTCCTACCCCTTTTTTGAGCAAGTCTTAGCTCCATTAAAATATATTACCATTCATAAATTTTTTGATTTTTGAAATTCTGGCATTTCAAGGCTTCTGGGTCATTTTGGTAACTTTTTTAAACATTCAAGATATTTTCACAATCACATGGCAGAAAAGCAGGTAATTAGGAACCTTGTATCCAGGAAGAGAAGCCTTCAGAGGATAATTGACCGAAAGAAGCTTTCCAGGAAGGAAAAGGGATTGATATTAGGAGAATTCTTAGAGATTTCTGCTTTTCTTGATAAATACAGGGAGGAAATAGAGGGATTATCTAAAAAAAAGATACAAGATTATCTGAGAGCCAGGAAAAGATCATTGCATGGCTCAAAAAATCATAAAGACATAGGCGCTCTGAATGCCCTGGATTATATCAGGAACCAGATTCAGTTGGAGAAATCAGGAAATGATGAAGAGGTAGTAAAAATAATGAGTCAGGAGGAGACAAAGGATCGTTTTTTCAGGCTTAAGTCTATGTTTGCACGGTTTCACAGGAAAGAATTCGGTGAGAAAAGTCCGGTTTTCAAGAAAAGACTGACTGTTTCAAAAAAACAGATAATCTTTCTTTTCCTGATACTAATCTCCTTGAACATCCTCATCCGGCTGCCAAATTTTCCGCATGAATACGGTGTCGACAGCTTCTTCATCCATTATCATTCTCAGGATATCATCGAAAAAGGATACGCAGAATGGGTCCAGCATCCTGCATCATTGATAGGTGTTTATCCGATAAACATATCATATCCTGCATTTGTGCCGTACCTTCTTGCTTATCTGTCTCAGATGACTGGTATTGGTCTTGAGTTCATAATACTTATTCAGTCCATACTGATTGGTATATTGGGAAGCATCACTTCATTTATGTTTGCAAAGGAGTTCTCTAAGAGTGATTTGGTGGGTTTCTTCTGCGCTTTCTCATTCTCATTATCTCCGATATTTTTGAAGTTCACTATGTGGACTACATCATCTCGTGCTCTTTTTGTGGCCTTAATGCCGTTGGTTCTTTATTTTCTAATACGTTTTGAAAACACAAGGCAGTGGAGATATCTTATGTTTTTCTTCATATTCGCAGCAGTCGAGGCGATGACTCACCGTCTGTTCCTGTTCATAGTGGTATTTCTTATCCCTTCATATGTTCTGGCCAAGCTTTTTATTGCGATAAGGAACAGGATATCTCATTTTTTTGTGCGCCAGCTCTACATCTATCTATTCCTGATTATGATCTTCCTGTTCTTCATTCAGTTCTCCAACATAAGTTTCTTCGCAGACCAGCAGTATGATTATGCTTCAGGATATTTTTTCGATCAGGCAGAGGACGGGACATTCGAGCGAAGCTCGGCAAATCCTTTCCTTTTGTTCCTGAACCTTGTGATAGATTATGCATCAAGGCTTGGTATAATGTCGATATTCATGCTTATTGGTTTGTTCATACTGATCTCCAAGATGAAGAACCTTAATTTCACTTTCAACGACCTATTCCTCTTGTTCTTCATAACCATAGGAATTACCCTTTTCATCAAGGGCAAGTATATCAACATGTTCTATCTGATAATATTCTCTCTTCTGTCCGGGATAGGTTTTGAGAAGCTCATCATATATCTCTATCACAAGAAAAGTTTTTATGCAAAAGCCGTGCCATTATTGATAGTGGTAGTCCTGACATCTTCATTGATTTTCACGATCTTCATGTTTCAGCACTGGCTCGGTGTAAGTATCGATGAAGGCGAAGGCATGAGCTATCCCTGGAAGCAGGAGCGGACAGTAAGGGGATATAACTATCTTGATACAATCAATCAGCAGGACCTTTTGATACAAATATCCGAGAATCCGTTGAGTTATCATTTCTTCTCGATGTCAACATTGAATGAATTTCTTCCAAAGGAAATTGATTATGAAAATTTGGATGCGGAAATTGAATTTGACCTTTCATCTAAGCTTCCATTCTACTACACCATTTCAAATCCAGAAGAGTCTATAAGAGTAAAGGAAGGAGTTCATCAAAGATGGGGTTTGATACAGGCAGACCCCCGGGATTACAGGTTGGATAGCAGAATCAATTCCCTGGGTCTTGGTTATATCTATATGAATCCTGAAAACAACAGGTATTATAAGGGCTGGTCTTTTTACAATGAGCTCCCAAACTTCTATGACAAGATATATGACAATTCGCACGAGCAGGCGTGGCAGATATATTAAACAAATTTTATTCTTCTCCTCATTTTTTGAAATATATTATGAATGAGTTCCTTTTCTTCAGTATTCAAAATTATATACTCAAGACCAATTAGGCTAATGCACATCCCTATCCCGAGAAGAAAAGAAGTGATCATTTCTGTTTGTATTATAAGATATCCTGCTGCTGAAAATATAATCGATAGTATGAATACCTTTGAGAAATTTGATATTGATACATCATACCATTTCTTAAGGAAGCTGAGTTTGAGTGCGAAGATGACGATAGAGCTGAGAAGGTAGGTGTAACCAAGCCCCAAAAGTCCGAAGTATCCGATGAAAAAGAATCCGAAAAGGACGAATAGCAATGCCCAGATGACATCCAGGGTTAGAATAGTCCATGTTCTGCCTGTTGCGACAAAATAGGTGGATGTGATGGGTGAAAGGGAATCTACATAAGCCGCCAGGAGAAAAAAATAGGTTATCTGTGCAGCACCAAGATAGGCTCCGCCAAAAAGCAGCCATATAAGGAATTTTGAGGAAACACCGATACCTAGTGCAACAGGTAATACAAGTATCATTATCACTCTGAGTATTTTTGTTACTGTCCGTGATGCTTTTGATTTATCTTTCCCCTGTATCTCAGAGATCATTGGCAGGAGGGGAACAGCAAGTATCTGAGGTATCGAAAGGAACAGGTTATATAGATTTCTTCCTATTTTGCTCAGCCCAAGCTGTGCAAAACCTATTGATATTGCAAGAAAAGTGTTCATGGCCCAATAGGCAGGAAGTAGAACAAAGCCAGAAATAAATATGGGAGTTGAGAACTTGATTACCTTGAAAAGATACTTCCTTTCGAACCTGAATGGTCGTATTTTTACCTTTTCTTCTTTAAACTTGCTCCATACCACTTGCAGCGACATTATTGTGACAACAGCTCCGGTAATGGCAAGCGACAGGAAAACTCCTAAAGCCTGGTATTTCAGTATAAGAAAATAAGCAATGGGAAGACCAACTAGGCTGTTCAAAACACCAAGTATGGAATGCATCTTTATGTCCTGGAATCCCCTTATGATTGCTCTTAGCATATCGAATATCGAGATTATTAGGATTGAAAGGGCGTTGACTTTGATGAGCAGGCTGATTGTAGGATCATCATATAGCCTGTTCGATATGAAATCAGAAAATAGGGCGTAAAGTGATGTTGACAGAATTGTAAGAAAGAACAGGAGGTTCACTATGGTGGTAATGTACTTGTCCCTCTCCTTCTTGTCGCCTTTGTGTTCAGATATGAATTTGGTGGCTGCGATTGGTAGTGCAAATATTGCGATTGTGCCGACAATGCCTCCCAGGTTTTGAACGATTGCAATCTTTCCAAGTGGCTCAGGATCGTTTAGAATCCTGGCAACTATCATAGATCGGATTATGCTGAATATTGTGACCAGCACGACCGCTAAGAAAGAATAGCTTACGTTTTTTAGGAATCTTCTTCTGAAATCGGACATCTTTGCCTCCAAGATCACATCCTGAATATTTTTTTTATTAATGGTATCCTTTTACGGTTATCCTTAGTGCATATGAAGTATTGATTAAGTTCAGGATTGAATCCGGATTTGTATCTTGCGATTGCCTCTACATTGCAGCCCATCAGGTCCATGGTCTTCACTTGTCTTTTATGGAGTTCTTTGGCAACATACCAGATAAGGCTTTGCGGAACCTTGTAATGCCAGTACCTTTCATCAGACGCGGCCTGCCAATAGTATGCCGCTTCCTTGGATTTTAGGACTACTGCATATGCAGCAGGATTTTTTTCATGGTCTGCCCTAAATATCATGAAATCTTTTCCTAATTCTCGTGAGATTTTCAAGAGACAATCATCTATGCGTGGAACACCTATACCTGATCTTTCATGGGTATGCCTCCACATCTCAAAGAAATGTTCTATCTCTTTCGAAGAGCTATTCACTTCGCTAATCTTCACCTGCTTGTAGCTTTCTCCCTTTCTGAGGATGTTTCTTGTCTTTTTCTCAAAACTTTCAAACATCTTTTCGGGTTTCTTGATTCTTAAGAGATACGTATATGAAGGATTAGCTGAAAAACCAAGCCATTTCAGTGGTCTTGCATCAGTCTCTCCTGGATTTGTAGCGATCTGTATAGACCTGCAGCCAGAGAAGAAATCGCTTATACATTGATAGATATCTGATTTGAAAGAGTAACCTTTACTTAGAAAATCTTCCTTGATTATGATGCCTGAGTAGGTTGACAAAGGTGACAGGCCGGGGTTTTTCTTGCTATAGTTGAAAATGGGTTGTATCGCGATTAATTGGGAATTCTGATATATTCCCAAAGGAACAAATTCGCATGAATTATTTGAATTCGCAGCAATCCTGGCAACATTGAACTTATGAAAAACACTTCCTCCATTAGACTCAACAAATTCATCCCATTCTTTCTTTTCTACTTCCCTGCAGTCGAGTTTCATCTTTCCCTCTTGAATGTCTTCTTGATCTTCCTTTTGTATACCCGCCACGGGTGCTTTATAGCAAGCCTGTACCAGGGCGCCTCAAACTTCTCAGGGCACCATCCCATCTTGAACCGATATACGCCGGAATCATCGTCCTTGGGAATCCCTCCGAGGTCCAGTAGCCTGTATCCTTTCTCATGGAATTCTCTGATTATATGCCATTTGAAAAGGTTGTTTTGCCTGTATTTCAGCATACTTCTTGGAGAAGCGTTGTGTTCTGCGCATACTATCCCGTTGTAGCATGTGACAAGTTGAAATCCAATTTTTTTTCCTTTCAGCTCTGCATAATACACCTTTCCGTTGCCCTTGTCCACGACAATATCCCAAAAGGCGTGGTAATAATCTCTCGGATTGAGTGCAAAACCTTTCCTGTGTGTGATCTCAGACTCGAATTCGTCATAGAAAAGGTCGATGTCTTTTGATGATTTTGCTTCTTTTATCTCCACACCATGTTTTTCAGCCTGCCGTATCGCCTTTCTGTGCTCTTTCTTCATGTCTTTTAATAGCACTTCAGGTTCTTTTCGTAGGTCAAGATAGCCTGAATATCTGTCAACCTTAGTCCATCGATTCTTGAATTTTTCTTCGAGTATTTTCCTGATTATCCCGGACATCTCATCTTTAAGACAACTTATCCTGAGGTCCACGAGCTTATGCTCCGATGAAAGCCTGTTCTTCACAAAATCTATGAACTTGATGCAGATCTCTTCGGTTATTTTTTTATCATTTGCTTCAGGAGAAACCAATGGACCGCCATACCCCCAAACACCAGGATGCGGAGACCATGCGATATTGCCCTGGATTAGCTTACCGGGCCTTTTGATTATGAAAACCGGCATGATTCCAAGCATTTTCCCATTCTCCACAAAGAGGAGTTTCACTGCCTTGTCACCAAAACCTCTCTCGATCATCCTGCACCATTCCCAAGTCCAATATATCATGCCACCGGATTTCTTGATCAGGTTATTCCACTCCCCCCGGTCCCCTTCATGCGCCAGTCTCACTTGTCCCATTTTATCAGAAACCTTCCCTTGTTCAGCTGTGCTTTGTGTCTTTTTACGCCTATGTCTATCACCACAGGCATCCAGTCGCTGGATTCACCTCTGATGTTTCCCCTAGAGGTGAACTCGATGTCTATCCTGCATCTCTCCCTTTTTGACCACCATCGGTATAGCTCTGTTCCGGTAGCTTTCCAGTATTTGTGCTTATTTACATAATCCACCAGGAAATCCAGGCTTTTCATTATCTGTCGAAATCCGCTTTTGTTGAAATATTCATTATGGAAATTGACAACATAGCAGCCATAGAACCTCTCCACGTATTTGATGGTCTCGTACATCTTATTGCGGATATCATTATAGCTCATGTTTTTATTGATAGCTGTCCAGTCCATGAAAAGCGTAGGTATCTCAAAAAGCTTTGAGAACCTCCCCTCGACCATCGGATGGAATGGATAGCACAGTCCTGCCCTGTATCCGAACCTCTCGTTCTTGTAGAATGACATGTCATATTTCAGATTCTTCTCCATCTCTGACCAGCTTTGCGGGACCTTGAATTTCAGAAGGTGCATCCTCACGCCTTTTATGTCGCAGTCTGTCTTCTCACGAAGCTTGCGGATCTCCGCGACCAGCTCTCTTTCGCAGTTGGATATGGAGTGCAGCCCTATCTCGTGCTTAAGATCAGCCAGCACATCGATCATCTTTGAAAAATAGTTCTTGTCCTGATAATCAGAGAAGAAGAAGAAAGTGGACCTAATCTTGTGCTTGTCCAGGTATTTCAGCATTGAATGGAAATAGCCTTTGTCGAATCTCGGCAGGATGTTCTTCATCTTCAGATATGCCTTGCTTCTGAGGCTTGCGTTCTTGTGCCACGAATGCTTCTCGAAAATGGAGTCTATGTCATGTGTGCAGACGAATGCAGCTTTCTTGAACTTAGGCCAGTACCATTTTCTCACTATCGGAAGGTCCTGGTTATGGAAGATCTCTGTTATATTCTTTACAAGCACCTCTTCATAGAAATTCAGCACAGGTATAGTGACATTGTCCTTGCAGTATCCGGACAGGTAGTTGATTGCGTTTATCTGCAGGAAATTCGTAAGGATGTAAAGCTTGTTCTTCTTGCGTTTAAGTCCGGTGAAGCTGTCCACGATCTCTATCTCGCAGGCATAATCCCTATTGGCTTTTTTTTTCTCGAATATTATCCCCTGGTGGTTCAGCATCTCTGACAGTACTGCGATGTGCGGATTCCCTCCTTTGATGGATACCATCAGGCTCTTATTTTGATTTTTTCCCATCTTTTCTTTGATCTTTCTTTTTTCTCCTGATCAGCTTCTTTATGCTTCCATATGTTTTTGGAAATCTTTTCTTCATCCTCCTTTTCGGCTGAACAAGTTCCCTGAAGTTCTTCAGCACGTGCACCCTGTTTCTGAGATTCTTTCTCATGATTACTATACGGTAGTTCTTGTTCTCTGAAGCACCCCATTGGCTTTTGTATCCATGCGCGCCTCTAAGAAAATCAAATATGTCGTCTTTTTTTGATATTGCATCCTGAATCGAGAACCTGAAACTGAGATTGCCGACTGAATACTCATAGTATTCTGGGTCAAGTCCTGTAAGATAGCAGTATACCCTGTTTTCATACTCAAAGCAGTAGTTGCATGCAGCAGGCTTTTTGTTTATGATCAGGAACTCAAGCTTGAGAAACCCATGTTCAAAAAGGATGTTTGCAATCCTTTTATGGAACTCTTTATATTTCTCATCCTCTGCAGGAGTGTCCATGTCGCAGTCTTTTATCCGCCTCAGGTGCAGCCTCAGGAAATCGTTCATGTCATGCTCTATCTTTTCTGGATCTTGGGTCCTGTAGTAAGACATCTCAAGTCTGTCCTCTTCCAGCTTCCTCAGGCTTCTTCTTATGCTGCGTCTAAGTCTTCTGTTCATATTGTTCTTTTCCATCTCCTCAAAGCTTCCTGCAAGCCTGGCAGGGTATGTCGTGTTCTGATGGTTCTTGATGCAAATGAATCTCTTGTCTTTCTTGATTATCCTGTAGTTTCTGGCTAGGATTGAGTTTTCAGGAAGTTCCTCCAGGTCCATAATGCAGTCTGGATATCTCTCATGGATGTGGTCGATAAAGCTCAGTATCACCGGCTCTTCCATCCCCTGCCTGATGATGAAAGAGAGATAGTCGCAGTGCGGGACCCCGATAAAGCTCAGGACATTATTCTCAAGCTTCAGGGGAATTATCCCGACAAGCTCTTCTTCAGAATATATTGTGAATATCCGAAAGTCATGTGTCTGAAAGACTATTGTCCAGTTGTAGGCCCACTCATGCCTCATGAAGATATAATTGTCCCGGCATTCTGAGAGGAGCTGGTTCCATTCCTCTTTAATCTCCCTGAATCTGTCCAGTGTCTTGATCTCTTTTATCTGAATCATATTACTGCCTTTTCAAATATCTCTCTGTTCTTTCCGCTTATATTTAAATAAAATGAATCTTCAGAACCTTTTTTGCTTCTGATCCTATGGATTGTGAATCTCGAAGCAGGCTTTCCATAATCATATTTCGGAAGACTCCTGAACCTCTCATCAAAAAGAAATGTCTTTACCAGTATGTCTTCCTTGTTCTGGGAATGATAGCATCTGAGCATCTTTTTTTTGAGCTCTTTTTCATCTTGGCTGAGTTTTGCGGTGATTACCTTGTTTTTCGAGTTCTTCAGGAACCTGGGCGCTCGAAATCCAGGCTTCTTTCCGGTCACTTTCTTCTTGACATGCTTAAGGGCAAGCTCAACCGCACTAATCTCATTGTTATACATGGGATATTCAAAAATCTTTGCATTTCCGGTGATTGCTCTTGCGACTGCAGCATTGCAGATGTCATGGTCAAGGTGTCCGCCTTCATAAGCAGGTACATAGATCTCTTCAGGCATTATTTTTGCGAACAAAAGCTCAAGCTCTTCGACCAGAGAATCGAACTTTTCTTTTGTGTCTATCCCAAGCTCACGATGTCCGAGAAACACAAGTTCCTTTGCCCCTCCGATTTCCATGGCTTTCCTGGCCTCTGCTCTTCGAACCTCTGCTTTGGCATAATAGGCGCTCAGCTTGTTCTCGCCGGAAAAAACATAGATAACATGCATGTCTTTTCTGCCCTTTGCCCGAAGAAGCACACTGGAGCATCCGCAGGCCTCGTCATCAGGATGAGGCGCGATGATGACTTTTCTATTTTTCCTTGAATTCATTGGCAATATCTCCCACCTTTTTGAAGTTGAATTCTTTTTTGATCTTCTGGAAAAACGATTCCAGCTGTCCAAAATCATCCCTGCAAAGCTCCTTTACCCATCCTTTTAGTCCTGGATGATGTTTGCCCAGCTCCACAAGCTCCCATGGATGCATAAGAAACATGACATACCCAGGGCCAGTATCCTTTCCAGCCATCCTGCATAGATTGATCATCTTGTCCTTTCCGAACTTGTTCAGCCCGCCTGCGCCGATCGGATGCCCTTTCACAGGAGACTTTGTCAGCGGGATCTCAAGCACGTCAGAATCTCCTTTTTTCTTCACGTCTTTTTTCGAGGGATAATATGGCCGGCTCGGCGCACCTGCAAGCGAATGCACCTTGTACATCTTCTTGAATATCCTTGTCTCGACATCCGGCATGACAGATGAGTCCACAGTATATCCCAGCTCTTCCAGGACAGTTATGGTCTTGCCTGACACCCCGAATTTAGGCGTGCGGAACATTTTGCACCTGATTCCTGTTACCTTTTCGATAACATTTGTCGCGTCAGCGATCTCTTTTCTTTGGGCTCTTTTTGATTTGAACCAGAACATCTTATGGTCAAGTCCGTGGCATCCAAGCTCATGCCCTTCTTCTGCTATCCTTCTGGCAGTATCCGGATATCTTAGGCATACATCTGCGGTCACAAAGAAAGTTGCCGGAAGTTTCAATCTTCCAAGAAGATCCAGGAATTTCGGCAGAGCTTTCTCGACTCCAAGATAGCTTCCTTTAAGTTTCGAGCTTATGTCCTGCTCTACGTCCATTGTGATGATAAAATCCGGCTTCATTTTGTAACTTCTCTCGGGATTGGATAATAAGACTATGCATATACCCCTCACATCCAGGATGAATGGCGCTTTGTTTATATATATTTTTATGTTTTTTCTGATTTAGATTAAGAAAAAACAGGTCCATGGCATTGGTTTTGTCTGATATGATTAGATGCCTGTTTCAATCCAGGATTAATCTTATTTTTTGAATAAATTTTCTTGCATTATCGAATATCTCTTCGACCTGCCTTTCAGTGTATCTTTTTATTGCAGAGTATCTTGCAGCATGGCTCTCGACTCTTGCGTCTTCGAAATATTTGACATATTCATCTTCGAATATCTTATAAGACTGATTGAGCAGTTCTAGGTCTTCCTTTTCCATCTCATTTGGGACCAGAAGATGTCCTAGTGCAATTTGAGCAGCCATATGGTCTTTTACCTCATAGCCTTTTGAAAGGATTGCAGCTTTTGCACTATAGAGCATTGAATAATATGATATTGTGATAGCCCAATAATTCCAATGAAGTTTTGTCGGTTCATCGATTCTTGGCTCGATTTCTTTATGGTGGTTGGCTATCATCAGGCTGTTTTCTGCTTTATCAATAAAAAGCTTGATTTTGAAACTGTTCGAAGATCGGACAATCCTTTTTTCATCTAGATATTCTTCAAATCTTTTTTGATATTCCTCTTTGTTATATTGCATCGAGTACCACATTCCAGAAATGGTTTGGATTATTTAAGACTATATGGTTCCTCAATGCCTGTTTTCCGACATTCTCTTCATTATCTTTTATCATCTCTTGAAACTCAGGGATCTTTAAGAAAACAGGATTGATCTGCTTGTCAAAGATTAACTCGTATTTTGAGAAGGATATCGTCTTATTGCCGGATTTATTGATTATCATAAGATCAATATCGCTTTTTTTTCCTTCTTCTCCTTTTGCGTAGCTTCCAAATAAGAGTACAATATCTTCTACCCTTAAATCCTTTGATATCTCTCTTATCATTGGATTTCTTTCTAAAAAAGATCTCTTTTCTTCTTCTGATGAAATTGCAAGGTATGACTGGATTACTGGATTTTGTAGATTAAGTTTTAGTGTCTTGGCTTTTCCTATTTCCTTGATTGCCAGAAGCTCTTTCATCTTATTTATTGTCCTGTAAAATGAAGCATAAGGAATATGGAGTTTCTTTGAAAGCTCGTGCATAGTAAATTCTTTGTCAAACTCTTTTCCAAGATGGTTTATGATCATCAATCTATTATCCATATTTGGATAATGTTATTCATAATTGATATATAAATGTTATGGTCTTCACCTGTTTTTAGATTCTGGACGTCTGTGCCAGGAGGGCTATTATGAAATCCTAGCCGTCTGTGCCATGAGAGAGAATATTTACAATAGTAAATATTCTCGTGGCCAGGCGGAACCGATGTGAAACATCGGTGAAGTAGGATAGGATTTCATAATAGCCCATGGCCAGGCAAAACCTATATGTACCAGGGCTGGACTATTATAGGATTTAATAATGGCAGGAATCATTTTTCATTTTAAGGGACTTGGAGTTGAAGAAAGGATCTGTCAGGTTATGTCGATTATCAGAAGAGATACAAGTTGTTCATTGCCCTCAATCGCGCTTTTTCCGCGTCTTAATAAACTTCGCAGGAACTCCGCCCCAGACCTCGCCTTTGGGAATGTTCTTGGTCACTACAGAATTAGCTCCGACTATCGCCTGGTCTCCGATCGACACTCCTCTGGTCACAGTCACCTTTGCGCAAAGCCATGTATCCTTTCCGATGGATACAGGAGCAGCCACTAGTGGTGCATCATGCAAGAGCTTTCCTGACGAATAGTCCTTGTCATTGTCCCTGATGCTCACCATCTCTCCGACAGAGGAGAAATCGTCTATCGTGATCTTCTTGTGAGCATGAAGCATGCTGTACCTGTTCAGTATGATGTTCTTGCCGATCATAAGCTCCGCACCTGAGCTGACCTCGAAAGACACGCCCTCGTATATCACAGACAGCTCGCCGATCCTGGCCTTTCCTCCGCCTTCCACAAGGAACTCGCATCCCAGTCCGATGACACAGTTTCTTTTGAGGACAAGCTCAGAACCTTTATGGAGCCCGAACCTCACGTCTTTCCCGATCTCGACGCCTTTTTCTATCTTGAGTCTTATCCCTGCGCCCAGCATGTTTCTGATGCCTATCTTAAGCAGAAGCCTGTTCTTTGCCCAGATTGACTTAATCTTTCTTGTAGCTTTCATGATATCTGTAGCTTCCTCCTGATCCACGCTCTCCTGAACTTTTTGTCAGTGAATATCTTGTAGGATTTAAAGCTTCTCTCGATCCGTCTCTTTGCCTGCAGTAGTTTTCTCGGGCTCAGCTTCCTGGTCCGGACAACCGGAAGGAAAGAAGTATACTTGGTCCAGTCTTGCTCGACGATCAGCTTCTTCTCTTTGAGTATGTCATTGATTTTCGTTCCGACATAAGGCGTCAGTATATTGACATCTATGTCATCTGGTCTTGTCTCCCTGATGAACTTGATAGTATCAGCGATGCTCGACTCATCTTCTCCAACAAGCCCGACGATCAGGTGGAGGTTCACGATTATTCCATGTTTCTTGGTAAGGGCTATTGCATCCTTGAGCTTCTGTATGGTCATCCCGGGCTTTCCTATGCTTTTTAGTATCCTCTCAGAACCAGACTCAAGACCGTAGTCGATCTTTACGCAACCGGCCTTCTTTGCAAGCTGCAGGAATTCATCATCGACAATGTCTGCCCTGGTCTCAAAGAAGATCTTAGCTCCAAGCTTTTCCTGGATGATCTTGTTCAGCAGTTCTTTCGACAGCTTCTTGTTCATCCCAAACACTACATCTCTCAGCAGGAATCCCTCGAATCCGTACTTCTCTTTGAGAAGCTTCATCTCCTTTATTGTCTTTGGCACTGTCTTATAGAAGACCTTGTTGCCGTAGGCCAGGGGATACGGGCAGTATGGACAGGAGAATGGGCAGCCCACAGCATTCTGCAGCGGAAAATAGACACATCCTTCATCCTTTATTCTGTATCTGTCCATCCTGAAGCTTTCATATACAGAGAAGTCAAGGCGGTCAAGCGGATTGATATCATTCCCGCAGCAGATTTCCTTTTTTTTCGGCTGCTTGATGATCTCGATGGTCTCATTGAAATAAGGATAATATCCCTTGACAAATGTGTCTGCTTTGACCTCTGATTTCACTTGTTTGTATATAGCATTCACTAATCCTCCAAGGACAGCTATCCTGGTGTTCGGCAGATTCTTCTTAAGCTCCAGTATCAGCTCCCTGTCGCCTTCATAGGATGGCTGTGAGATCAGGGTGATGATGGTCTTAGGGTTAATCTCAGACACTCTTTTTATCAGTTGTCGCTTTGTCAGGTCCTCTGCCTGTCCGTCGACAACACCGAAACTCCTGTTCAGGAACCTGGCTGCTGATGCTGCATATGCCATCCAGTTCTGGAATATCTCCTGTCCGTTATGGCCGAATGAATCCCTATTGTTAGGGTATCCTACTCCGAAGGTCCCTGCCCATTCCCTGGACACGTTCAGTCTCGGCGGGCTCGGCAGGTTCAGTATCAGGTAGTCCATTTTAAAAATCTCATCATCTCCCTTTGGTACTTTTCCTCATCAAACCTCTTGACATTTTTCTGCAGCTTTTTGCGGTATTCGTCGCAGAGTTTCTTGTCATGGCTAAGTCTTTTTATGATGTCTTTTGCCTCGCTGTCCTTTCTGTATCTCAGTTCAGCTATCGGCACGATCTCCTTTTGCCCTCCTGAATCATGCGTCACTGGTATAAGACCGCACGCGATCGCCTCTGCTGTCGTGATCCCGAAAGGCTCGTTGTGCATGCCGTGGATATATATCAGGCTCTTCTCCATGATCTTCCTGAATCTCTCGACAGATATATCTGGGTATAGCCTGACATTCTTTAGTTTTTTGTTTTTTACATAGTTTTCAATCTTTTTATAATAATCCAAAAAGCTTTCGGTACCGCCGCCGATATGAAATATTATCTTCTCGCCTTCCTGCTCCAGCTTTTCAGAGATCTTTACGATCTCAAGCTGTCTTTTATAGTCAGCGAACCTGCCGAACGACACGGCGCCTGATCTTTTGCCCTTGTAGCTGCTCGAAAAAAAAGAGGTATTGACCCCTGGATAGACCACCGGGATCTCGATATTGAACATCTTCATGGTCTTGTCTTTTGAATATTTGGAATTTATGACCTTGTGGAACCGGTCGCTCAGAAAATTTCTTCGGTATATTCCGCTCATGATTGCTTTTGGAACAAAGAACAAGATATTCTTCAGTGCGCTTTTGCTCTTTTTCACGCGCAGCACGTCATAGGAGAATGCATTGCAGTATTTCAGGTACCTGCCCTTGTTGAAGAAATATATAGGCCCTTCCTGGAAATCATATATGAAGTCATACCTTTTTTTGAAGGCAAGCTCCAGCGCGATGAATATGCCTATGTTCTTTTTGAAGGCAGCAGGCAAAATCCTTGATCTGTCGATTGCAAACGTCTTCTTGTTGATCCGGATTTTTTTATGGAACCTCGAATACACCTCTTTTTCCATCGACTCCTCTTCTCCAGGATAGTTGACCCTGGTATATACATCCGGGATGATGCCTGTCTTGTTCAGAGCCTCGATAAGTGAGTATGCAAGCATCTCATTGCCTCCATGTATCCTGAAATGCTGCATGATTATTGCTATTCTCATTTTTTGTCTTATACCATTGATTGGAAAAGTACTCTTTTCTTGTTCTTTAGCCTCAGTGTCCCTTTTGAATATTTGACAGATACCTCGACGTTTTTCCCGAACACCTTCTTGATTTTTTTCAGTGCGGTATTGAATCTCTTCTCAGAAAAATCTTTATCCTTGATAAGGGTTATCTCTATCTTTTTTTGGCTGGGCTGCACTATCTTGAACTCTTTTATTCCAGTTACCTTGGATATATGCCTCTTTAGAAGCAATGGAGATACCATGGTTTTATCAGGTCTAAAAAATAATGTGTTCTTCCGTCCGACAAATGATGCCATGACAGGAAGGTTCAGTCCGCAATCGCATCCTTTTTTTGTATATGTTCCAAAATCGCCCAGCTGATATCTGATAATAGGAAAACCATAGTTCTCAAGGTCAGTGATCAGGATTTCTCCTATATTTCCAGGCCCAACATCCTTGCCGTCTTTTGTGAATTCTATCACCTGATTTCCAGTCATCATGTGCAGGTTTTTATGTGTGCATTCCCCTGCCACTAGATAGATTTCCATGCATCCATATTCTGAGTAGACCGGGCATCTGAAGACCTTTTCTACAAATTCACGTTCATTATCAGTCATCGCCTCTCCTGTGAAGCATACGAACTTGGGTTTGATGCAGATTCCGTATTCATACATCTTTCTTGCTATATGATAGATAGATAGTCCGAATCCGAATACTGCTTCAGGGCGAAATGAACTGATTCTTCTGCATAATGTCTCTGACTCTTTTTCAGATATGGTGTAACCGTCTATTACCATAACGTTCTTGAGCCAGTATTTGAAACTTTTGTACCTGCTTTTCTCGGCAGGCTTGATTATTGAATCATTCCATATCATGAGACATCTGTCGCAGTCAGAGAATCCATACTGTCTGTATAGCCAGGTCTTCTTTGCCTTATGTATCATTTCTGCCTCTGGGGTCTTATAGAAATAGAGTTTTCTTGTGGTAGAGCCGCTGGTGTTCCTTTTCATAAGGTCATGTCTTTTTGGGGCCTTGAAGCTTTTCCTGTTCTTGTTTATGATCTCTTTGCTCAGCAGCGGGATCTTCTCTAGGTCTTTTATAGAACGGATGTCTCCTGGCTTGATACCAAGGCTTTTGAACAATTTTTTATAGTATGGAATATTCTCATAAGAATAGGATATCAGTTTCCTGAGTTTTTCATTTTGTATCTCCTTTATTTTCCGAAGAGGAAGATGCGCGATCCTGTCAACCTCTTTCACATGAGTGTCAATTTTCTCGTTTTTCTTTTTTCTGAGCTGTCCTACCCTGTAGGCTGCTCTCTTGAGTATCTTCACCATCTGACTATCTCTTCATACATATTGTCATAAAGATATGCGATGTGCTTCCAGTCATATTTCTCCTTTGCCTCGTTGTATGCCACGAATCCGAGCTCTGGACGATCCCATGCCTGATGAGCCTTCTCAAGAAGGTCAGCGAAGTCGTCAATGTCAAACAGTATCCCTGTCCTGTTATGGTCGATGAGCTCAGCAGGCCCCATGTGGTTTGTGGCGACGACAGTCTTCTTGCATGCCATGGCTTCTATGATGACTGTTCCGAATGTCTCTCTTGAGCTGGTCAGCACAAAAACCCTGCATGCGGCAATAGCATCTGCGACAGTATCATGCAGCTGCACCCCTAGGCAGGTCAGGTTCGGCGGAAGCTTGCCGTATCTTTTCGTGAGTATCTTATGCGTTATATCATGTCCGATCATGACAAACCTTCTTCTGGGCATGTTCCGTGCAAGCTCGATGAAAAGGTTAGGCCGTTTTACTTCTGACGGATAGCCGATATAAAGATAGAAATCCTCATCTATGTTGAATTTCTTCTTGAAATGGTCCCCTTTGGCTTTTTCGAATTTATCAAAATCTATCCCGCATGGTATATAGACAGAATCTATATTATATCGCATCTTCAGGAATTTCTGGTACATCCTGGTCTTTGAGACAACAACATCCACGTTCCTGCAGTGCTCTATCAGCAGCTTGTTCTGGTTCTGTTGATATGCCCAGTTCTTCTTGTTTGATGAATCCTCCTCAAAATAGATCTGCGTGACAGAATGCACGTATTTTGTTTTGCTTTTTCTGGGTGTCTTATAGACATCCCTCCAGTAAGGGTGCCCAAGGGTGTGCACGATGTCATATTTCTTGTACTTGAAATTTGTGATGGCAAAGCCATAGGGGTCGACCAGAGGCAGATTCTTCCTGACCAGGAATCCAGAACCCAGATATCTGGGATAGAACAATGAAAGTGGTGAGTATTTTAGTATCTTGAGATTGTGTTTTGAGAATTTGACTAGGTCAAGAGTCTGCCTTTTGACTCCTCCGACCCATGGTATCGGGCCTATCAGCACGTTTATCTTGTTTTCAGCCATTTGTCATAGATCCTTTCATATTTAGGTATGATTATGCTGTTGTCGAACTCAGCGAGCACTTTTTCTCTTGCTTTCTTCGAGACCATCTTCAGCCACTTCTTGTCCTTTCGGATTTCTTTGATAAGTTCAAGAAGCCTGTTGATATCATCTTTGATTAAAAATCCGGTTGTCCTGTCTATAACAGGATACCTGTTTCCGATATCAAGCATGATGACTGGATTCCCTGAAGCCATCGCCTCAAGGGTGACTCTTGATATCCCCTCAGCCATCACAGGATTGAAAAGAATATCGAATTGTTTATAAAATTTAGGCATCATGTCATAAGAGAAGTTCTTGAACAGTATTATGTCATCCAGGTCCACCTGCGACTCGAATCTCGAGAAGTCGAGGTGGTTGCCGGCGCCGAGCACCATTATCTCGCAGTCCTTCGGCCTGTTCAGGATAAGCTCTATCAGAAGATGTATCCCTCTTGATTTCTCGAGCCTGCCGATGAATCCGATAATGAGCTTCTTCTTGATCTTCGGCTGGTTGTATGAGAAATCCCTGCAGTTGATAGAGTTTGGGATGAAATGGATCTTCCTTGATGTCAGTTTATCTCCCATTAGTTCTTCCCGCAGGTATTCATGCAGTCTCTTGTCGATGCATATGATCTCGTCGAACTGCCTGATGAAATGCATCTCGAATTCCTTGATAAGTGGGTTGTCGACAAGAAGGTGCGAAAGCCCGTGCACAGTCAATATCTTGTTTGGAAGAAATGAGAAATCCGAGTATTTCTTCATGAGGCTCATGTCTTTACGGATAAGGCAGTACTTGTACAACGCCCCGCCTATTCCAGCAGAGTGGAAATGCACGACATCATAATCCTTCTTCTGCAGAAGTTTTCGTTTTTTCTTTATCCTTTTGATATCATTTTTCAGCCTGAGAAGGAAGCTTGCCTTTGACCTGAAGCTGGAAATCTTCTTGCTGATCGGGCTGTTCTTCGGCCCCACCCTGATGACATTCTCTTCGTCTTTTGGAAATTCCGGGAATGCATCAGTTATGATCTCGAACTGATATGGAAGAGTCTTCACAAGTTCTTTGATATGGGTCTGTATCCCTCCCGAGCCGGGATAATACCCTCCATAGAAGATTCCGATGGTCATTTGCAGATTTCCTCATATTCTGAATCGATCTTTTTCACGATATCCTTCCAGTCATAGTTCTCTTTTACTGTCTTATGGCCATTTTCCCCGATATCTGGGTTGTTCCAGGCCATGTCTGCTTTCCTTATCATATCTTTTATATCGTCATGTTTAAAAAGATATCCATTTTCACCGTCAGACACTAGTTCTTTCATGCCGGTGCTGTTTGTTGCGCATACTGGCTTTTTGCATGCCATCGCCTCCAGAAGCACCGAACCGAAAGCCTCTTTTGAGCTGGGCAGGACAAACGCCCTGCAGGCTTTCATCGCGCTCAGTGTCTCTTTGTATGGCAGCTGGCCTAGTTTCAACACGTTTTTGGGCGCGCTTAGTTTTTCTGTGCCTGTACCGCACATGACAAAAAGCCTTTTTGGGAATTCCTCTGCCAGTCTTATAAAATAATCTGGTCGCTTGAGCCTGGAGGCATTTCCTGCAAATAAGAAAAAGTCTGGGTTGACAGAATACTTTTTTCGAAACATCATCGGGTCGGTTCTATTGCACATCTCAAGATCAACGCCATTGGGTATGTATTTGCATTTTATTCCTTTCTTCTCCATTATGAAGCAAAGCCATTTCGAGACTCCTACGACGAGGTCCATCTTTCGGCAGACAGAAAAAAGCCTTTTGTTCAGTGCATTTTCAGTCTTCCACCTTTTCAGGTTCGCAGAATCTTCCTTGAAATATATCTGGTGTACTGTATGTATCCTTTTAGGCAGCCTGTTCCTTCTTGTCTTCAGGTATAAGTTCCACCAGTAAGGATGTCCATGTGTATGGACTACATCATGTTCTCTGAAAAGGATTGATCTGGCGTACCAGGCATAAGGGTCCGGAAGAGTGATGCTTTTTCTTATAAGATATCCTCTACCTGCATAGATCATGGAATAGGGAGAGAATTTCGAGTAATGTAACAATCTTACTTCATTTTCCGAATGTTTCTTGATATTCAGTATATGGGTCTTTGTTCCTGAGACTTGGGGCAAAGGCCCGACAAGCGCTTTTAGTTTCATTTTGATATGCCTTGATGCTCTAGAATGATTGCTTGTACAGTTCTGTGGTCTTCTCTGCGCAGATGCTCCATCTGAAATTCATTGCCTTGAGTTTTCCGAACTGCACAGTATTTTCCCTGAATTTTTTGTCTTTTAAGAACTTTCTGATAGCTTTTGCGATTTGTTCTGGAGAATAAGGATTGCACAATATTCCCTCTTTTTCGATTATTGAGGGAATACCGCCGACTCTTGATGCGATTATCGGTTTTCCGACAGCCATTGCCTCATAAAGCACTATTGGATTTGATTCATAGGTGCTGACAAGAGCAACAGCAGTGCAGTTGCGGTAATATTTAAGCAGTGTCTTGTCAGCGACTGCCTTTTCAGAGAAGAAAACCTTGCTGTATTTGTTTTTTATAGCTGTTGCTTTGAGTTCGTCAAGATAAGCCTGATCATTGCAGGGACCTATTATCTTCAGGTCTATCCTGGCCAGCTCGCATGCACGGATCATTGTTCTTAGGTTCTTGACACGCACGACTCTTCCGACGAAAAGTACGTATCTATCATCCTTAAGCTTCCCTTTGAAATACTCATCATCAATCCCGTTTGGGATGACTGTGATATCCTTTGCACCTCTTTTCTTCAGTTGAGGCACCAGATTCTCAGATACTGATATTATCCTCTTGATTCTCTTTAGCTGGATATCCTCGAGATAGGCCCATATTGTATCATGGATCTTTGCAGAGATACTGGTCTCTGCATCCTTTCGATGGGATATCAGTGAATGTACTGTCAGGATGACTGGGTAGCTGTTTGCAAGTTTTTGTGCAGCATGTCCGTATGGTGCGCCGATCATATGTGCATGCACCACATCCGGTTTGATCGATTTGACTTTCTTGATAATCCTGCTGGAATCTGTCGTGATTCCGGATATGGTTCTCGGAAGCATTGATTCCTTAAGCATGTGGACCCTCAGGTTCTTTTTTCTTTTCCTGGCATCTGACTTATGGTTGAATATAGAGATTAAATGCACCTCCCATTTCGGATTTCGTTCAGAGATAGATTTAGCAAGATGATGCACATGTCTCTCCACTCCGCCGGTGAATACATCTGTCCATGGTCCGAGTATCGCGACTTTCATATGATCTCCTCATATATCTTTTTGGTCTCTTCAGAAGTCTGATCAAACGAGAATCCGTAAGCAGCTGACCTACATTCCCTTTCTGCCTGGTCTTTAGGAATTTGAAGTACCTCCAGGATTGCAGATGAAAATGCTGCAACATCAGGTTTGACGATCCTGCCGCAGTACTTGTTCCTGACAAACTCTCGAACCCTGCCGACAGGTACAGTCACAACAGGCGTTCCGCAGGCCATGGCCTCCTGCACAACAAGAGGTCCTGACTCATACTCGCTGAAAAGCACGACTGCATCTGCCATGTTATACAGATCGACCAGATTTTCCCTGCTCTGTGAACCTAGATAATAAATTCCCTCACTATGCGCAAGATTATCCTTCTCAGCCCCTTCGCCAGCGATTAGCAGTTTCAGTCCTTTCTCTTTTTCTTTTGCAAGCTGGAAAGCTTCGATGATCCTGTCTACGTTCTTGTCTTTCCTGAGTCTTCCGCAATACAGCAGGATCTTGTCCTTTTTGCTTATTTTTATTTTGTGCTTATCAGTTATCGTCTTGTGATCGATGTTCTTTGGTTTGAACGTCTCAGTATCTACGCCTATATGTATCACTCTTGCCTTGTCTTTTAATGCCGGATACCTCTTGAGGTATCTCTTCTTGATATCATCAGACACGAATATCACGCGCCTGGCTCTGGAAAGTACCATTCGCTCGATGATTGAATACACCCATCCCACGACCTTTCCCTTCTTGCGCTTGATTGCTGTTCTATCATCGCCGTGTATTGTCACGACTAGTTTTTTTGAGAATATGAACCTAAGCGCGTAGAGTACGTTTTGGGCAGCTATTATGCCTTCTGGCTTTGAAGAAAACAGGCTCAGAAAATATCTCATACTTGAGCGGCAGTCTCCTGGCACTATGTTTATTTTCATATGTTTTTTCAGATCAAGTATATAGCTTGACGTGCCTCCGAGATTATTCTTGCCCTCTTTTGTATGATAGACGATATTTATCCGCTCTTCTTTCCTGGTCGCAAGCTCGATCATGAAACTTGTCAGATCGATTTTGTCCTCGAAAAGCTTTTTCCTGCGCTTTTCCCATGTAGCCTGGGCATCCTTGTCGGTCACAAGCGCCAGAGCCTTCGCAAGCGCTTTTTTAGGGTCTTTTATAGAGAACATAAGCTTGTATTTTCTTTCAAGCTCATCGAAGTTGCTCATCTGTCCGACAAACTCATTGCACCTGACAACAGGCACTCCCAGGCACGCACCCTCCGTTGCCATGGTCTGCGAGTCGCCGACATAAAGCTTTGCTCCTTTCATGACAGAGTGCATTTTCTCAGGAGCAAGCTTCAGCCTGAATCTCTCAAGTTCCTTTGGCATCTCTGCCTCAGAGGTGATATAGACATGAGCGTGTTTTGCCAGTTCCTTTGCGAACTTGATTTTCCACTCCAGGCTGAATCCTCCTTTGCCAGCATCATGCTGTGCAGCAAAGTTCACGAACCTCATGACAACATATGGCTTTTTAAGTCCTTTGATCTTATCTTCGTAGAACCATTTCGGATGCAGGTATGAAAGTTCCTTGAATCCGTTATACCGCACATGTTTCTTTCCGAGGTCGATAGAGAATCCTTTAGGTGTGACTATTTGGTTTGCGAATGGTTTCATGAGCCTAAACTGCCAGATCATAAGATCAGTGTCTTCGAATATTATTGACTTGACACCCAAAAGCCATGCTACCTGTGCGATATAGCAGTTGCCTGACGCCCCAATCATCAAATCCGGTTTGAATCGCTTCGCGATCTTGATGATTTTCCAGTCGATTGCGAACATTCCGATGGCTTTCTTTATCCCAGAGTACCCTTTTCCTCTTTTCTCATAGGGCAGGCTGTAAGCATCCAGAAGCTTTATCGCGACATCTTTGTCCCGCGCAGAGAAAAGCACAGCATGCCCGTTCTTCATCATCTCTTTTGCGAAATTCTTGAATAAGTGCACGTGCGCAGGATGCCCTATATCTATTAGTATTCTCATTCTAATATTTACCTTTTTTTAGTGGGACTAAGTGAACGAAGTGAACGCATGTCGCACATCGCTTACAATTGGCGAAAGAATTGTGCACGTGCGCAGGATGCCCTATATCTATTAGTATTCTCATTCTAAGATTTACCCTTTTTTAGTGGGACTAAGTGAACGCATGTCGCACATCGCTTACAATTGGCGAAAGAATTGTGCACGTGCGCAGGATGCCCTATGTCTATTAGTATTCTCATCCTAAAATTCCACCTTCTATGAGTCTCCTCATTCTCAGATCTCACCTTGATTCATTTCAGATATCTGATAATGATATCTGCGATACGCTCTGCAGTCTTTCCGTTGCCGTATATCTTCTTTGAAAAGTCGATCTTCTTGTTTTCCATCTTCTTGACTTTCCTCACGATATCGTCCGGATCTGCCTTGCACAGAACGTTCCACTTTCCCAGCGATTCCACCCATTCTGTATGTTCCCTGACTGTCACGCAGGCTTTTTTTGAGAAATACGCCTCTTTTTGGACTCCTCCTGAATCAGTGAGCACAAGCCTGCACGAATTTAGGAGCTTTTGGAATTCCGCTCTTCCGACAGGGATTATGAGCTTGACGTTCTTTGGCTTGATATTGTATTCTGCGACTTTTGTCTTTGTCCTTGGATGTATAGGGAAGACAACTGGTCTGCAAAGCCTGGCAAAGCCTTCAAATATGTTCTGAAGCTTCTTCTTATCGTCAGTATTAGCTGCCCTGTGGATTGTCGCGAGATAGAAATCCCCATGATCAAGCAAAATAGGCACTCTGATCAGTGAATTGATATATCTATAAGAGTCATACATGATGTCTCCTGTCTTATATACTCCTTTTTTGATGCCTTCATTTGCGAGATTCTCTATCGCTGAATTAGTCGAACAGAAATGAAGCGATGAAAGATGGTCTGTCACGACCCTGTTCACCTCTTCGGGCATCCTTCTGTCGAATGATCTCATCCCTGCCTCGACATGTGCTATAGGGATATTCAGTTTTGCTGCAGCAAGCGCTCCGGCTGCAGTCGAGTTCGTGTCTCCATAGACTATAACCAGGTCTGGTTTGGTCCGAATCATCAGCTCTTCAAGTTTGTCGAGCATAAGCCCAGTCATCTTCCCATGCGAAAGAGAGGATATCCCCAGATTGTGGTTTGGGCTTTTGAGTTTCAGCTCAGAAAAGAACAACTCAGACATGTTCTTGTCGAAATGCTGTCCTGTATGCACGAGCACCTCTTTTATTTTCCGTTTGCGCAATGCTTTTGATACCATCGCAGCCTTGACGAATTGCGGTCTTGCTCCGACAATGTTCATGATCTTCATGATAGATACACCACTTTCTCAAATATCAGCGCCAGCGTCCCGAAGAGGATTACAAGAGCATAATTGATGATGACTGTCTGTTTTTCAGTGAGCCTCCAGTAATATGGGAAAAGGAATTTCATCTTAAGAGGATTTGGAGCGATTATTGTTCCATCCTTTCTGATTCCTCCGAACTTGACAAACTCTTTTTTGGTTACGAGGATATAGACATACATCAGGAAATCGACGATATGAGGTATGAATATGATTACACCGAACCAATAGGCTTTTGTCATTATGATAAATGCCCCTATCGCGCTTCCGACCATGAGACACCCAACATTGCCCCAGATCATCTTCGATGGGAACCTGTCATACAAAAAATATGCGACAGTAGCGCCGAATATTGGTATCAGCAGAAGAAGATGCATGTATTCTCCGTACATGATCGATCGAATGCCCAGGAATGTCATGATGATTATGCTCATGCCAGAGGCAAGGCCGTTGAAACCCGAATGCATGTTGACAAGATTGGCGATTACCATGACATACATCGGAGCGAGTATAAAAGACATCACCCATCCGAAATCATATTGGAAAAAAAAGAAATCCACGACGCGGTCCTGCAGGAGGAACATGACCGGAACCGCCATGAACATAGTGGCAAGGATCTTCGCAAGATGATTTATTTGTATCATGTCGTCTAGGAATCCGAATGTGCCGAAAGTGAGCACGATAAAATAGAACACATAGAGCATTAGCATGAATCTTTCAAAGTCCAGCATCTCCATTGAGGATGAGAAGAAAAAAAGTACCTGTGTCAGAACGATCGAGACCATAAGCCCGACAAATATCGCAAGTCCGCCCATGTTCGCGATCTTCGGTTTTTTCTTCTTGTACATGTCTGTACATGTAAGGCCTTTTTCATGGAACTTGTTTATCAGCCACTGTGCGATCCAGTAGCAGGTGAAGAAGCTGTAGCAGAATATGACCACGAGCTTGTAAAACACTCTCAGTTCTATCGGTTCCATTTTCCTTCCCTGATGAGCTCCTCCTTCTTTTTCTCATTGGAATGCTCAACAGCATCAATATACTCGCTTTTGAAATTATCTTTCAGGATCTTTATATTAGGCATTAGGCAGTGCCCCCCGATATATCCCGGGAACATGGCCGGCCTTGGGATCTTCTGGTCGATATCGATTGTGCAGGTCTCTGAGAACCTGGTCGCTGCTTCTTCAAAATCAGCCCCTGCCTCTCGGCACAGCCTCTCCATCTCCTGGTGCCATCCGATCATGACTGCGTAGTAAGAGGTTGACAGGAGTTTTCCTATCTCGCTGTTCACTGCCTTGGACAATACCTCAGTATTCACTCCGAGCTTTTCAAAATGCTGTTTTGCAAGCTCTGCTGCCTCTGGTGTTGCGCCTCCGATGAACTTCACGTACTTCTTGAGTCCCTCCACAAGATTGGGGTGCCTGCCGCGCACAGGAGAATGTGCGACCTGTTTTTTGGTATTCTCGTATATCCTCATCGTAGTACCTGGCGCAACAGTCGAGTTTATTATGGTTATCCCAGGGTCATATTGTTTTATATAATCAGTGACTATTGTCTCGAATTTGTCTGAATAAGGGATGCAGACATGGCAGACATCGATCGAATCATTGACCTCTATGTCCTCTATGTCTTTCTTGAAAAGTTTCGCATCAGGCATCTTCTCTTCAATGATCTTGATGATTGAGCTTCCGATTTCTCCTGTACCGATCACGATTATGTTTGTCATATGTTCACCGCCTTATGCTCTTTTTCAGATTCTATCAGCTTGTTTGCAAGAAGTATTGCCATCCTGCCGTCGAAAGGAGACACGATGTCAGCTTCGCCGGTCGATATGAATCTGGCAAACTCTGCAAGTTCCTCGCGCAGAGGCTCCTTTGAGTTGATCAGGATCTTTGTCATGTTGCCTTCCAGGACGTTTTGTACGATGTCTGAATAGCTGTAGTCTTTCTCTGAGAGCGCCCTGTTCTCATAGAAATAAAGTGCCTGTGTGATATAGTCCGCAACAAACATCCCTTTCTCGCCAAGAACAGTCAGTTTCCTGATCTTCTTTGGTGTCAGCCAGTTCACGTTGAGGCTTCCGATGCAGCCTGATTCGAATTTCAGTGTTCCGCAAAGAAGGTCTTCATTGGAGGTGTGTATGTTCTGCTCGCATTCTGCATAGACCCTGACAACTTCGGATTCTGCGATGAATCTCATGATATCCAGGTCATGAACAGACAGGTCCCTGATCACTCCGACATCCCTGATCCTCGGAGGGAAAGGTCCTGCCCTGTCAGCGTGTATCTTGAATATCTTTCCGAGTTCGCCGTTCTTGACCCTTCTCTTCAGTTCCCGGATAGCAGGATTGAATCTCTCTATGTGTCCTATAGATATCCTGACTCCCTTTTCTTCGGATAGACTGATGATCTCGTCTGCTTCCTCGACAGTTGCAGAGATAGGTTTCTCTATAAGCGCAGATATTCCAGCATTGATGACGTCCTTTGCGGCCTGCAGGTGGAATGATGTCGGAACAACTATCGATACTGCATCCAGATCGACTGTTGATAGCATCTCATGATGGTTTGTGAATCCTTTTGTGTTGTATCGCTTCGATATCAGATCGACCCTTTCCTGGTCAGTGTCACAAACTGCAGCAAGCTCAAAGTCTGAAAGGTCATTGTATATTCTTGCATGGTTCTTTCCCATGTTTCCCAGCCCGATCACTGCTACCTTTATCATTTGACCGCCTCTTTTACTGTCTCGATTATCTTGCTTATGTCCTCCTCAGACAGCCTCGGATGAACAGGAAGTGATATGCATCTTTTTGCGGTCTCCTCAGATACAGGAAAATCTCCTTCAGAATATCCCATATTTCCGAAATGTGGATGCAGATGCAGAGGCTTTGGGTAGAACACTGCGCAGCCGCATCCCTGCTCTTTGATCTTGTTCATGATCTCATCCCGCTTTTCTGGGTCGACAAGTATGGTATATTGATGGAAGACATGCTTTGCTTCTGGTGATGCAGCCGGCACAACCACTTCAGGTATATCTGCCAGCCCTTTGCTGAGTGCTTCTGCGTTCTTCTGTCTCTTTTCATTGTATTCATCGATTTTTCCGAGCTGTACAAGCCCGATTGCAGCAGCGATGTTGGTCATCCTGTAGTTGTATCCTATATCATAGTATTGGTATCTTGTCTTCTCTGACTGGCCATGATGCCTAAATCTTCTGCAAAGCTCAGCATATTCATCATTGTTTGTCGTCACGACTCCTCCTTCTCCGCACATCAGGTTCTTTGTGGCATAGAGGGAGAATCCTGCGATATCAGCGACATTACCGGCTCGGCTGCCGGATATTTCTGCTCCGACTGCCTGAGCAGCATCCTCGACTACTTTCAGTCCGTGCTTCTGCGCGATGTTTAGGATAGCATCATAATCTGCCATCTGTCCGAACAGGTCCACCGCGACTATGGCTTTTGTCTTATCTGTTATCTTCTTCTCGATCTCTTTTGGGTCTATGTTGAAGCTATCTTTTTTTATGTCAGCGAACACGACCTTTGCATTCTGCATAAGGATTGCGTTTGCGCTGGCGACAAAAGTGAAAGGCGAGGTGATAACCTCATCCCCTTCTCTTATGCCTATTGCATAAAGAGCAGTATGAAGTGCGGCAGTGCCTGAGTTTACAGCAACAGCATTTCTGCACCCGCAATACTCAGCGAATCTCTTCTCGAATTCTGCAACTTCCTTGCCCTGTGCTAGCATCCCTGAATCCAGGACCTCAAGCACAGCTTTCTTGTCTTCTTCAGTGATTGTTGGTTTTACGACAGGAATCATTTTATCATCATTGTCTCATATTCAGTATATAGTCTTGTTTTGGGATTATCGCTTCCTCATGGCACTTGCTGCAGACCATTACTGCATGATCAGCCCCTTCCTCTTTGAGTTCCAGCTTCTCCCCGCATTTGCATACAAATCCCTTGAGTCTTGCTGGATTACCCATCACAAGGCCGTGGTCAGGCACGTTTCGTGTCACGACAGAGCCGGCAGCGACCATTGCATATTCACCGATCACCCGATCACCGCAGATGATGGTCGAGTTTGCGCCGATTGACGCACCTCGTTTCACAAGTGTTGTTGCAACCCATGATTCGTCCCATGAGAATGCCCTTGGCCGAAGGTCGTTTGTGAACACGACAGAAGGACCGACAAAGACATCGTCCTCGATTGTCACGCCATGGTATACCGATACATTGTTTTGTATCTTTACCCCCGAGCCGACAGAAACCTCAAGATCTATGTATACGTTCTTTCCTATATTGCATCTGTCTCCGATCTTTGCATTCTCCCGCACCTGTGCCTGGTGCCAGATATTCGTATCTTTACCGATATCTGCATCTTTTGAGACCTCTGCTGAAGGATGTATCATTTTAGACAATAGAATCGCGGTGTTTTTATATGATTTGTGGTTTTCAGGTCAGATCCTCAGGTGGCTTTGGCAGAATTCTTTCATAAAAAGAGGATTTAAAAGAGCTAAAATGCGAAAAAACACGGAATAAGACCAATAACATTTAAAAACACTTATTTTTTCTCGCGTTTTATGATAAGATCGAATAGATCTGATATTGCAGTCTACCATTTCACTACAGGTAGAAATGAGGAGCAGATAAAGGATGACGGCCTGCAGCCAAGATCAAATATGGTATGCGCAACTTTAGCCGACTATCTGACAGATGGTTCATCCCGGATGCTTCCAGAAGAGGCTTATCAGGGAGTATGGTACGGCATTCTTCCAGATGATCTGGAGTTATGGAAAAACAGTCCACAACAATCCAGTGTTTGGGATTCTATGATGGAGCATATCCTTTCCAAGGAACGCTTGCGCTCAGGAAATGTATTTAAGATGCAGGCAATGGCAGATCCTGACACTCTGGCTGTATTTGATTTCATTCATCTGGCAAGAGCCATGAGCAATAATGGTTATGAAAGAAAGGCTCGGGTGATTGATGAGGCTATAAAGGCATATTGGGATTCAGGAACTCCTTTGAAAAGATATGCAGGGGGATATTCGTTGCCAGAAACAGTGAGCTGGTCGCCGGTAGGCAGGGAGAATCTCTTTACGAAAAGCAAGGTTACCTACACTTCTGGTCCAAGGCAGTTCCAGCCTCTGCAGAACTAGTATTCAGCTAACTATATTCATTATCTTGTTCTCAATTTTTCGAAGATGTTCGATCAATGTCGGTTTCGAAATACCTATTACTTCTGCAAGTTTTTTTCCGTCGATCTTTCTTGGGTATTGATAATAGCCCATCTCTTTTGCCATCCTGAAGACTTCCTTTTGCTTGGAAGTAAGTCCGGATAGGATATTATGTCCTTTATAATCAGCAGGGTTAAAACTGACGCTCAAGACTTTTCCGATCAGCCCTGAAAGCTTTACAAACTTTTCTAGGTCCTGGTCCTTTCCGATGCAGCTGAAGACAATTTCTCCTTTCTCAAGATAGGCTGGCTTTGTCCATATCAGGTCCATGTCAAACTTGGATGTCAGGCTACGCAAAGCTTTAGGAACACGTGATTTCATGATGATTGTGTAGGTATTTCCTTCCTGTCCCAGGATGTCTATCATGACTGCATTATTCGGCCATTTCAGGTCTTCTATGTTGTATCCTTCTTTCATTGTAACTTTGGCTACGCCGACCTTTATGCCTCTTTTATAGTCAAGCTTCAGCAGCTCTTCCAGTTCAACCATCTCGATCTTCTTTAGGACTTGTCCAAGGCCCATCTTCGCCAGGATATTTGGTTTGAGCCTGATTGTGGTCTTTCTCATGAGAATGAAGTATGCATCAATCAATATTTATTTTTTCCCATTCATGAATGGGATAAATTACAAATAATCCAAATTCAGCTATGATATTCATGTTGTTTTTGATGCCCTGCTCACCATTATATTGTATATCATTATCAGTTAGGCTTAATTCTATGAAAAATAAAAGGAATAAAGAAGTAAAAGCAGCTAAAGTAGCTAAAAAACATGTTTGATCAGGACAAACTTTTCTTACCCATGCACATGCCCTGGCCCGTACATCTCCACAAGAACGATTATCGCGATGCCGAGGATTATCGCAAAGAGATGAAGCATTGTATCTTTCCATCTGCAGTGCCGGTGAAGCTGCGGTGTCAGGTTTGAAGCAGCGATATAGATGAAATTGCCTGCAGCAAAAGGTATGATGAATCTTGTGAATCCAGAGAATCTGCCGATCAGCAGTATCCCGACAATCGTTCCGATTATGGCTGTGATTGCAGAGAGCAGGTTGAATATCAGCGCCTTTTTCTTGGATAGTCCTGAATATAGCAGCACTCCGAAGTCTGCGATCTCCTGAGGTATCTCATGGAATATTATGGATATCGTGGCGGTTATGCCGACAGTTATATTGACTGCAAACGCACCAGCAATGACGAGCCCGTCGATGAAATTATGCACTCCGTCTCCGATAAGGTTGATTGGCGCGAGGTTGTAGGCATGTCCATGCCCGCACTCCCTGCCTTCGCATTTTGCAGTATGATGGCAGTGCACGAATTTTTCTAGTATGAACATCACGATGAATCCCAGCAGTATAAGAAGCGCAGGAGTGTATGCATCCTGATGCGCCTCATGCTCTTCTGCTTCTTCATGCTCTGGATGATGCTCTTCCTCGTGCTCGCCCATTTCCTCATCAGCATGTTCTGCCTCATGTCCATGCCCCAGGGATTCTGGTATGAGTTCGATAAAAGCAGTAGACAGGAGTACGCCTACAGAAAGGCTGAGAAGGAACAGCAGGCTCCTGTTCGAAAGCCGTTTCTTGATAAGGAAAGGTATGGCAACGATGACTGAGAGAAGCGAGATTATGATGACTGCGATTATTGCCCATATCGGATTCATTTTCAATGAAATTGGATAAGCAGGGGGTTTATATATCTTTTTCATTTAAAACCATAACAGATAACTACTAAATAGTAATAAAAAAACAAAACATTTAAATACCAGTGGCAATTATTGCCACTATACAATGATAAAAAAACACAAAATCAGCATATCTGTAGGAGAGGGCACCCTGGTTGCGATAAGGGAAGCTGTCCGCTCAGGCATGTTCCGCAGCAGGTCTCATGCTTTTGAATTCTCGCTGAATCATTTCCTGAATAGAGGTGATTCCCGATGATTCCCCAGGCAGCATTGGATATTTCAAAAGAAGAAACAGGACAAGAATACAGGCTCAGGGGCAATCGTTACAGGGTGCTCTCTGAGATCGGAAGAGGCTGCTGGGGAGTTGTCAGCAAGGCCCACGACACGCTCACAGGAGAGACTGTCGCACTAAAAGAGCATTCTCCTACAGAGTTGGCTTCTGAGCAGATGGTCAGGAGGAACCTCGATGAGCTGGCAGTCATGGTGCGTGAGGCAGGAAAGTTCACGGCCTGCTCCAACGTCGTGCCCAGATGGTTTGAACAGGACGGACAGGGGCCTTTCATAGTCATGCCAATATACAGGAGAAATCTTGAGGAGGTCATAACACAGGGCTCAACCGACCTTCATCTCGATTCAGGCCTGACAGCAAAACAGGTCATGTCATTTACAGCAGATATCGCAAACAGCATCATGGAGGCCCACGAAAGATACAGCAGGGCCCACGGAGACATTAAGCCGAACAACTATATGGTCTCAGATGACGGAAGGGTCCATCTGACTGATCTTGGTACATCGACAATAATATCCACAACACCCAGTCTGCATAATGGTGACCAGCACGGATTCATATACACAAGAGCGCCAGAGAGTTTCAGGACAGATTCAAAACCCACAAAAAGAGGTGACATATGGTCTTTCGGCTCATTGTTCTACAGGTTCATCACAGGAAGATACGTGCTCGGGGATTTCCCTGATCCACAGCGCTTCATCGAATCAAAATCATCTGAAGAGTTCGACAGGCATGTAAGCAGGAAGGTGGACAAGAACATCCCGAAAGCCTGGAGGCCATTCCTGAAAAAATGTCTCAGATGGAGTCCGCTTGACCGCTTTTCAGACGGCCAGGAGCTCTATTCAGAATTTAAGGCAGCAAGAGACAAGAGCGATTATCTGACAAGGTTCAAGAAGAGCTTCTGGAACTGGACCTTGAAATTGTCCATACCTGCAGCATCTCTGGCATCTGTTTTCTTACTCAATAGCATCTATACCCCTCCTGAAGCAAACATCCCTGTGAGGGACTATAAGGCAACTGCTTCATATGTCAACGGCATACCTTTTGATTCAGATCCTGTCTTTGTAAGAGAGGACCTCGAACTGCCAGAAACAGATTATGATGTCACTATCGATAGGTCGAGGGCTTTCAAGCGTTTTACCCGCAGCAGGATAGTTGTTGCGCTGGCAAATAAGTATTTCACTGCTGTCGATCAGCTTGGCGGGCCGAGGAGGGTTTATACAACAGAAGGCCAGTCAAGGATATACGGAAGCTATGTAGGTCCTGATGAGAAGCAATTTATGTCTCAACCCAATATGTTTGCGGTCATAAGATCCATTGAGGTAGGCATCTCAAAGAGCAGGAATATCGACGGGAACTATGACCTCGAGGACACCTGTACCATAGGAAGGGTGGGCTTAGAGCTTTGGGAAGAGGCAAAAAGATATGCGAACAACGGCCAGGGAAGCTTTGAGTTCAGGGAATATATAAGATCTAAAAGAGCAGACGGAAGTTATGTGATCCCAGAAAAAGAGCAGAGGTTCATCAGGACCTGGCTTTCCCATATCCGCTAAACCTTCATCAAGAGAAGTTCAGACAGTACAGGGCTGCTTGCGATCTGCACCAGCCGAAAGATTTCCCTGATGTATGAATTGACCACCGAGTCCTTGCTGCCTGACCTGCTGATGGCGTTGATGCAGCTTCCGAACTGATATCTTTTCTTGAGCACATTCAGCTTGTGTATATTATCGATCCTTTTCTTGTAGTAGCTGTCGTAGAGCAGCCCGAAATATTCATCAAGGTTTTTCATAAGTTCAAGGGTCCTGGGCTTGGCAGAATATTTGTTTGCCTTCATGTATTCATGCATGTATCTGTACGCATGCTCGATATGCATGAGAAAGCTCAGAAGCTCCCAGGAAGTGGCCTTGTCTGCATCCACCCTCTCCTTAGAAAGCATCCTTCTGCAGAACAGTACGTATCTGTCATGATTGACCATAAGATCATTGATCTCTGCAGAGTTCTTATACCCTTCTTTCATGTCCGAGACGATCAGTTCATGCGTCTCCCTGATGATGAGAAACACCCTGCGCATCATAGAATCATACTTGTCCATATCTGGCTCAGAGATATTCTCGATTACGCAAGAGTCCCTGTTTTTTTCCACGATCTCAAAACCCAGCAGCATATCATTCACGACATCCTTTAGTTCCTTATGCAGCTTATTGTCCAGGCCATGTAAAGACAATATGTCAAATCCTTTCCTGTAGCAGTGCGTCAGGATATTCTTGAGGTCATGCCTGTTCTGTTCGGTTATCCTGATATCCTTTCTCCTCTTGCCATGCACCCTGGAAGAGATCACAAGCGACTCGTTCTCCTCTTCCACCCTGACACTGTCGCCTGCACCAAGCTTCTTTTGGTCCAGCCACTTCTTCGGAAGATACACTGTGCATCCCCCTATGCCCTGCTTGATGAGCTTTCTTTCCATGCCCCGAGCATTGATTCACAGCTATTTAAATCTTTCGTTTTAATATGATTAATATTAATGATATCAGTTAAATATTAATTAAGGTATTTTGTCACTGCCAGATAATAAAATGACTCTCACTATGGATATAATCGGGACCTGCAATGAGAGCTGTGAGTTCTGCTATCAGGACAATGACGGAACAACGCTCTCCGAAGAAGAGGTGATAGGGATAGCTGATGCCAACCCAGATCTTGATGTTGTTGAGATTGGAGGAGGCGAGCCATTTCTTCATGATGGCCTGGCCAGAATAGTATCGGTTCTATTAGGAACGGGAAGAAAGGTTCATCTATCTACAAACTGCACAATGATATCTGAAGAATTGGTTGATTCAGTCTCAGGACTTAATGATGGTCTTGAGCTGCAGGTGAGTCTCCATGCTGCTGATCCGAAAACCTATCAGGATATTACTGGAAAGGATTATTTCGATCTTGTCATGCATAACCTGGCAAAACTAAGTTCAGCTTTCAGGACATCTATCTCTACTACTGTCTACCAGAGAAATTATTGCTCAGTAGAAGGTGTGATAGACATAGCAAGTGGACTTGGACTCCCGGTGAGGGTCCTGCCTGTGCTGCCGATCGGAAAAGGGGCCGCGGTAAGGCTGCTTGAGCCTGCACAGTTGGACAAGTTGAGGGGGATGCTTCTCGCAGAGTCCCTTCAGAGGGGTATTGTTGTTGATTCCCCTTTGATTCACAGGAACAACTGCCAGGCATTGGAGGACGCATATGGAATACCCAAGCAAGCCCGGTGTCCTTTGGATTTAGGACAAAAAGTTTACTATTCGCCCAGAGGCGAGCGATACTCATGCGAATTCTGCAGATACGATGTTTTAGGTGAAAGAAGATGAACCATCCTACAGCGATGAAGATAAAAGATAATCTAGGAAAAGGCAATAAGATAGCGCCTGTCAAGTCTGCTCTTGGTGAAGAGAGTTACTATATCAATCCAAAGCTCAAAGAGGGCCTTGATGGTGTGATTGCTACAATCGAGCATATCGATCGTTTCGGGACTGAGATGGGCCACAGGAACTATCTGTTCTACGGCCCTCCAGGAACAGGAAAGACGCTTGGTGTACAGTATATTGCCTCAAGGCTGGGAATAGACATATACGACGGCAAGTCGATCTCCAACCCCCAGCAGGTGGCAGAGACTTTCGGGCAGATGAGGCAGATAACAAAAGGTGGTGAGAATAAGGCCATTCTCATGCTGGATGAGGTTGACAGGTTCTCATCAAGGGACGATGTTGTCGATCCAGGTCAGAGGCAGACACTCAACCAGCTTCTGGTAGAGATGCAGGGTATGGAATCCAACCACGGTATATTCATATTCGGCATGTCCAACAAGGAGAACAGCATCGATTCTGCCTTAAGAAGGCCTGGAAGATTCTCAAAGGAGATAGAGTTCATGCCGCCTGACAAGGAAGGCCGTCTGAGGATACTTAAGATACATGCAGACCGGAAAGGCGGACACATGTTCAAAGTTGACGAAGATGACCTTGAATACGCGTCAACTAAGACTTTCGGCTATACTGGAGCAGACTTAAGAGGTCTCTTGGACGAGGCATTCACCTACAGTGTGCTCCGCGATGACAGATGCACTGTCACGACTGCTGACATAGAGAAGGCAATCAAGAATACCAAGCCGTCAGCCCTTCGTGATATGCCTTTCCGTGAGCCCCAGAAGACTTTTGCAGATGTCGGTGGATACGAATACCATGTGATGCTTGCAAGACGGATCTTCGCAAAACCGGATGGAAGCATGTCTTTGTTCTATGGGCCTCCTGGCACAGGCAAGACTGATTTTGCAGAAATTGTTGCAGGTAGCTTCGGATATAACCAGATAGTCGTCTCTGGTTCAGAACCTGAGGACAAGTTTGTCGGAGAGACTGGAAAGAAGATCGACAGGTATCTCAACCGCGCAAAGCAGCTGGCTCCATGTGTTCTGCTCTTCGATGAGATGGATGCACTTTTGGAGAAGAAGAACGTATCATCCCACAAGTCAAGCTGGACTGGCCTTCTTCAGAGCAGGCTGAGCAAGCCATTGGAAGGTGTCCATGTCATAGGTACGATGAACAGGCCGGACCTGCTGAACCCAACATTCATCCAGAGATTTCCGCACAAGTTATATTTCGGGATGCCGGCAGCAGATGAGCTCTACAAAATCTGGCAGATATATCTTCCTGAGGGGATGGATGCGCAGGCTCTGGCAGAAGCGCATCCTGGGATCACAGGACGGACAATATCAGAGACTGTACTTAAGCTGAATGATTTCGGCATGGCAGATGATCCTGCTTTGTATCACAGGCTTTTGGACCAGTACAAAGCATTTGACCCAAAACCCTATGACAGCATGGTCGCAACAATCGGCGATTCAGTCAGGGACTATAGGATGGTCGAGGCATACAGGAAGGAGATGGATGCAAGATGAACCTTGAACAGAAGCTTAAGACAAGAAGGGTATTGAGAAGATTTCCCTCGCAGGAAGCCCTGCAGATGGTTGAGCAGGGAAGAAAGTTCGTGCCTGTTGAAGAGGATTTTGATACTGCTTACGTACCTCAGGGATACAGTCTGATTCGGATGACCCATAGGGGAGATACATTCAGGACACTGATTCCCCAGTCGCTTCTTTTCTTCATGGCAAACCCTGGAGAAGGGGATCCTGACCAGGCCCTGGAAGAGATAGCAGACTTCTATGGTGATGCAAAGGACTTTGAGGATGACATGATGGATGAGGCTGGCACGTCTGTTCAGGAGGCAAACTGGGCAGTCCTTGCGAAGAACAGCTATACCACTTACCTGATCAACCGGTTGGTCAGCCACAAGATTGGTGCCAAGGATGAGATGGGCGAACCAGTCCCTGATTTCAGCTATGAAGGTACAAGACAGCTTGGACTGGGAGACAGGTATATAGAACAGTGTGTTCGTGCCATGGCCGCAGTGGCGCTTGGAAAGACAGTGAATGACATCCAGGCCCATGAGGTCTCTGATGTCCTCAAGCACGTCACATTCAAAAAGCAGGAAACCAGGCAGATGACAAGGCAGGAGTTCGACCAGGTGACCTGCTGGGCAGGTAGCCATTACGAGCTGAAAAGTCAGTATAGAAATGACCCTGACAAAAAATATGATATTGTGATGAGACATGACAGGGAACTCAAGGAGGGCACAGTGACGATCAAGGCACAAAAGGTAGCTTATCTTGATTCTGATATCTCAAAGTATGAGGATAGGATAGCTGAGCGCAGGAAAAGGCTTTCAGAGCAGGAATACACAAGACATGATCGTGCTCTGATACGCATGTATGCCAACCTGAAATACATTGCACCCGAGAATCCAAGAGCGCAGCTTTCGATTGAGCCTCCAAAAAAAGAGGTGAAAAAATGACAGGCCAGCCGCCTGCAGTGATAGACCTGGAACTATCAGACAGCGATGTCCAGCAGGATCTGGGAGCGATAGTCAGGGATATGTCTGCGCTTCGTGTTGAGACAATGACACAGAGGAAATTCTCAGACGAGCAGAAAGATGATTATCTTCATCTTGCATATAGGCTTGCATCAGGCTTAAAGGCACTGGCAGACGACTCGACTGTCAGCAAGATGCAGTATGTTGCAGAGACTCTTAACTCTGTTCCGCAGTTGATGGAATATGATCCTCTTCAGGATGGTTTATGGAGAAGAAAGCAAAGAAGGTTCGTGGAGAACCTTGAGGATCTGCTCGTAGGTGTTGTGAGAGATGACTTCCGCACGGCAGATTCAAAGCATCACATATTGCAGGCAGTGAAATATCTTGCTTCCGAGGACCTTGATCCTGAGGAACGGGAAGAGGTATATGATTCTATCGAGCCGTTCAAGGGTGCTCTGCCTCTCGAGAAGAGCCAGGGATTCTTCAACAGGCTTTTTGGCAGGCTTCTTGGCTGCAGCTACCAGGTCTGGGACGAAAACAGGCTTGTCATGGGTGTTGACATTTTAGGCAAGGGACATAATCCAAAGTTTAGAAAGATTGCTGAAGAAAGGGGTTATACAACATTGAAGATTGTCCTTGACGCTTTTGAATACAAGTATGAAAAAGATGCTATTGGTCCTCATCAGGCAGTTGATGTCAGTGATATACCTTTTGAGATGAGTAAAATGACAAGAGTATTGGACAAAATTATAAGATATACAAAACCGATCACCTATCCTGTTTTAGGCATGCTGCCCCGCAAGGTCCAGGAGCATCTGGAATTAAACACAGATTCCTTCGATGCTGAATCTGCATTCAAGGCTTCCTGGTGGACCCATCTAGCAGCTGGTGCAGCATTGATTTACTTTTCACCTTTCTATGGGATACCTGTATTAATCGATGTTGCAGCAAGAGGTTACAATACATATTTTCCTCAACATACTGGAAATAAGTGGCATTATCAGGATCCGACCGGCTCCCTCATGCTCAAGCCTTTCTTCTGGCCAATAGGATCCGGGCTTGATACAAAAAAGACAGAATGGAGAGGTGCAGAGATAAGGGTAAGGCAGCCCGAGGAAGCAATAGACATCCCCAATGCAGCCGAATATCTCGATAAGCTGGCAAGGATCGAGCTTGCGCAGAACGCAGAAGGTAACCTGAAATGGACTTCAAGGAACAATTTTCGATATGGAAAATATTTTCGCCAATGCCTGAATGCAAATGCGCCTAAGCACTCTCCTAATATGAGTCTTAGTAAAGGGGCATACCGGGCCCAGCAGGCAGTTTCTTATGACCATGAGCATGAGAGCGGAGGCATAGTCAAGAACACCTCCCTGATATGCAGGTGTGGGGATAGGTATCTATTGACTGTGATAAGAAGAAAGGACAGCTCAGGAGAGGACCTGCCGAATTTCGCAAGATCAGTCCTGAAAGATACTGCCTCTCCAGACCAGGCAATACAGTCGATATCCGAACAGTTCAATCCGATATACTTGCGGCTGAGGAAATATTCAGGCGGAAAGTTGCAAAATGACCTCGAAGGGGTGGCCTAGTATGTCCAGGATGCTAGTATATGACTGGAAGGCGATACTGAAGAGGAGTGCGCTCAATATAAGCCTTGGAGCTGCCTTGATACTGGGATATTCAGGTATCAGGCTTGCCGGTTCCCTGAGCGATCGTTATGCTGGCTGGCGCGAAAACAGCAGGAGCATAGGCGAGATTGAGACGCTTATCGAGGAGAAAGATTATGGCCCTGCACAGGAACTGCTTGTGCGATACGACAAGGGTGATAATATAACAGACGCAGATGCTGTCATCCTGCAGGAGAGGTTGACAAGCGAAAAGGAAGATTACGAGAGAATAGAGAGGAAGATAGATTTTGAGACCACGCTCCACGAGCTTAGAAGACAAGACCCAAACCAGGCATATGCATTTCTATCTGAGATGGAATCATCAGGATTGTATCAGCGGTCTCAGATCAAAACCTTTGAGACAGAGATATTTTTGAGCACAGAGGACGGCCGTTATGAGGATTCCATAAGCAGGACTGATGCAAAGGACAGGCTGATCAATCTCAGGGATTACTTAAGGCGGTATCCTGATGGAAAATACACTGAAGAGGTTGAGGCAGACATTGTCATGACACGGGCAAGGATAGTCCAGGAGTCATTAGGCGACCATGAGGAAGCGTCAAAAGAGCTTTCAAGGCTCAATTCTGCATTGGAGGAATACGATGTAGACCCCAATGCATTGGACTTCGCAACCCTTGGCCAATTAGCCGATTCCTACAGGGATTCCCTTATCAGCAGGCCAGGAAGAAAAGGGGTCTACGAACCAGGGAAATATGTAAGGACTACAGAAGACTCTAATGACACCTTTGCAGGCATCCTGATAAGGTCACAGGGATCATATGGCGAGGTGCTGGTAGAAGACAAGGGACTTGAGCTCAAGAAGGTTAAGATGACAGATCTTGTCATGATGCCGTTCACAGAGGCTGAACATAAAGCGCTCCTGCAGGAGGCATACAGGCTTGAAAATATCCTGGAGGTCTACGGAAATGCCATGGATTAGTCTGGCTGGGACAAAGGAGTTTGCCAACAGGCTGAAAGGCATGTTCAGGATAGGTCTTGGGACATTGTTGCTGGCAGCAGAGCTTGCTGGGTTCAAGGCTGCTCATGATGGTATTGAGTATATATCCTCGAATAGAAAGATTAATTATTTTCTTCAGGCAGGAGGCAGCGATCAGGCATATGGATTGATGGAAGAGAGGATAGATGGCAACTGGTTCTTCAGGCTGAAGAAAGAAGAGATTCAGCAAAGAGTATATTCAGAGATACGAAGGCATGAGTCGTCGATCCTGAAGAATAATTTCAGGCTCGGACGGTTTGCAGAGGCCGCAGCATATATTGATTCAATAGAAGACAAGCCTTACAGAAAAGAAAACGACCTTGCGCAGGAAAAGATGGACCTGGCAGTGATCCATCCGGAACAGGTGCTTTTTGGTCTCGAAAAAGCCCTTGCAGATGATGCGGTCGGAAAAGTTGAAAAAGTGATTGAGGGATACGAATATCTTGATGATTTCACCCAGGATAGAATGCAGAGAGTGGCCAAGGTCTATCTGGGCATTATATCAGAAGCTAAGCATGCAGCAGTATTATACAATCAGCCTGGATACGATTCTTTCAAGCGATTTTTGGCTGATCATGATGATATCGGATTTTCAGACAGGAGGGATCTGACACAGTATATCGCATATACCAAGGGTCTTCTGATGAACGCTCCATATTATCAGGCAGGCATAGGAATTGCATTCATCGATGAGACTGGCTCGGTTCTTAAGAAACTGGGGTTGACTGAACCAGGGATTATAAAGGAGGAGCTTGCTGCAGCATACCTTGATTCATTCGCAGATCAGATAGCCCAGGTGACACTATGGGATGATAATTCAGACAGGTCATTCAGGCTGGCCAGGAAGATGGACAATACCTATTCATTAGGTCTTGGTTCCAGGCTCACAAGATCACTCCTCTCAACTTCAGATAATATGGCAGATGACCCGGAAAGCCTTGAGAAGCTAGCTGATACGGTCTTTTATTATTCTCATGATATGCCATCAGAGGATAGGCAGGAAGCAAGGCTGAAGCTGGCTTCGATTTATACAAGACTAGCAGAAGAAGAGAGCTACGATGAAAAAGCCTATGGGCACCTCCAGAAAGCAAAGTCGATATATCTGGAAGTGGCTCCGGATTCTTCAGGGGATAAGGTAGCTGACATAATTCAGAGGCAGGACCATCTTTATCAGAACACGTTCAGTCAAATAGCTGAACCCGGACCAACAGCTGAAGATGATGGTTCCATCGAAACCTCACCACAGGAGATGAATTAAAATGGTAAGAAAAACCTACGAGCACCCCGAGATTGACCAGGGCATTATGATGTTCTACAAAGGAATCGTCGGGATAGACCCAACCGATTGCCAGAGATTCACCCCATTGTCCGATTACGAGATCAGGCTGAGCAGATGGAAAAAGACACCTCTGGGCAAGTTTGCCAGGAAGAACACAAGGATTGTGACAATGGATCAGTTGTCCACAAAAGACATCAATGACCAGGCATTGGAGGCGAGCGGCATGAAAGGGAACCCTCTGTTGGAGCTTTTGTTCATCCAGATGAACAAGACCTGGGGGCTTATAGAATACCAAAAGGAAAAGGTCGGGCTGACGATGTCATACGCAGTACACAATGGCTATCCAAAACTGGTTTCCCTGGACGAGATCCTGGCAGATCCGAAGGCAGCAGCAGAAGGGGTATATGAAAAGATGGAAAAAGCCTCAAGCCCGGCTGAATTCATGGCACCGCCAGAGCTCTCGCTCGGGACATACATCTATCTGCATGCAGATTTCCTAAAACATCATCCCGTAACAAGGAAATAGCTCAGAATGATTATTATATCATCCTGCATTACTGCATGATATGACGAAAAGGCTCCAAAAGGCAGTGCAGGTGGCAGTGTTTTTAGGAGCATCAGCTCTCGCAGGCTATCTGATGCACAGGAAATATGATGTTGCATTGACTGTTTCTCCTCCAGCCCAAAACCCTGACCCGAACTCTCTCGAAGACAGGCTCCTGGACCAGTATAAGATAATGGACCCAAACTCTGCTGCACCAAATGACTTGAATTCTAGGAATGAATTCGAAAACCTGCCAGGATTCTATCCCAAAGCTTTAAAAAGCACCCGCTATTTCCAGGGATATAAAGCAAATGGAACATACAATCGGTGATGATAAGATGGAAATGGATTTGATAAACGAGCCAAACGGGAAATTCATAAAGATCCGCTGTCCTAAATGCAAGAACGAGCAGATAACCTTCGGGAAGAGCGCGACAGAGGTCAAGTGCCTTGTCTGCCAGAAGGTCCTGGTCGATCCGACAGGCGGAAAATCAAGGATCAAGGCAAGAGTGCTCGAGGTATTGGAATAAAAAATGCTTTTCAAGAAGACAGGTTTTCCAGAAGTAAGAGAACTGGTCTTGTGCAAGGTCACAAAGGTTCAGTTCCACTCAGTATTCGTAAGACTAGAGGAATACGAGCACAAGGATGGCCTGATACACATATCAGAGATATCTCCAGGAAGGATAAGAAACATCCGGGATTATGTAAAAGAAGGCAAGGTCATAGTGTGCGTGGTCCTCAGGGTCAACAGGGATAGGAACCAGATCGATCTTTCATTCCGTCGTGTAAACGAGGCCATGCGCAAGAACAAGGTAAACGAGATAAAGCAGCTGCAGATATCAGAAAAGATAATAGAGCACATCGCGAGGAACAACAATATGGACACAAAGGACCTGTACGAGAAGGTCATGTCCATGATATCTGATGATTATCTAAATCTTTATAATTTCTTTGAGGACGTTGTGCAGGATGAGAAGAACATCGACCGTTTAAAGCTCGACTCCAAGGTAAAGACTCAGCTGCTGGATGTGATTCGTCAGAGGATAAAGCTCCCTGAGGTCACGATCGCAGGAAAGCTTGACCTCAAATGCTATTCAGAGGACGGAGTAAACGTCATAAAGCAGGTCTTGACACAAGCAGAAAAGATCGGCGGCGAAGGATTCCATCTCTCTTATCTCGGTGCTGGAAAATACGACATAAAGGTGACTGCCTCGGATTACAAGGACGCAGAAAAGGTCCTCAAGGAAACTGTCGATTATATCACAGATAATATGGAGAAGAAAGAGGGCATAGTCAGTTTCTCAAGGATTGATTAGAATGTCAAAGCACATCAAGAGATGTCCAGATTGCAGGAAATACACCATGAAGGACACGTGTTCTTCATGCAATATCCAAACGATAAACACATGGCCTCCGAAATACTCGCCAGATGATAGGTATGAGAGCTACAGGAGAAGGGCAAAGGAGGGCCAGAGAAAAGAGCAGGGACTGATTTGAATGGTTTTTCATTTTCAGAAATTAAAAAAGAGGGAGCCAAAGCTAAAGAAGCCTATATTCATAGAAGGACTGCCAGGCATAGGGAACGTAGGCAAGGTTGTAGTTGATTTTCTGATAGACGAGCTTTCAGCAAAGAAATTGTTCGAGATATCTTCTGACACTTTTCCTCATTCTGTATTTGTCACAGAAGACAATCTTGTTGAGCTTCCCAAGATCGTCATATATTACAAGAAGTTCGCGGACAGGCGGCCGGACCTGATTCTCATGACAGGTGATGTCCAGCCGACTGACGAGGCATCTTCATATGAGTTCTGCGGCCACATACTCAGGATCTGCCAGGAATACGGAGTCAGGGAGATAGTGACCCTTGGCGGCATAGGCCTAATGGAGATACCTGAAGAGCCGAATGTCTACTGTGCTTCAGCGCAAAGGGAGATAATCGATCGTTATGTCAAGGGCACTCAGCTCAAGGACAAGCTCTATGGAGTCGTCGGCCCCATAATGGGCGTGACCGGTCTTCTTTTAGGTCTGTCTCCGAAAAAGGGCATACCTTCCATCTCGATTCTGGCAGAGACACTCAACCATCCTGCATATCTCGGTGTCAAGGGTGCGCGTGAGTCATTGAAGGCGATAAACAGGAAGCTTCGTCTCAGGGTCAGCCTTTCGGATCTCGACGAGGAGATACAGAAGCTTGAAAAGGAGCTTCTCAAGAGGACCAAGAACCTAAGCGACGTCCAGAAGAATTCTGCCATGAACAAGATGAACAGGAAGATGGATGTCAATTATATTGGATGATTGGAAGGGGGTCAGGCCTGGGCTAAAAATATATAAAAGTTCTTCTGTTTCTTAGTCAATCATGGCTTTGATATATGATACTGCAAACTTTATATTAGAATCTCATGACATGCCAGAGATTGACAGGCTAGAGGGTGGTCATGTGGTGATTTCTCCAAAAAAACCATTGGAAGACAGGACAATGCTGTCTCCGCAGCTAGCAATAGAGCTGATGAGATTCACGATCATTGTAGGTAAAGCGATGAAAAGAGCCATGAAAAGGATTGGTGTTGACATAGGCAGGATAAACTATCAGGAGAACGGAAATTGGAAACCACATTTACATATTCATGTTTACTGCAGGGCAAAGAACGCAAAAATGCAGCAGTATGGCAAACCTATCATTCCAGGACATAAAGATGCCTACAAGCCACTGAATGAAGTAGATATTGGCAGGATAACTGAAGAGATAGAATATCTGTTTGGTCTAAAAGATTTCTCAGATTCACAATGGGGCCTCTCTTGAATAATATGATGAGTTAAAGATAGGCTATTATGAAATCCTAGCCGCCTGTGCCATGAGAATATATATCTTTAGGCAATATTCTCAGTTGGGCCAAGCCAACCATTTATGGTTGGCGCACGCCCTACATGGCTGGTCTGCGGGCCAGAG
>CAYMIF010000003.1:0-63474 GCA_964390375.1 uncultured Methanosarcinales archaeon
ACGTCAGGTTCCGGCACTCAGAAACCTCAAAAGCCCCGCACCCAGTCACGAACGTAGGCGGAGTCGGATCGAACACAGCATCATCGAAGTCCGATGCACAGTCAGTGAACCAAAGTTCGATATCTGCGTTGGTCGGATCCCCTGAGAAATTTGTCGCATTGTAGTTCCCTGTCAGCCTGAGGTATGTTTCTGCGATTGTTATGTTACCGCCGTCGAGTCCAGTGGTTGTGACGTCCATCGAGGAAATGGCTGAAGTGGTTGCGTTTATATAGACAGAGCCGCCTCCTCCGGATTCACCTGTTGTGCTTATTGCTCCTCTGTTGTCTATTGTTCCGTTGAATAAGATATCTGATGCATGTAGCGCGATCCTTCCGCCTGATCCTCCGCCGTCATTCCCAGTCACATCAGCGGTCCTTGCGCTCAGGTTGCCGTATCCTCTGATATATGTTGCAGCTTCAAGAAGTATGCTTCCGCCGGAAGAGCTGCCCCTCGATGATGCGCTTTGGTTGTTCCCTTTCATGCTGATTGTTCCGTTTACCTCAACATGTCCTGCAGAGATCAGTCTTACCGCGCCGCCGCCGTATGAATCTCCACCTCCGCTTCCGAGTGTAACCGGATATTGCTCTGATCCGTATGTCGAAGCAGGGTTATCCCCTCCTCTGCCAGCATGGGCTCCTCCTTCAAGATCACTCCCCGCTCCTGGTCCGTAATTATTCGCATATCCGCCTCTATAGCCGTCGATCCAGCCGTCGATAGTTATGTTCCCTGTTGCGTTTATCGACACTCCATAATTAGGAGGGCTTGTATGGTTGTATCTTGGGCCCACACCGAACTTGGTGCCTCTGGGGATCACAAAATCACCCAGTATCGTATAGTTATTTGCTTCAAGGCCGATTGTGCCGTTCACAGTCCAGTCGCCGGGATAAGTAAGGTTGTCTATTGTTCCCAGAGGGCTGCTGAAAGAGAAAGTTCCTGCCCTGCCAAGATATCCGTTCTCATACTCACTGTATCCATCTGAGTCGACAGTATCCGACTTTCCGCCGGCAGCACTGATGATGCCAGTATATCCATATGAATTGAAATTTACCCTTATTCTTCCGCCGCCACCTGCACCGCTTGTGACTGTGCTTCCACCATCAGCAGCCAGGATTCCTTTTCCGGTTATATTATCTCCATAGAGCCATATGCTTCCGCCTGATCCGCCTGCTCTGGCTGCATTGTTGGTAAAGGAACTCATGTTGACTGTGCCGTCTATCCTGATAGTTCCTGGATCAGATCTGATCTTGATTGCAGAGCCTCCATAATTGACATTCGAATCGCTTGAACCGCCCATCCCAAGGCTTGTCGGACCGGATGCATTTCCATATATGTCAGGTATTTGCTGGTCAGGCCCTCCTCCTTTTCCACCGTGTGAAGCGCCTGCAAAAGCGTTCGCGCAGACTCCTCCGCAGCAATTATCCATGAACCCAAGCCCGATTCCGTCGATCTCTGAATCTTGGCCTATTGTCACATTGCCCTGGCTGTTCCAAGACTGTCCCTGGCCGTATGGAGTGAGGTTGCCCATGACTCCCCAGAAATCCTGGTGCCTGGCATCGCCGTAGACCTTCACAGTCCCGTTCATGACAGCAATATCCCCGGACACATTCCACTCCTGTGTCCCCGAGTAGTTCCCGCCGTAATACCCTTCCGCAAACAGCGGCAGGAAGTATATCGTCCCTGCCCCATACGATGCCTCGACAGTAAACGACGCAAGCTCCTGCGGCATGGTATTGTTCGTCACATTGCAGTCCGCAGTCCCAGAGCCGTTGAACACCACATTTTCCCCTGCAACCGGCACATGCCCCAGCGACCAGCAGCTGCTGTCATTGAATGTCCTTGTCGCGCCGTTGCATACCCAGTTGTTCACCCCGCCTGAGAACGAGACATTATGTATGTAGTCCCTGCTCACGTTCACATAGGCCACATCCTCTCTTCCTGCAGATGTTGTATTGATGGTATAGTTAGATGTATCATATTTGTCTGTATAGTTCCAGTAGAATTCAAGAAGCGGCTGGGTATCGATGAATCCGCTGGCATCTGTCAGCACGCTGAAAGCCCATGTCCTGTTTTCGAATGCTGCTGTCACATTCGCTCCATTCACAGCAAGTCCGTCTGAGGTCACATTCACGTCCAGGTAATTGTAGTTGTAGATGGTTATATTTCCGTTATTAATAGTCGCATTCGTCTCGTTCCATGTTACATTATATAGTCTTAGATGGCTCGCATCATCTATGGAGCTTGTCAGGATATCGTCACCCATTACAGAATTGACAATTGAGTTGTATATGCTTATGTTATAGCTTCCTGAAGAGATATATATTGCCTCTGTACCTGCAGCCAGGGTCGTGATATTGGAATTATTGACGATCGCCTCGATACTGTTTCCGCTGTAGAATCTCAGTCCATATGAATCCCCTCTGACAACCATATCATTGTTGTCGAAGACATTGTCATCAGCATCATCTCTTATGTACATGCCGATTGACATGCTACCATCCACATCTAAAGAATTATTTACGATAGTATTGTTATGGGATTGGTCTGTGAAATAGATGCCATGCGACCATCCGCTGCCGGTAGTTGTGATGTTGTTGTTGAATACATTGTTGTTCTCGCTCTCGGATATTTCCAATGCAGATGACCAACCTGTTGGGCTGGTGCTGTCGATGATGTTGTCTGTGATGTTATTGTTGTCTGATTTGATGAGTCCAAGCACATTAGCTCCTGGCTTGCCGGATGTCAGGTTATTGTTCCTGAAAGTCGAATTCGTGATGAAATAAACTCTCAGTCCATTTGTCGAGAAATTGCTGTCCTCGATTGTGATATTATTTGAATATGCCATATAGACTGCGCCGTATTCACTGAAATTGACTCCAGTATATTCCGCTGAATTATTGTCGAATATATACAGTATCGGTTTCCCGTCTGCGAGGTTTGTCTGCGGTATGGTCTGGTTCAGGTAATCGTATCCAGGATTGCTCTGATAGAAACCAAGCGGGATGCAGCTGTCTGTTGTGATGTTGTTGTTGTGCAATGAGATTTCGTTTGATGCCTCTACAAAATAAACGCCCATCGAAGCTCTATCCAAGGTATGTATTGTGTTGTATGTTATATTGGTTCCGGAAAGTTCACCTCTGATTCTCATGCCGTTGGATCCTGCTACATTGGTAGTGATATTGTTCCTTGAGACGAACGCATCTCCTGAATCTTCAAGATAAATTCCAAATGAATAGCCGCCAAGGGTTATGATTGTATTGTTGTATATCCTTGAGAAATTGGAATAAAGTATCCTCAATCCATAGCTTGAGCTCTCAGCATCCCTACCCTGCAAGATCCTGCAGTCTTCGACAGTTGTGTTGAACGAGGTAGAGTTCAGCCCATACCCCTGCGAGCTGTAGCTGTAGTTGATCTCATATCCTGAGCAGTCCAGCGTAACATTCTCAGCAGCGACATTGAAGCATGTCCCGGCAGAACTCACATTGTCCGTGAGCTGATACTCCCAGTTCGCAAAGGTCAAATCTCTGCATTCCGATACCAGGAAAGCACCACACCTCGTGACAAACGTCGGCGGAGTAGGATCAAACCTAGCATCATCAAAGTCAGAGCTGCAGTCTGAATATTCAAGTCTGATCTCACCGCCGCTGTTGCTTCCGTTCGCAAGATATGTACCGGACAATGTCATTAGTGTATCATTCAGTGTTATGTTTCCGCCGTTGTATCCGAATACGCTGACGTTCATTGATGATATGATGCTGTTCGAAGCATTGATATAAACTGTTCCTCCTGAACCATCATTGTTCCCATCTGAATCCTGACCTCCTATATTATTTATTTGACCGCTGAAATTTATTGATTCAGCATGCATAGCTATTCTTCCTCCACCGCCACCTTCTTGTCCAATTCCTCCATTAGCATTAAGTGTGCCATTGCCGGAGATGTTTCCTCCCGCAATAAGCAATATGGATCCGCCAGCACCCGCAGCAGAATTCCAGTTTGACCTATAGGTATGCATCAAGATCTCTCCTTCGACAGCGATATTGCCTGGTGTCTCAAGTCTTATAGCTGATCCACCTGGTCCGTTCTCACCTCCGCTACCTACACTTATCGGATATGTTAGAGAACCATATAGTTCGTCTCCTGAATTCCATCCATGTCCGCCATATGATCCGCCTGTATTTGTACCTCCGTCTCCAGGTCCTGCGAGGGATGGGAAGCCGAGCATATAACCATCGAGAGTGGCTCCTGCTGCAATTGATATATTACCTGTTGCATTGATCCAGACTCCTCTTCCATCTGCTGTATTATTGTAGCATACATAGGCTTGATAATCACCTGAATTTCCGTGGCAGTCAGCATATATTCCTATTTCTGATCCTTCATAGACATTGAAATCACCAGCTATATTCGTGATATTGCCCTCGCCATAATCTCCACCCAGAAGACCTATGCTTCCGTTTAGGTTCCAGTCGAGCGGCCAGGTATTGTTTGTGAATGTAAATACTCCGAAAGTTGATGTATCAAATCCAGGCATTGTTCTGGTATAGATCTCTCCGTTAAAATCAGTTGTCTTGAAATCAAACCTTATGTATCCTGAGCCTGCAGATGCCCAGCTTCCACCTCCCTGCACTTTCAGAGTACCGCTTCCTGTGATATTTTCAGCATCAAGCCATATGCTTCCGCCTGCACCGGAACGGTCCTGATTACCGTTCATGTCTATTTCCCCTTCTATTTCGATGAAACCATCATCTGTTTTCAATCTTATTGCACTGCCTCCGTTTGAAGTTGATCCGCCTGAGCCGATGCTTGTTGGTGCAGTGGCATTTCCATAGAATATTGAGCTGCCCGAATATCCATCACTGGCATGTGAAGCTCCGCAGTTGCTGTTGCAGCCTCCAGGCCCTTCGGTTGTTGTGAAGCCAAGGCCTTTACCGTCAATTTTTGCATCCTCTCCCACAGTGATATTTCCAGACATCGACTGCCACTCCTGCCCGTGTCCTTCTCCAGTTATATTCCCTGGCTCAGTAGCACTCGAAGTCACATTATGCAGAAAATCCCCATATATCTTCATAGTTCCATTAAGCACGCTGATATCCCCGCTCACATTCCAAACCTGCGTACCATCGTTGTTCCCTGTCCAGTCGCCTTCCGCAAACAGCGGCAGGAAGTATATCGTCCCTGCCCCATACGATCCCTCCACAGTAAACGACGCAAGCTCCTGCGGCATAGTATTGTTCGTCACATTGCAGTCCGCAGTCCCAGAGCTGTTGAACACTACATCATCTCCGGCGACCGGAACCCTTCCAAGGCTCCAGCACGAGTCATTGTCAAACCTGTTGACTGCTCCGTTGCAGATCCAGTAATTGACTCCCACAGGATTGTAGTCGTCCGACAGCGGCAGGAAGTCTGTATTGTTTCCGCAGTCAACGCCTTCTGTGCATCCTGTCATCGTGCTCAGGTTCAATGCCTGGTCGCAGAAACCATTGAAGTCAGAATCAAGGCAGTTGTCAGAGAAGCTGCCGGTGCTGTTGGTCCAGTAGTTCCCCCCGATCTCTGTTCCAGAGGAGTATATCCTTGTCCCTGGCTGCTGCGAAACATTCCAGGTATGGTTGTATATGGTATCTGAGAAACGTATATTTCCATACGTCCCGCTGTTGTTCAGCAGGTTGTTGTAGAATCGGTTGGGTCCGCTTAAGCCTGAGCCATCCTCAAAATATATGCCTGCCTCAGAATTTCCGTAGATTGTCGAGTTGCTTAGGTTGTTGAGGTCTGATCTCACTATCCTGATTCCGTATTCATTGTTTGTTGAAGTTATGTTCTCGAAATAATTGCTGTCTGAATTAAAATATACATACAATCCAGAACCCTGTACAGAATCAACAGTGATATTTATGAACCTGTTATTTGTATCTGAGAAGAATGCGAATCCGTGGTATGAATCATTGACGAATATGTTAGTAAAATTCGAATTATCCACACCTCTAAGCATTATATCATTATTCTCGATATCTGTATGCGACATTGTTACATTATTGACGCTCGATCCGTCTGCATTGCAGAGTATCATCTGTGAGAAGTTGTTGTTCCAGCTGTCGATACTCACTGCTTCATCAAAATACACTATCGGCTTGTTGTCTGTCCCCGTCACATTATTTATTTCATGGTCGCAGCTTGTGCCAGAAATGCTTATGTCACGATAGGTATTGTTGGCTATGACGCTGTCATTTATTGTGACATGATTGGAATACCTGATCTGGATCCCATTGAAATTATCTATGCTGGTCAGTCCAATAGCAGTCATATAGTCTCCGTTATATGTTTCCACTCCGTCTCCGCTGCCGGATGTTGTTATGTTTATGAGAGTGACATTGTCTGCGTTCCTGATATAAATGTTATGGTTGCCCCAATCGCTCACATTGCAGTTCACTACAGTGACATTGGAGTCGGTCTCTGCAGACCTGTATACATATATACCGTCAAGAGCAGTTCCATCGCTGTCAACAGAATGCCCCTGGCAGTCCAGCCAGACATCATCAGCAGATATGTTCATGCAGTAAGGGACACCAGAGTCGATGATGCTGTCATTCAGGAGATACACACCGGGCTGTGTGAAGTTACGGCAGCCGCTTATGTTCTCTGCCAGGGTATAGTTTGAGAAATGCGTCACATTGAAGGTCACATTATTCGCGTCATTCGATATCATATAGCACTCCCTGCAGACCTCTCCGTCCACGAGCACCGCAGGATTGGAGAGATTGACCCAATACATCGTGATGTTTGCCGAGCTGTTTAGGCTCTCGTCGAGGAATGACGTATTGACCTTGATATAGTTATGGTTCAGAAGCACATGTGAATCAAAGTCATTGCCTCTTGCATCTATGCATGATAGCCAGTCGATTCTCGCAGTATCGTTTATCGCAACCGTAGCATTGCAGACATTATACATGTCAGTGATCTCATTGAAGTCGGTCGTCGGCGGAACATCGAACAGTTCATAGGTTGCATTGTCAGCGAACTGCCCGCCGGCACCCTGAAGGGTAAGCTGCGGATATTCATCCTCCACCTCGCTCCACACTGAATAGAAGCTCCAGTTCGCCATTGGCTCGCTTCCCGGATACACGTCTCCCTTGAAATAGTCGCTGTCATCCTCTATTGCATTGCATTCTGTGTCATAGTCGCCGGTCTCATTCCACCAGCAGTGGTCAGGATTGCCTGAATGATTGTTCCACCACACATTGTCAAGCTGCGTGATGGTATCGTCGAACCATGCGATGAATCCGCTCACCTCATTGTTTCCGCTCACATTGTTGTCTGCAAAGGAATAGTTGATGCCGTCGTATGCACCCTGCACGTACCCGATGAATCCAGCAGTATAGTTTGCATTTCCTCCCACTACATCCCCTGTCGCATAGCTGTGGCTGATTGTTCCGGATTCAGCATAACCTGCGAATCCGCCTATGTAATAATTGGTCGTATCATGGCTCACGATTGTGCTTGTCACGGTTCCTGTAGTATAGCAGTCGATCTTCGCCCTTCTCCTGGCTTTTCCGTCAAATCCGCCGACATTATGCCCGCTGCTCGTCACATTGCCTGCAGCATAGCATCTCGATGTCACCCCGAAGTCTTTTCCGATAAATCCGCCCACGTTCCAGAATCCTCCGCTGACATTTCCAAGAGCATACGAATCATTGACAACTCCATTATCATGGCTCTGTCCGATAAGCCCGCCAGCATCATTTGTGTCGTCAGAGTTATTCACGTAGACATCAGCAGAGCAGTTGCCCACAAACCCGTCATTGTATCCCATCAGCCCGCCTGCCATGTTCCCGTCGCAGTTCACGATGCCGGTCACATTGCAGTTTTTCACAGTTCCGCCGTCATTGTATCCGACAAGGCTGCCAGTGGACCAGTTTCCGGTTATGTCCACGTCCAAAAGCTCGACATTGCTGATATTGACAGCGCTGCTCGTATAGCCGAACAATCCTACATATGTCCTGGAGGGCCTGTTTATCGCAAGTCCGGTGATGCTGTATCCATTGCCTTCAAGCGTTCCTGTGAACTGGTGTGTGTTGTTTCCGATAGGCTCAAACCCTGCACCTCCGTTGTACAGTGCTCCAGCAGGATCCTGCGTATCGAATGTGCAGTCGACATTCGCGCCCAGGCTGTAGCTTTCCGTCAGGTCCTGGTTCATCTCCTGCAGCTCTTCGCAGCTCGTGATGTTTGATGTGACAAGTTTTGTCACCCGCGTCTCAGTCCAGTTCAGGTTTCCTGCCAGGTCCTGTGCATAAGCCTTGAAAGTGTGGTTGCCTTGTGTCAGGTTGTCATCATAGTCGATATAAGCATATCTGGATGAACCGTTCGCATACACTGCTGCGATCTCGTCTGGCTCCAGGCTTCTGTTGAATATCAGGATATCGTCGACTGTTCCGTTGAACTCTTCACCAGGATCATTCCATATAGGGTTGTTCCAGTCCCTGTGGCTTCCGTCCCATCCGCCGAAATCCAGCGTATACCACCATTTGAGCATAGACTTGTTGAATATGCCCGTGGCCATATGCTCTGCATCCAGATATACCTCATAAGAGCCGTTTATCGGGTTTGCTGTATCATTCGTATAGGTCAGTGCGACATGGTGCCATTCCCCAAGCCCCACGTTAGCTATATGTTCAGAATAGCTGTCAGCGATCGAATACTGCTGCATATATGCATACATATCATCATCAGTTGCATTGAAGTATATATAGACCCTATCAGACACGCTTGAGCCGGTTATCTGTCGGGTGCCTCTGCAGTCAGGCCAGCAGAAATGCGAGAACACATAGTTCCTGTCAGTGCTTCCAGCATTTATATTATGATAGCCGTCTCTTCTGAACCAGAACATGATTGTCCCTGAGGCATTGGTCAATCCATTGGTTGAATTGATCTGCACAGTATCATTGGCGCCGTCAAGCTCGACGCCTCTTCCCAGCTTTCCTGAAGCGTATTCAGCATTTCCTTTCAGCCAGTTCGTGCTCTTGTTATTGTTTCCCATGTAATCCCAGACATTATTTTCCAGCCTGAACCAAGACACAAGCGTTCCGTCAAGATCCACAACGACAGAGACATTCGAAGTATCATTAGCAGACACATTTACTATTATGTCTCCTTCAGTCGAGTCATTCGCATTTGTAGGCCAGACAAATGCGATATCCGGATTTATCGTATCCACCTCGACATCCCTGGTCTCAGTGGTATTGACATTGCCTGCCCTATCCTGCGCATACGCAGTGAAACTATGGCTTCCGTCAGATAGGTCTGTATAGTTCAATCCCTCGTATCTCCGTGACTGGTTCGCATAGAGTGCGGCGACCTCTTCTGAAGACAAGCTGCGGTTGAATATCATGACATCGTCGATTGTTCCGTTGAAATCTCTATTATCAACACCGTTCCCGATCCTGAGAGGGTTTGTGGCGCCGGTATTCGTCTTTCCGGTCAATGGGCCCTGTGATTTAGTCCCTAATTCATTGTCGACATACAATAGCACGTTGGTCCCGTTGTATACCCCGACCAGATGATGCCATTTGTTGAACTCGGATTCTGGTATCCCTACATCATGTGTTCCTTGGCCTGTACTAGTCCCGTTCCATACCATGAAATCCACTTCAAGGTCTCCGTTTGCTTCCCACCACATATAGAATACATCTGGTCCCGCACCATATCGTGATATGAAGTACTGGTTGCTTCCGCTGTCTGAGTAGTTGCTCTTGGCATATGCCCATAGCGATACAGTAAGGCCATCGAGGCCCTCATCAAAGTCGACATCTCCGATGTCGATGGAGTCCCCGTCGCCGTCGAAGTCGAAACCTCTCCCGAAATATCCAGAATCAGTCTGTATTGCATCCCCTATCGCACTGCCATTGTTCCTGTTGAGGTAATCCACAACCCCTCCGCTCGAATTTAGTTCGTCCATCCGCATCCAGAAAACGAGCGAAGAATCAAAGTCCACGAACACCGACACATTATTAGTATCATTCGCAGAAACATTCACAAACACGAAGTCATCCCCTATCATGCTTCCATCTCCTATAGTAACGTCAACAAAGCTGATGTTCGGGTTCACAGTATCAACATTGAAGTCCGCCCTGCCGCTTTCTGCAACATTCCCTGACAGGTCCTGCGAATAGGCAGTATAATGATGTTCTCCTTCCGAGAAATCGCTGACATTCACGATAACATGCTTCGATGAGCTGTTTGCATAAAGCCCTGCGATCTCCTCTGCGCTCAGTGACCTGTTGAAGAGCATCACGTCATCAATGGTTCCGTTCATGCCGTTGCCCCATCCCCAGTTCGTGTTGACAGCACCGATTCCAGGCACCCTGTCGCCTGAATAGTCCACAGTATTCGTGGTCGTGGTGGTATTCTCCAGCTGTCCGTTGATATAGATTGATATGTTGTTTCCGTCGTAAGTTCCAGCGATATGATACCATGTTTCATTCTCAAGTCTGGTAGAGGATTTTAGGGCAACAGAATCAGGAGCATACCACATGGTTCCTACTTCTGTGCCGCTATATATGAAGAGCTCCCAGTTTCCGTTTAGCCCCCTGACATCATCAGCGAATATTCCTTGTGTACCTGCTTCATTTTTCCAGACCCAGGCAGCGATTGTAAAGTTATAGACGTGCAGTGCTGTTGTGTTCGTCAGGTTGATCATGTCTCCGTCCTGGTCAAAGCTGAATCCTTTCCCGAACATCCCTTCTGTCTGCCCGCTGTCACCTGACGGTGTTCCGTTCGTCCTGCCCATGTAATCGACGACACCGCCTGTAGCATTCAGGTCATCCATCCTCCACCATGACACCAAAGAATCATCTATGTCCACGAACAAGGAGACATTATTGTAGTCGCTGGCATTCACGTCAAATTCTATGATGCTTGAGTTCCAGTAAGAGTTATTAGATGGTGAATTTGCATCTGCTGTCGGTATGGCATTGTCCAACGTAAACACATCGGACATGATGTTTTCGCTCGATGTTATGTTATAGCTGTGCTGCTGGGCATCATAGCTTGAATTCGAGGCATTGATAAGATACTCTGAGAAATATGCGATGCTTCCATTGTTGTTGATATAATCTATTACAGATACACTATCAGTCCATCCGCTCGGATAAGTGAGCTCGCTGAACTGTATATCGCCAGTCGAGTTGTATCCTGAGACATTGATGCCGCCGAGGGAGTTTCCTTCAGTGTCATTCACATAGGCCCTGTAGTACCACAGCCTGACATAATGTGATGGTCCGCCGTCAAGGCTGTTGTTGAAATAGTCTGAGCTGAAGCTTGCATTATAGAACATGTTCTCAATATTTCCTGAGCCAGGATCATCGGTCCAGAAATAAACATCTGTTCTGGCAGAGTTCTCGATTTCAGTATCTTTCACAATATTATATGAAGTGTTTCCGCCAGTTCCTGAAGAATACATGTAGATTCCGTCTGTGGAGTCATTGATATAGTTTGATTGCAGGGTATTGTTCCAGGAAGCGACAATGTAAATTCCTTTCTTGTGTGCCACGAACCTGCAGTCAGACACAGTATTGTTTGGGCTTAGATAGAAGGTCACTCCTTCGTCCACGTTCGAGCTGAAGTTCGACCTGATGATTGTATTGTTGCCTGTCCTGGAGAGATATATCCCGTCATTTCCGTTGAGGTCCATCGTAATGTTGTCGAAAGTATTGTTCTCACCATAATAAATTCCTGCGCCGTCGTCTGCGTTCGAGCTTAGGTTGCAGTCATATATCATGTTGTCATATGCCTGCTCAAGCTTCACCCCTTTCCAGTTCTCGTATGCAGATATATTATATATCCTTGAGCCATTGGTTCCATCCAGGAATATCCCTGCTCCGTCCCGGTCTCCGCATGCATCATAGTCTCCGAAATAGCTGATGTTCTCAAAGTCTTTTATGGTGACATTTACCTGTCCGCCTGCATGTATTCCAAAGTCCTCTCCGCAGTCTGTGTTGTTGCCGGTGATAGAATAGCCTCTTCCTTCAAGTGTCACATTGTCTGCTGAGATGACTATGCATGTGACATTGGTATAAAGGTCCTGGGTGAGGTAGTAGAGCTTGTTAGGCATGCTCAGTTCAGTGCATTCGCTAATCTCGCTGAAATTCAGTTCAGCATCCTGGCTGTCGGTCGCATTCACGTTCCCTGCCCTGTCCTGCGCATACGCAGTGAATGTATGGTTGCCTTCAGATAGGCTGCTGAAATTCACCCCAAGATAGACTGAGTTCTGCCCAGCATAGATTGCACTGATTTCATTGTCTTCCAGCGACCGGTTGAATATCATCACATCATCGATCTTTCCATTCCATTCCTCAGTGAACGATCCTGACAGGTCCCCTATCCTTGACGTGTCTCCTGGAGGATTGGCTGTCCTGGCAATCGGAATGAGGTCCTGCGAAGCATTGAAAATCCTGCTGCCGTTCACATACAGCACCTTGTCTGTTCCGTTCCATGTGACTGCGAGATGTATCCATGTATCGGTTGATAGGTTGGTGTCGAAATTATCTGAATCAAAAGTGGTGCCATTTGAGATAGACAGTACTGCATCTCCGTCCGTATCCACGTAGAAATAAGGATGCCGATCAGAATTTCCTCCGAACTCTCCAGTGAATATGACATTGATTCCTCTTGCATAATCATAAGCATACACCCATGCAGCGATTGTTCCATAGATAGGGATCAGGCTTGTATCATTGCCAAGATCAATCCAGTCATCATCTCCGTCAAATTCAAATGCCTTGCCCATGTAGCCAGAATCAACCTGATTCGGTCCGCCAGGACCAGGATTCCAGCCGCCGTTCCTCGTGCCGTTATGTCTTTCTGTGTAGTCTTGTGGATCTCCTGATGAATTCACATCATCCATCCTCATCCAAAGGAGCAGATCATCATCCCAGTCCACGAACACAGACACATTCGAAGAATCATTAGCAGACACATTGACAAAAACGAAGTCATCTGTTGTAGCATATCCGCTGGAAGGCTCGATTATGCTGATGTTCGGGTTCACCGTATCCACGAAGAAATAATCAAATCCAGTATATCCCCAGTTGTCCGATGTATCATTGCATGAGAACACGACATGATAGCTGTCATCAGGCATAGAGCCGTTCGTATAGTTGAACATGTACGAGCTGAACTTCTCCATAGAAACGTTCGCTCCGCCAGAGACAGACATCCCGCACCACGAGCCTGCCCGATCAACGCTGACATTGAAATCCATTGAGCTGTTAGCGTACCAGCTCCAGTTGACTGGCTTGTTTATTGTTATTATTAGAGGGCAGTTTGTCGAATAGAACGGGTCTGGATTGAAAGTACCCGCACTAAAGTCCGAACTGCAGTCTGAGAATTCAAGCCTGATCACGCCGTCGCTGCTTCCGCCTGTCGCATTATAATCTCCGCTGATTATAAGCAGGCTGTCATTGAGTGTTATGTTCCCGCCTTTTTGTGAGCCATATGCGTCTATTTCAATGCTTGTTTCGATTCTGCTGCTGGCATTGATGAAGACTGTCCCACCGTCGCCCGGCTCCGACCCGCTGGTTCTTGAGTATGCGTTTATATCTCCTGTGAAGTTGACAACATCGCCCCAGATGGCCACCCTTCCTCCAGCTCCTGAATTGTATCCTATGTTGGTATTTGCTCCGATTGCAGAGATAGTTCCATTTCCGCTCACAGTTTCTCCGGAAACCCATATGCTTCCGCCAGAGCCAGTGTGGCCATATGTTCGTGAGTTGGCATATATAGATCCATTGATCAATACTGTTTCATCTGTCTCTAGTTTTATCGCAGCACCGCCATTGGTTCCCTGTCCACCGCTTCCAAGGGCAACAGGTGAAGTGAGACTGCCGTAAGGCTGACAGCCGTTGTCTGCGCCTATTCCACCGTGGCATGCCCCTGTGCTCGAAGAACCAGGTCCTGCACCTTTTGTTGAGGGGAAACCAGTCTCAGAGCCGCTGATTGTCGATCCCCCTGGTATAGTTATATTACCTGTAACATTCAGCCAGACACCACTTCCTTCTGTTGTGGTATTATAGCAGACAAATGCCTTGTATTGTCCGGAGTTTCCGAAGCAGTCACCGTATATCTTGATATCATACCCATTCAGGTCAAGATTGCCCCTTATGTTTGTCACATTTCCATCTCCGAAGTCGCCTCCGAGTAGTCCTATGTCTCCTGTAAGTGTCATGTCTTTGGGCCAGGTATTATTTGTGAATGTCAGTGTACCGTGTGTTCCTGGTTCACTCCCTGTTGTTCTGCTCGCAAGGGATATATTGCCGTCAAATTCCAGATTCTTAAGATATCCGAATCTTATCCTTCCGCCTGCGCCAGCTCCATAACCTATGGTTGTCGCACCGCCTCTTGCATGCACAAATCCGTTGCCTGTGATATTATCTGCCAGCAGCCACACGCTCCCCCCTGCTCCGCTGTCGGAGCCAGCTATTCCGTCCATGTCTATCTCACCGGAAATATTTATTATAGTTCCGGTTAATTTTATTGCAGATCCGCCTTCTCTGGAATCTGTTGCAGATCCCAGGCTGGTCGGCCCGGTTGCGTTTCCATATGGGTCTGGAGTAAAACTTCCTCTCTCTCCGCCGAACCCTCCGTGTGAAGCAGAATCACCCTCTGATTTATCATATCCAGGTCCTGCACGCGTTCCAAATCCAAGTCCAGCTCCGTCCAGTACAGCATCTTCCCCTATATTTATGTTTCCGCTGATGCTGTTCCAGCCCTGTCCAGCACCCTCAGCAGTCAGATTCCCCGGCCCATGAGCTGATGAGGTCTCATTATGCAGATAATCACCCCAAACCTCAACAGTACCGTTCAATACAGCAATATCCCCAGAAACATTCCACTCCTGTGTTCCTGAATAATTCCCTCCGTAATATCCCTCCGCGAACAGAGGAAGGAAGTATATCGTGCCGGCACCGTACGACCCCTCTACTGTAAACGAACCCAAATCCTGCGGCATGGTATTGTTCGTCACATTGCAGTCCGCAGTGCCTGAGCCGTTGAATATCACGTTATCAGTAGCAATCGGAACTCTTCCCTGGCTCCAGCATGAAGCATTTGTAAAATTCTGTGTTCCGCCCGAACAGTTCCAGTAGTTCACAAATCCTCCTGAAGCAATCTCAGCGCTTTGCTCATCTGTCCGGTTCACGTTCCCTGCCCTATCCTGCGCATATGCAGTGAATGTATATGTGCCGTCAGAAAGTCCTGTCATGTTCGCTCCGAGATATCTGCTGGACTGGTTCGCATACAATCCAGCGACCTCTTCTGCTGATAGTGTCCTATTGAACAACATCGCATCATCGATGGTCCCCATCGTATCGAAATTTCCGAATACGTTTGTTCCCATCCTCAGGTCTTCTGAATTTTGATAATCTTCTGTTCCAACACCAGTCGTTCTGCTGTTATAATTTGTCTCTGTACCGTTAATATAAAGGCTTACGTTCTTTGTATCTGTATTGTATGTCATGACCACATGATACCATACCTGAACAGAGTTCCAGCTTTCTTCTGTATATGAGTATGGTATAGCTTCAGACACAGCGATTGCATTAGTACCTGCACCAAAGTCTACTATCCCTCTGAATGCCGCCTGCTGGAAACCGACCATATTCCAATCCCACTCGAGCATCTTTTCCTCATATTTATTGAATATCACCTCTTCTTGAGAGCTTCCATCCCTTGCTGGTTTATACCATGCAGATAATGTGAAATTAGCAATAGAATCCAGGCTGTCATCGCTTCCGAAGATTACAGCATCATTATCTCCGTCAAAATAAAACCCCTTCCCGAAATATCCAGCATCTGTCTGAGCAGCATCTCCGCTGACAGATCCATTGTTCCTTCCCATATGATCCACAACATCCCCGCTAGCGTTCAGCTCATCCATCCGCCACCATGAAACAAGCGAGTCATCCCAGTCCACGAACACAGACACATTCGAAGTATCATTCGCAGACACATTGACAAAAACGAAGTCATCTGTTGTAGCATATCCGCTGTAAGGCTCGATTATGCTGATATTCGGGTTCACAGTATCCAGATAGAAATCCATAGGTCCAGTCTCGCCCAGGTTTCCTGCGAGATCCACTGTATATGCTTCCAGCTCATGACCTCCCTCGCTGAAGTTTGCGGTATACAGATAGCTGGTCGCATTGTAAATGCTCATCACCTCGTCTGCAGAAATGCTTCTGTTGAATATCATCACATTGTCGATTATGCCCTGGAAGTCATTCCTGGACTCTCCTCTGCTGCCGATAAAGACTCCGGATCCGTTTGTGCCGATCTCAAAAGGCGAAAAGCTTGTCGACTGGTTATAGGTGCCGTCTATATATAATGTCATGTTTGTACCGTTGAAAGTGGCTGCTGCATGATACCACCTGTAGGTCTCTATATTCCCTCCGTCCTGCTGGATCCATCTTGTGGTCTTGGTTTGATTGGATATCAGGAACCGAAGAGTGTCTCCGCCGCCGCTGAAAGACAATGCATACAGTTCAAATGGAGCACTGAAACTAGGATATGGCCTGATTATTAATTTCGGGAAATCATCCGGGCTTGAATATGAGGATTTTGTGTTGTAGAACCAGGCAGAAAGCGTCAGTTCTTCTGTGATATTGAAGCTCGGATCATTGGAAACATTGATAGCATCATATGAACCGTCGAACTCAAAACCTTTCCCGAGCTTTCCTGGAACTGCCCTTGCATTGCCATGTCTTGTACCATTGTTCCTGCCCATTATATCCTGTGGGTCGCCTGAGTTGTTCAGGCTGTCCATCGTCCACCAAGAAACAAGCGAGTTCTCAAGGTTCAAAACAAGCGATCCGTTCCCTTCCTCAGATGAAGATACATTAATCACGACCATGCTTGAGTTGTACCAGCTGTCGTTCAATGGAGACTCAACATTTACTATAGGATCAGTATTGTCCCTTTCTGCGACTCTTGAGGTGATATTTATGTTTCCGGCTCGATCCTGCGCATATGCTGTAATCGTATGGTTTCCTGAAGACAGCCCAGTGATGTTCAGGTCAAGGTATTTGTCTGACTGGTTCGCATAAAGTGCAATCACCTCATCCTCAGATAATGTCCTGTTGAATATCATGACATCATCGATAGTACCATTGAAATGAGTGTCCCAGCCGTCAGTATAATGCCCGCCTGCCCCAATCTTAAGGTCATAATTGCTGTTCTTGATCTGGTTCAGCATGGCAGAATCATCTTTGAAATCACCGTCTATATATAACGATATGTTGGTTGAGTTCCAGGTTACCAGGTAGTGGTGCCAGACTTTCCTTGGGATTGACCCGACGCTGGCTGATCTTCCTGTTGTTCCGTTGCCCAGATAGAACACGACATCCTCGTCGCTCTCATGTCTCAGGAAGTATGCATAATCCGTGGCTGCCTGTCCGCTTCCTTTATATATGATGAAACAGTTTCCTGTTTCTGTTGGTGTTCCTCCGTTGCTGGAAGTGCAGTTGCCCTTGTTCTTGGCCCACAAGGATATTGTGCCCGAAAGGTTTAGGTCGAGCACATCATTATCTGTTACTACGATACTGTCTCCGTTATCTATGAACTCAAATCCGCGCCCGAAATATCCCGCATCAGTCTGAGCAGCATCTCCGCTGACAGATCCATTATTTCTTCCCATATAATCCACAACATCGCCGGTCGAATTTAGCTCATCCATCCGCCACCAAGACACAAGCGAGCTATCCCAATCTAAAACCATGGACACGTTCGCAGTATCATTAGCAGACACGTTCGTGACAACATAATCATCTGCAGTCACATACCTGCCGTCTGGCTCGATTATGCTGATGTTCGGGTTCACAGTATCCACGAAGAAATAATCAAATCCAGTATATCCCCAGTTGTCCGATGTATCATTGCATGAGAACACCACATTATATCCAGAATCAGGCATAGAGCTGTTTGTATAGTTGAACATGTACGAGCTGAACTTCTCCATAGAAACGTTCGCACCGCTGTCCACAGACATCCCGCACCAAGAGCCAGCTCGATCAATGCTGACATTGAATTCCATCGAGCTGTTCCCGTACCATGTCCAGTTATATGGCTTGTTGATGGTTATGCCGAGCGGACAGTTTGTCGAATAGAGCGGGTCTGGCAGGAATGTGCCTGAGCTGAGGTCTGATGAGCAGTCTGTGAACTCAAGCCTGATCACGCCGTCGTTATTTTCGCCTGTTGCATTATAAACTCCAAAAAGCATAAGATAGGTGTCATTCAATGTGATGTTTCCTCCGTTGTACCCAGTGGTTGTTATGTTCATGATACTGTATATCTCATTGCTGGCATTGGCATATACTGTGCCCCCTTCTCCAGGGTCACTGCCAGTGCCCCCTCTGTTTAGTATTGTTCCGTTGAAGCTGATGGTATCTGATGAAGTGAGGGCGATTCTCCCGCCTCCTCCTCCAGACTGGTGGCTGGCGCCCATTCCGCCCCAGTCTCCGCCTCTTGAATATAGGTCACCAGAACCGCTTATGTTCGGTGCATCGATCCATATTGACCCGCCTGACCCTTGTCCATATGCATCGTCATCCTTTGCATTCATATTTATTGTGCCTTCGATTGCAACCTCTTTGGCAGACTGAAGCCTCAAAGCAGATCCGCCTCCTTTATAGGATCTGTATATTGTGGCTCCTTTTCCTGGATTGATGGGTCGTGTCTCATTGTCGTATATTGAGTCTGAAGAAGAGCCTCCTTTTCCGCCGTGTGAAACAGCAGCAGTTGTTACGGTTGTTGGTGGAAGTCCAAGACCTGTTCCGACCATTGTAGAGCCTGATGTGATTACAATCTCTTCAGTTGCATTTATCCATACCCCGAACCCATAGGTGGTTGTCTTATAGCAGGTCACGGTGTTCGAACTATTGAAGAAGCAATCGCTGTATATCCATGCATTATGTCCGCTTGTGTTGAACACTCCATTTACATTTATGATCAACCCTTCGCTGTGGTTTCCGCCAAGAAGTCCTATGTCGTCTGTGAGTGTCCAGTCACCAGGCCATGTGTTGTTTGTGAATGTCAGTGTTCCTGCATCAGGTCCGTTTTTGGTGTTGGCTGTAGTTCCGGCTGCGACGCTGATTGTGCCTGTAAGGTTCATTGTCGTTCCATACTCGAGCCTTATTCTTCCGCCACCTCCTGTTCTCCACGAGGTTCCGCCTTTTGCATATAGGTTTCCTCCTCCTTTTATCTCATCTGCCTTGAGCCAGATAGATCCGCCTGCTCCGCCGTATGCAGTGGACCCTCCGTTCATGTCTATCTCTCCTTCGACTATAAGAAGGTCAGTCGCATGCAGCTTTATTGCTGAGCCGCCGTCATCTCCTCCTCCACCAGACCCGATAGAGGTCGGTGCTGTTGCATTTCCATAAGGCAGGGTCCAGACAGATGAGCTATCTGTAAAATGTCCCACTCCCCCATGTGTGCCTCCGCATTGGCTTGAACCATACCCCGGTCCTTCGCGTTCAGGGAATCCCAGTTTCTCTCCATCAAGCTTTGCTGAGCTTCCGATCAAGATATCTCCTGATACTGATCTCCAATCCTGGCCATGCCCTTCGCCTGAGATATTCCCTGGTTCGCTGGCACTTGATGTTACATTGTGCAGATAGTCGCTCCATATTTCCATCGTGCTGTTGATGATGGTGATATTTCCGCTAACATTCCACATCTGCGTCCCATCTCCATTTCCTGTCCAGTCGCCTTCAGCAAAGAGCGGCAGGAACCTGATTGTCCCGGCACCATAAGAGCCTTCAACCGTAAACGAACCCAAATCCTGCGGCATGGTATTGTTCGTCACATTGCAGTCTGCAGTTCCCGAGCCGTTGAAAACGACATCATCTCCGGCAAGCGGAACCCTTCCCTCGCTCCAGCATGAGCTGTCATTGAACGTCTTTGTTGCGCCATTGCAGGTCCAGTAGTTGACAATCTCTTCAGAAAGGCTGGAGTTCTCATCCCCAGTATCAGCCACATTCCCTTCCTTATCCTGAGCATATGCGATATACGTATGCTCTCCTGCGCTGAGGTTGTCGAATGTAACACCAAGGTATTTCGGACTCTGGTTCATGTAAAGAGCCGCGACCTCTTCAGCAGAAAGAGACCTGTTGAACAGCATCACGTCATCCACCATTGCCGGATACCTGTACCCGAAATTTGCGCCTGATATGTATGTGTTTGTATCATTCAGTCCGAGTGTTATGTTATGTCCTCCTCCGGCCTCCAGCCTGCCGTCCACATATAGTGTGATGTTTGTCTCGTTGAACACTCCAACATAATGGTGCCACTCTCTCAGTGGTATTGTCTCATATGTGCACGCGCCGATATGATGCCAGGAACCAAGCGCAGTGGAGTACCCGTCGCTTGCCAAAAAGCAAGGATATCCCGGGCTGCTGCCCTTGAAGTCAAGAGCATAAAGTTCCCAGGGATTATCATTTGCAGCATCATTGCAGGGCTTGACAACAATCTTGTAATGACCGCCAGGCCATGAGTTCTTATATGCCCAGGCAGCGACAGTAAGCTGCGTCGTGAAATTCAGCGACGGAGACTTGTTTATCATGATATTGTTGCTTCCTGAGAAATTCACTGCCTTTCCTATGTATCCGTCGACCTGCACTGCATTGCCCTGCGCCTTTCCTGAGTTGTTGTATATCGATGAGTCATAGAACGTTGCATTAGGTTCTGTCGAGTTCACCTCATCCATCCTCATCCAGAGCTTCAGCGAATTGTCAAAGTCGATGAACACAGACAGGTTGCTTGTGTCATTCGCAGAGACGTTCAGGAATATATCATCTCCTGCCTGTGTCGAGCCGTTCACAGGAGCTGTGATGAAGCTTATATTAGGCGCAGAGCTGTCTATAGTGATATCCCTGGTCTCTGTGTAATTATAGTTGCCTGAACCATCTTCTGCATATCCATAATAGCTGTATGTTCCAGAATCGAGCCCATGCGTCGAGTTCTTTGTCTGGTTCACATAAAGGTACCATTGTGTTGAATTATACTTCATCAGGTTTGACATGTACAGTTGGTTTATCTCGGCATCTGACAGCGGCCTGTCGAATACCATCAGATCATCCACTTTGCCGTCAAGGGGATTATTTGGGCTGGAATCTCTCTTCATGCCTACTGATCCAGTATCAACTCCTGTAAGATCATCGAACCATGCTGTTTTATCGACTGGTCCAGCCCAATCCACTGTCTCCTTTTTCTCACCATCGACAAACAATGCAGGCTCAACGCCATTCTGCCTCAGGCATACGTGCAGCCATTGATTGGATGGTACGCTCTCAGTCAGGTTTATCAGGAAAAGATAATCAGATCCATCTCTACATTCGCCGAAGATTGAACTTCCTCCATCCAAAAAGCAAAGGGAGACCTGTTGGGAATTATCTGATGCATCTCCTCCCCAGAAGATACACCCCGCTCCGTCTGTTGTGCCAGTCTTCATGGCCCATGCGCATATTGTGCCTGTCGTGTCTCCTGCATAACTCTCATCAAAAGAGACATACTGGTTGCTGCCGTCAAACATCCATGCGCCATCGTGTCTGCCATTAGCAGTATATCCTGTATCAGCATCCGGGGAAAACCCAAAGCTTCCGTTCTGTTCGCTGGCTGAAAGATCCACTATAAGTGAATCATTCTCACCCAACTCACTTCTGTTGTCAAAATTATACATAAGCACAAGAGAGCCATTATAGAACGTATGGTTTGTCCCGTCCCAGTTGAATTTCATAGTATCAAGATCAGATGTACTGACGCTGACATTTATCTCGACATTGGTTTCATTCTGGCTGTCCCCGTCATCCGGTGTAGGAGATTCGAATTTGATCTCGCCGCTGGCACCCAGGGTAGGATCAATAACATGGTCAAACTCTATCTCGCCAGACACCCTCAGGTCGAATGTATCATTCGTCCCACTAAGTCCGCTCAGATAAACCTTATATTTTCCATCCTCGCTGACATTCTCAAAAGAAGCGAGGATATCATCATCGTCAGCAAGCAGGACATCAACCGAAGCGCTTCCATTAGACCTGGCATAGATAGTAATATCCTTATCCGAAGTAAGATTTTCTTCAAAAACAACCCTCAGGTATTCTCCATCAGAAACCTCTGTATAGTTAAAATCACGTGCTTTTACATAATCATAAACATCAGCCAGATAGCTCCTATTCGAATCAAGCAGTTCTGCTTTCGAGATATCTATTATGATCTCATATCTCTGTTCAGAGAGATGCGGAACGATCCACTCAAGATAATCCACAAGCCCGTCTGAGTCCAGATCATGCTTCCATGCCTCCACCTCTGTCCTGCTCTGTCCTTCAACATGGTATAACTTGATGTTCTCAGCTTTTGCTTCTTTTTCCAATTCTGCATATGAGAGGACTTTCTCGAACCCCATCTCATCAGGAGCAGATACAACGACCGTCTTCTTCCTCCCTGACATTTCGCTCACATTGATTGAAGGCCCGGGTGTTTCGTATTCAAGGACATGCAGGGAAGCGTTCAAAGAGATATTGACCTCCTTTACTTCGAAATCCTGTGCTGCAGCAGCTCTTGGAACAACATCCCTGCCCTTCTGCTTTTTTCTTTCCTCTTCTTTGAGCAGGCTGATACTCCTGACACTGCCTCTTCTATCTCCTTCAATTTCTTCTTCGCTTTCCTCTGCCAGGGTTTTTGCTTCTGTCTTCCTCTTCTTCCTGGACACGGCCTTGATCTTCTCCTGTGCGTCTTTCTTCTCGTCTCCTTCCATGACATAGGCTTTGACTTCGCTTGCATCCCCTGGGATCACCACCATAGCATCGACTGCTTCGCTGCTTTTGATGGTATGGCTCCATCTGACCGGCACTCCTGCGATCACATTATAGTCCTTTGCCTGCACAGAGACATTATCTGGCTCAGAAATCGAAGAATAGTTAGTGCTTGCCAGCACCAGCTCAGGCTCAGGACCGACCACAATCACGCTGAAATTCGCCAGGATAAAATTCTTTGAATCAATGACCGCGATGCTCAGGTTATAGGTTCCAGCCACAATACCGCTCTTTATGAACATCACATCTTCGCGGATGATTGCCTCAAGCCCGCCGTCTGAATAAACATCATAGAACAGCATCTCTCCTTCAGTGTCAGAAAAGCTCTCGCTTAGGTTTATCCTGGCGCTGCTGTTAATATCCATTGTGATGTCTGAAACAGATCCGTTCGGTGGTAGATTATAACTGGCATTTGACAATGTCCCATTCCCTGTGATGTTAGTCATGTTTGCAGGCCAGCTCTGGCTCATGTTCTCAGCTGACAGGTTATCCATGCTTTCATTTATGATGCTTTGGTTCCCGATTGTCTTGTTCAGCATTGTCTCATTGATAAAAGTCTGGTTCACGAAGCTTTCATTGATAATAGTCTCATCGATAGCTGTCTCATTGATGCCGGTCTCATTGATATAGCTTTCATTGACAGCTGTCTCATTGAAAACAATCTCATCGACAACACTCTCGTTTTTCAGGCTCTCATTGAGTATGCTCTCATTAATACCACTCTCATTGGCTGTCTTATCATCGATTCCAGTATCATTCACAATACTTTCATTGCCGGTAGTCACATTTATGAAACTGAGATTATCAACGCTTGCGTTCTCAAGGCTTATGTTGCTGATCGTCTGATTTTCAAAGCTCAGATTCTCGATTGTATCATTCCCTGTTTTCAGGTTCAGTGCAGGCGATTCCCCGGATGTTAGATTGCCAAGACTGTCATTCACATCCTTCCAGGCATTCGAAAGATTAGCAGAGATTTGGTCAGTCATATTGGCAGCTGTGATATTGTCTATGCTGTCATTCTCCCAACTCACATTATCCTTGCTTCCATCATCGTCCTGCTCATAATCAATCTTTGTCTGATTTCCTGCACCCTCATCGGCTGAAGTTTTGTTTAGGATCTCTTCCTCCTCTAATTTTTTTTCTTCTTCATTCTCGCTTCCTGCTTCTTCCTCTACTACTTCTTCTCCTCCACCCTCTCCGATCTTTTCTCCAGCATCTGATTCAAGTTCATAATAGTCGTATTCCACTTCATGTATCCGAAGCACTGTCTCATTGTCCAGGATAGTGATCAGCTGTCCTTTTCCGACCAGCCCAAGCTCATTATCTGAAACCCCAACATCCAGGAATCGTCCTTCAGATGAATTGAGCACTAGATATTCTTCTCCGTCGAAGACAAGATAGGCTACAGCATTTCCGTCTCCCTTGACAGTCCCGCTCAGCCTGATTGCAGACACATTCACCTCTCCGAATGAAAGGATTGCCTCTCCTGAGCGGTCGAATGCAAACTGTCCGTCTTCCAAAACGACCTGGCCGGTTATTCCGCCCTGCATAAAAAAGATTCCTGGCCGAAGAATCAAAAGCAGTATGGCAAGCATGAGTACAGCATTCAGGATAACAAGAGCATCGATATGCTTTTCCTTCCTGTGCCCAGAAGTAAAGCTCTCGCTCATTTCAGCCTTCAGCTTTTTCGCCTCATCCTTCTTCTGTTTAGTTCTTGCCATGTTTTCCTCTTTTCTTGCACGCGCGGCTATAGCAGGTCCACACGGTCCTTTGGTCTCTGTTCATGCATTCGCCGATCTCAGAATATCGAAGGCCGGCTTCTTCTTTGAGGTATACGACGCATATTTCCAATACCCCGAGATTTTTGTTCCCGAAAATCTCTGTAGGGAGGAAATATTCGCCGCCGCTCACCCGGATCCTTCTGTGTTGTTTGGATGCGGCCTTGTGGTAGACCGTCCAGATGAGCTTGTTGTCGCGAAAGAGGATGTCAGCGATCTCCCGGAAAGGAAGATCGCGGTTCTCCCGGAGGTACTTGACAATGCACTCCAACGTGCCAAGTTTGTTGTCAGAAAAGATTGAGACCGGGATTTGAAGGGTCTCCTCATCCTCTTTCTGGATATGGGAGATGTCTCTTCTGATCTCGAATATCTCGCTTTCAAGCTTCAGAAGTGAATTTTGCAGCAGTTCAAGCCTTTGAGAACTAGATTTATGTCTATTTTTCCCTCTCCCTATACCCTTCTTTGTGCGCACTTTTCTGACTAAAAAACGTTTTTTACTAATTATGTAAGTAATGACTATTTAAAGCTTTCGTTTTTTTAGACGATAATTAGAGAGGGGCAGTTTCAAATTATCTTACCAAATATGAAAATAAACATACAGATTCAAATCAAATAAGTAAAAAACAAAACCAAGTAAGTATAATAATTATTAATTTAATATCAAATAAGTATTTAAGAGAAAAAAATAATATTAAATAAGTAAAAAATGCATTAATAATCAACTAAGTAAGTATTAAAATCAAGAAGGCTCAAGCTAGGTTCAGATGACAAAAAATCAAGCAAAAAATAGCATCAGAAAAAGAAGATAAACAAGATGGCTGTCGCTTTTTGTTTTATCGGCTATTATGAAATCCTATCCTACTTCACCGATGTTTCACATCGGTTCCGCCTGGCCACGAGAATATTTACTAATGTAAATATTCTCTCTCATGGCACAGACGGCTAGGATTTCATAATAGCCTGTTTTATCATTAGATTTAAAAAGTCATCAACAGAAATAGTCTCAAAAGAAAAAACAGGAAAAAATTTTACTCTTCTTCGTCCTGGTTATAGTTTGGCACAGCAGACTTCGATATTATCATGATGTCTCCGATAGCCTTGACCAGCTGGTGAGGGACGATAACTCCTTTTGCCGACCCCAGGATCCTGTTCAGGTATGAGTTTTTCGTAGATTTCACTCTCCACCCGAACACTTTGTTTGCTGTGAGTATTGACTCCTCGACATCCCCGAAGTATTCACCTGAATCTGTGAATACTCTCATGTCATATGATTCAGTGATCTTTTTCATATTAAGCATAGTGAATCCCTCCGATATTGAAGATAAGTAAATTTTTATAAGTATATAAATTTTTCCGTTGAAACAGCATGTCACAGATAAAACTGGTAGGAACATCACACATAGCAAAGCAGTCAGTAAAGGAGATCAAGGCAGCGATAGCCTCATTCAGGCCAGACATCGTCGCAGTAGAGCTGGATCAAAGAAGGCTCTACGGTCTGCTCACTCAGGAAAGGAAGCAGAAATACTCTTTGTCTATGGCAAAGGACATCGGTCTGAGCGGATACATCTTTGCAGTCATAGGCTCTTTTCTCTCGCGAAAGCTAGGGAAATCTGTCGGTGTTATGCCTGGCGAGGATATGCTGACTGCAGTCAGGATAGCAAAAGAGCACAAGCTCGAAATTGCCCTGATTGACCAGGATATCGGCATAACCCTCAGGAACTTCTCAAAGGGCCTGAGCTGGAAAGAGAGGTTTCAGTTCATAAAAGACATTTTCAAGGGCATATTTTTCAAAAAAAGCCAGATGAAAAAATACGGCCTGAAGAAGATGGATCTGTCTAAAGTTCCGACAGGAAAGGTGATCCAGAAGCTTTTAGGCTCGATGAAGATAGACTATCCAAACATCTACAAGGCCCTGGTAGAGGACAGAAACCATTACATGGCAAAAAAGCTCAACTTTTTGCGCGGGAAATTCCCGGAGAAGAAGATTCTGGCGATTGTAGGTGCTGGTCACATAGATGGTATGCAAAATCTGATAGCACAAGGCCCAAAAGAAACCTTCAGCTATTCATACACTTTCGGCGGGACAACATATCCTCAGATAAACATCCTGGATTAGCCAGAAATCTGCTGTTTCTCAAATTGAAAAATCAAAAGAAAGATAATAATAAAAAAACGAACATATTATCAAAGCTTGTCAGCGATCAGTATCGCGCAGCTGTTTGATGATTTTACCTTTGAGTCCATGCCGATAAGAAACTTGATCTTGCTTTTCTCAGCCTGGTTCACAAGGGAAGAATCGATCACTCCGTCGAAGACTATTGCATATATCCCTGTGTTGAGTGACTGGATTGTGGTCTGCAGTTCGCTGTTAGGTACCTTTCCTAGGATATTCATCTTGTCGTCCAGGATATATGCGCCCCTTGTTCCGATTAGGTCTTCGAGCATGTCTTTTATGGTCTTCTTTTCCTGTCCAGTTAGTCTTGGAAGCTGCGAACTGCTGCTTCCTCCTCTTGAATTGCTGCCTCTCTTGTCATAGTTTTGCCTTTGGTGATGCTGTGGTTTGCCTGACCTTCTTTGGCTGTTTCCGCCTGAATCATCTCTTGTTTGAAGATCATGTTTTGCCTGTTCAGTCGAGATCTTGCCTCTGAGAGCCTTGTGTATCTCCTTTTTGGTCAGCTCCTCGACCTCTTTTCCGTCAGGTGCTTTTGCCACAAAATCGATCTCTGCTCGGTCAGTCATCTCCTTGACAATAAGGTTGCCGCCGCGATCACCGTCCACAAAGACAGTCACGATCTTTCTCTTTGACAGTTCTACTACTGTCTCTGGAACATTCGTCCCGTTGATTGCAATAGCATTCTTAAACCCGTGCTTGAGCAGATTTATGACATCTGCTCTACCTTCGACTACGATGATATCGTCTGAATCCTCGACATTCGGTCCTGCAGGAAGCCTTTCATTTCCGTATTCCTGTATTTCCATGATACGCACAGAATAAGCTACTTCGTCTGCAAGTTCTTGTGAATCCGGCATCGATGTGTCCATGAGTTTTCTAAGAAGGTCCTTTGCCCGGTCTATGACAAAAGTCCTCTTGCTGACCCTGACATCCTCGATCTTCTCGACCCTGATCTTTGCGCTGCAAGGTCCGATTCTCTGGATGATCTCAAGCGCAGCAGCGACAATCACTGTCTCTGCCTTGTCCAGGCTTGAGGGGATCACGATCTCGCCGAGTGTCTTTCCTGATCTTGTCTCGACCTTGACCTCTATCCTTCCGATTCTTCCTGATCTTTGAAGCTCGCGAAGTTCCAGGTCAGCTCCGAGTAGTCCTTCTGTCTGTCCGAATATAGCACCTATCACATCTGGTCTGTCCACTACTCCGCCGATATTGATTGATGCATGGATGATGTATTTTGCTGATACTGGACTGATCTTTCCCATTTTCTCATTCCTCCTGTAAGTCTTATGATGATAGAATCGAAAAAACTTTTCATTCCATCATTCTAGAAGAAGTCTGTTTATGGCTAGGTCCCTATATGTCTGCGTCCGAAAATTCGCAAAATTACCTTTTATTTGGTTGGATCTGATGAACATGAACAACACTTCTTCTGTTTTCTACTGTTTTTAAAGAATAAGCAATCCTTTCAGGCTTCCAAAAATAGGCAAATTCCACTGACAAAAAAGCTCATTTTTGTCTTATTTTTCCCATTTGGAAGCATATTGTTGATATCTGATGAAAATAAAGGTATTGCTTACCCTGTTTTTATTCTTTATGATTATAAAGGGTTTGTTGCCCGAAACACTAACTCCCAGGCTCATTGCTTGCATTTAGCGACTGCTCCACTGAGTACTCTCGTGACGGGCTGCAGTACAAAAGGGTATCTCGATATCACAGCACAAAACCAAGGTTTCAGCTCAAACAAGGACCCATTTCTGTACTTTTGGCGTACTTATAAGTAACGCAGATATGTTTTTAAAGTTTCGTTTTTTGTCCAGAATTCTAACTATCATTCTTTTTTTTTTAAGTACGCGGAAACTCGTAGAGTTCAACGTACCTCGGTGCTCTGCGGACGAACCCGCAGGGACCCATTTCTGTACTTTTGGCGTACTTATAAGTAACGCAGATATGTTTTTAAAGTTTCGTTTTTTGTCCGATTTCTGGATTTTTAAAAAAGGAGATTTAGCCCCTAAAATCAAAAAGCCCGCGAAAACTTTTTAAGCCACCAAGTCAAGAACACATATCATGTCCAAAAGGCGATCACAGAAGGATGAAGATTTTCAAAAAGCAGTCGAATTCTTCGCACAGAACATAGAATACTTAAAATCATTGCGAAAGGTTCTCGAAGGCCTGCAGAAGCAGGACCCCATGACCGCCCAGTCAAGAAAAGAGAAGGTCTTCAAGAAAGCATATCATGTTCTTGAGGAATTTGCGTCAAACAACCACAGGACATTTGAGGTCGACAAGCAGATAAGGGACGACATGATGCAGGTCTCACGTCTCATGCAGGACCAGAACAGGTCTGTGCGTCTAGGTTCTCTTCCAAGGAAAGTCAATCCCAGGGACTATTATATCCGCTATCACAAGGCAATCGAAGGCCAGATGAGCGCATTGGAAAACCAGATTGCAGGATTCACAAAAGATGTATGGGATGATCTCAAAAAGATACATCAGGACATACTTACTGGCCAAAAAAAGCCTTTTGCCAGGGATGATCTGAAGACAGACATAGCAGGGATAACCAAGGCAGCGGTCCAGGAGATTGACGCGATGCTCACGACCCTCTCCCAGCTTGAGAACCTTCTTGATAAGTTCCAGGGTTTTGAGAAGGACCTTGTGAACCAGAGCACCACATCACCTGATGTCCTGAGAGCCGGTGACAATATCTACATAGTGGTCAGGGTAACAAACGGAGTGAAGTTTTCAGAAGAGATTTACCGCTATGGAAAAGCAATAGATTTCACCAGGTACGAGAAGCTCTCAAGGAGAGGTCTTCTTGCTCTGCTCACAGCAGGAGCAGCGACCGTGTTCTTCAAGTTCGGCCTAAAGCCAATAAAACAGCTAGGGCAAAGTGCTGATTATCTTATGAGCACAGCAGTGAAACTAAAGGATCTCTCTGTCGGGCTGACCAGGAGGATAATGCTGCGGGTAAAAGAAGATGAGAAGATGAAAGAGCAGCTAAAAGAGTTCGACGCGAAGGCCACAGAGAAGGAAAGACAGATGGTCCAGAGGTTCGAGTCAGCATTCAGGCAGCAGCAGGCCATTTTGCAGCAGGCCAGGGATGCCGCCAATGACTATCAGAATTTCACAAAGAGCTTCACTGATTTTGCAAATAAGATCGGTGCGGGCAAGGTCTTTGAGACCGAGCCACTCTCAGCCTACGAAAAGCTTGCAGAAAAGATCTGGGGAGTGGGAAGAGAAGAGATAAACAAGGAAAAGTATGAGAAGGATTTCAACCTGGTAATAAAGAAGCAGGATCAGCTCATCAAAGGCATAGATATGCTGGAAAAGGAGATCGCTCAGGCCTTGGAAGAGAAGGATCACGAGAAAGCCATGCAGGCCATGAGAGATTATCTGGTTGTCGTGGGCGAGAGAAGAAGGTTCATGCAGAAGGTCAGGGAGCAGGAGATCGGCAACCTCGAGAATAATATCACAAAAGAGATAGACGCAGAGCTCAAGGAAAGGCTTGGCCCGGATTATATCGAGAAGATCGAGGAGTTCAGGAAGACCAGGTTCAACTGTGAGTTTTGGCTGCCGGTGATAGCTGGAGTCGCAGGAGGCGGTCTTGCCTTGGCTTACATCATATATCCTGTTTCCAAGATTGGCGGAAAGGTCATGTCGATACCGTTGAATGCAAAGGCCAGAAGAAAGGACAGGATATCGAGGCGGGATTTCCTCAAGAAGATCACCGGCCAGAGATGATCAAAACAGCATAAACAGCATATATACTATTATATTTTTTATATTCAGAGAATATTTATCAGATAGATGCTATATAAGGTGATATAGATGGAAGACATAAAGATGCATGAGGCCATAACCTGCAGAAAAGACACAAGTATTGTCGAGGCAGCGAGGATAATAAAGGACAAGAACATACGCCACATTTATGTCGTGGATGAGTCAGACATCCCGGTAGGCATAATATCAGCGATGGATATAAACAACAAGGTTGTCGCAGAAGGAAAGGACCCAAACCAACTGGCAGCATCAGAGGTCATGAACTCGCCGGTTGATTCTGTTGACATAAAAGCTCCGATAGAGCTTGCCATGAACATAATGATGAAGCGCAAGACCTACTCCTGCCTGGTCACGCAGGATAGGAAAATAAAGGGCGTTGTCGATTACAAGACAGTGATGGAGCAGATAGTGAAACATTTGGAGGAGGAAGATGCTTGAGGATATCGTAAACTCAGTCAGGAGTGCTGTAAAGGATGTCAAGGATTATTTCATTGTCCCGGGAAAGATTGAAGGCATGCGTGATTATGCCTGGGACCACTATGTCGACGAGCGCTATAAGGAAAAGCTTCTGCAGGGAAAGACAGATGAGGAGAAGGATAGGATACTTGGACGTCTCGAAGCAAGGATAAATGACAGTGTGGACAGATCCCAGAAATATCTCAAGAAGCTGTCCTTGAAAGGGGGCTTTCTCAATGGTCTTGCGAATTTCGGTCATCAGACTTTCCATTACCTATCAAAGACACCTTTCCACAATTACTTCAGGGGCTACATGTTCATGGTAGGCACAAAGGCACTGCTTGAGTTCCCTGCCTTGTACAAGTATGTCTGGGACACCCATGACTTTTACGCAGCAGCAGAGTGGACTTTTGGAAAGGCCCTGTCCGGTCTTGTTCCGATATTCGGTCCTGCTTTCGACCTGAATGTTCTTCAGAGGAACATAAAGAAGCATGCGGTCCGTGATGGTGTATACAAGTTCTTGATAGAGGAAGGCCTGATTGAGAAGAAGCCCTCTCTCTACGATAGGGTCAAGGAGCGTGTAAAAAGGGTCGCTGAGCAGTATAGTCCAGGAGAGACAGCCGGAGGATTCAGACCGGCCTTAGGATGACATTTTTTTCTTTCTCTTTTTTCTCTCATTCCCACTCTGTCTTCCCATATCTCACAACCTTTATTAACACCCTCAGCTTTATTGCCCAGAATGGCTAGAAAATCCAAGGAAGAATGGAAGATATACAAGAACGTGTTCGACAATTTCACCATAAACACGCTCAACAAGCTGGAGGCCCAGGGCCATTTCGATGAGCTTCTAAGCCCTGTCATGATAGGCAAGGAGGCAAATGTTTTCTCAGCAGCAAAAGCAGGCAAAAAAGTAATAGTCAAGATCTACCGTCTTCATTCCTGCAATTTCAACAGGATGTATGACTATATAAGGCAGGACAAGCGCTTCATCAATCTCAGGAACCAGAGGCGCAAGGTGATCTTCGCCTGGGTTCAGAGGGAATACAGAAACCTTCTCAAGGCAAGGGAAGCCGGAGTGCGAGTCCCGACACCGATAACTGCAGAGAATAACATAATAGTGATGGAGTTCATAGGAGGCAATGATCCTGCTCCCCAGGCAAAAGACCATTATCCGAAGGATTCAAAAGCATTTATCGATAACATACTAAGGAACATGACTCTTCTTCACAGGAAGGCAAAAATCGTCCACGCAGACCTAAGCCCGTTCAACATCCTGAACCATAACGATCAGCCGGTATTGATAGATTTCTCTCAGGGAGCATCTACAGACAGCAGTAATGCAAAAGAGCTTTTAGAAAGGGACATAACAAACATCGCAAAGTACGCAAAGAAGCTTGGGATAATCTTGGATGAAGACAAGGTAAAAAAGAAGATTTTGGCATAAATGAGCGTGCTTTATTTCTTAATGGCCCAGTGAAGAAAAAGATTTAAAAACAAGTCCTAAAATCTTCTCATAAAATGGAACCGATAACATCAGAATACATAGAAGTCAGAGATTCGAGCATCCACAACAAGGGTGTTTTCGCAGCAAAGGACATACCGAAGGGCACCAAGATAATCGAGTATGTCGGAGAGAAGGTGACAAAGGCAGAGTCATCCAGGAGGGTGACCAGGACCATTGATGACGCAGACCACGAGAACGGCGCAGTCTACATATTTGAGCTTAACAAGCGCCATGACATTGACGGCAATTTTCCCTACAACACAGCTCGGCTCATAAATCATTCATGTGATCCGAACTCTGAAGTAGACATAATCAAAGGCCACATATGGATAATTGCCCAAAGGAACATAAGAAAAGGGGAAGAGATAAGCTACAACTACGGATATGACTTTGAGGACTGGGAGGACCATCCTTGCAGATGCGGTGCCAAGAACTGCATCGGCTACATCCTGGCAGAGGATGAATGGCCAAAGCTTCGGAGGGTCTTGACCAGAAGGAGAAACGCAGCGATTAAGAAAACACAGCAGGAATGATTCAGTGATGCTTCCCTGTTTCTTTTTCTTCTTTTTTCATCTTATCTCAAACATGAGTTCTGCCCTGGTAAGTTCATCCAGCAATTCTCTTAGGTTCTCAGGCTTCACTCTTTTTCTTGTATAGAAGATCATGTCATGTCCTTTTCCTTCGACATCATGTTTCCATTCTCTTTCTTCGAAGAAATTCAGCACATGCGGTTTGAATATTTTCCTGAGCGCTTCCTCATCTTTGCCTTTCAGCCTGTATTTCCTGGAAAAGACCGGAAAATCAGGGAAATTGATATCATGCAGGCCAAGTACGTTTCCGATCTTGTGCCAGAATGTCTCCCTAGTCAGGATAAAGCTTGGCAGTTTCTTCTTCTCAGGCGGTATTTTAACGCTTGCGCAGGTTATAGAGCATGTATGCGAGTTCCTGCCATATCCGACAGTGTACCGATAGTCCATGACATTCCATTTACGGCTTCGAAATGTACCTTTCATGACATTTCTTGATTTCCTGGAATGCCCTTTAGAAAAAAGCTTGAAATCCTTCTTCATCTCAAGGATAATGCTCGGGTCTGTTTGGAGGAACGCAAGTCCCATCTCTCTTGCTCGTCTTTCCATGTCCCTGGTCCTTTTTCGTTCCTTGACAAGGGAATATATTATCCCGAATATCACCATCCCAAAAACCACAGCTAAGAGTATTACTGGAATTATTTTTATCAAGCCGATTTGTTCAACAGAGATCATGTAACTGTATTGTGTTGGTTGTTTATATAAACTTAGCGATTGCTACGAAGAAATATCCAGGAATTTTTTCAGGCCAAGGGCCTGTTCTCATTCAGCCTTTGGTATGCTGTGATATAAGATGCGATCATGTTGTCCAGGCTCCAGGTTTCCCTGGCCTCGCGCATGATCCTTCTCATCTGTCTTTCATATTCTGCAGGCACCTGCCGAAGTCTTTTGTGTGCAGCAATGCTTTGGTTAAGTCCCCATTCAAGGCCAAAAGCATTATAGTCCTTGAACAAGAAGCCGTTGCCATGGTCTCTTGTCGCGCCCCATGACTTCACTCTCAGGGTGGTGATCTTGTCATGATATCCGCCAGTGTCTCTGTTCGTAGCAGTCGCTCCATAGATATTCCCTACAACATCATTCTGTCCGAAAGGCTCATACAAAGAGGCTCCGAAGCAATCAGCGCATGCTGCGTACCCGAGGATGCTCAGCTTCTCATCAAACTTTCGAAACGCGATCTTTCCGTCTGAAGCGCATGCTATCTGTCCCATCCTGTCCTCGTACCATGTGTCTCCATTTGCAACAACCCCTATCTGCACCTCAGGATGGGCTCCAGCGACTTTTTGTGCGACAGCCAGAAGATGCTCCGGTCCTTTCTGCGTAGGATCCAGCCTTGATGACCAGAATAAAAGGATTGCATCAGGATCGAATTTCAGTCCCATCTGTTTCTGGAATTTCACAAGATTCGCTTTCTTTGCGCCGATAAGGTCTACTGTGTCCTGGCCATAACTTTGAGCAAGTCCAGGTGTATCCGGATTCGGATCAGATTTTTGGTTTTCAGGATACATGACAGGAGATATGCCGTTCGGTATAACTATCGCAGAACCATGGTCGTACTTGTGCTTAGTCTCATGTCGTACTCCCCATGGTATGAAAGTTCTGTCAGTAAAATAATCCTCAACAACCTCTTTCAAAAAACTCTCTCCTACATAGCTCACAAGATCAGCAGACTTGATTGCTGTTGCCTGGGAATCCATCATATTTCCTGTCCCCCCTGGTATATGCATATTCTCTCTCAGCATCCCAAGATTAACTCCCCTGAGAAGTTCCAGCGGGATATCCCTTGTGTGGGTATTATGTACAGTATGGAGTGATTGGATTCCCCTTGCATGTGTGTAGGCCAGTATCGCGCCTCCTGCCATCCAGTCATGGGTATGCACGATACCTCTTCCGCTGTGCTTGCTTCTTATATCCCTGATTATGGTATTCACCACCTGCTTTTGGTATTCTGCTGCAGTCTCGACTGGGTTGCCTTCATATGCTGACCTGTGGTCAGCAAATATCGCAGAGTTCACCAGTTTGATGAATTCAGGATCCAGCCTATGCCTTTTCTGTATCCATTCTCTTTCAGAAAGCCCGGATTCGTCCATGAATCTTCTTCTCAGGTTGAGGCCCACGAAATAGGCAGGGATCTGTCTTTCGCTGAGGCCAAAGCATATTGCAGCCACGACCTCGCCCATCCCTCCTGTCTTTCCGGATATCAGGTTTGCCTGCTCGCCCATGCCGTGTTCCGGAAGCCTTCCAGTCTCAGGTGCAACTATTATGACTGGTGTCTGTTCTGCTTTTTTTAGTATATGGAAATGCCTGACTGAATCTTCAAGTCCGTCCATCTTCCTTGTTAGCACATATGCAGCCATAGGACCGTCCTTGTAAAGATTTTGATATGAATGGACGTCCTGCACATTTTGCTCTTTGTATGATAGGAAATATATCTGATCAGAGGTTGTCAGATGTCTCCATTTGGTAAGATTTTCCTTTCCTGCCAACCTGACCTTTCCTTCAAGTCCTTCAACTTCAGAAAATAAAGAAAATTGCGCATCAGTAGAAACCCTGCCATGACTATCTCTCCTGACTTCATCATGTCTTGATTTATGTCCTTCATGTATCCTGACTTCAGGAATATCAGCATCTGCATATTGTTCTGCGATATCGCTTGGATTGGCAGCCCTGACTCCTTCTCGTTTAGAGATTTCTCCTGCAAGCTCTCTCCAGAAATTAAACATGTTCCCATCCTGCCATGAGTCTTCTCTGAGCTGGCAAAAGTCATATCCAAGCAGCACGCTCTGTCCTTTGATTTTAGACAGCCACTCAGCGAACTCCTCGCTTGTGACCTGTGCATTTTGATACCTGCCGATCATTGTTTCAGAGATCTCTTTGTTTCTCGGTATGACAATGAGATCCGTACCCTGTGCACGCATGACCTGGTCTGGTGCAACAGGATGGTCGCTTTCAAACATGTCTGCTCTTCTTTCGCAGATGATTGATTTATATCCCATGTCAGCGACTGCTTTTGCGATATCGTCATTGTATATAAGATCAGTATTGCGAAAAGATGTTGGTCTGAATCCGAAATATTCGTGCATCTGTTCCCTGTGCAGCGACACCTGGTCCCGAAATTCCCGCATATCAGGATCTGAGAAAAGCGATGCCAGGGAATGATAGTATGTCTCGTCAAGAAATTCCACAGTGCCTCTCTCGAGCCCTGCTTCATGGAGTCCTTTAAGTGCGTCGATGACCTCTGGCCTGTATTGCGCAGCCTGCTCGATAAAGGTTCCGGACATGCTCATGGTAAGCTTAAAATCAGGATTGGACTCGACGATCTCCCGAAACAGCCCAATTGCAGGAAGATAGCTCCGATCAGCTGTCCTTTGGAATACCTGTTCATTTTGCTCATCCCAAAGAAAGCTGTCTCTAGATGGATCCAGCCTGAATGGCTGATGTAACTGGAAGTAAAATGTTGCGATAACCATAAGAAATCACATATAAGTCTGATTGAGTTTCTCTTGGACTTGGCATTGGTTTATAAACTTTACTGTCCTCTACATGTATAGGCAGGCATAGTTTTAAATACAACTAAAAGTTTAACCTGCTCGACTATGGATTTCAAGCTTGAGGGGTACAGGCCTGACGTGATACTGTTCAGCATGGGTGCATATCTGCAGAGATACATGCCGACAGCATGCGGAGGGCTCGAGATGCTCGAAGGAGATACCATAAGGTCTATGGCAGACCAGAGGATAAAGGGCCTGGCCGTCATTCAGGCAAGCACGAACGGCTATTTCAGGCAGAGGATAGATGATGAGGGATGGCAGCATGAGGAGCCTATACACTGGTCGCCTCAAAACACTCTTCCACGGCTTGATCAGACTGTTCAGCTGGACTTCTACGACCACAAGCTGACTGTCGGAGCAGAGCTATATGTTGTCCGCGGCCAGACCGGTGTTCGTTTTCCTGTTCTTCTTCTGGATACAGACATAGAGCCTAACAGTCCGACAGACAGAGGGATCACCGGCATGCTCTACGACCACAACCAGGGCACGAGGATTGCTCAGGAATATGTCCTTGGCTATGGTGGAGCAGCTCTTCTACAGAATCTTGGAATAGACGCCAGGACTGTTCAGATGAACGAGGGCCATCCTGCTTTTCTGGCCTTGCAGCTGAAGAACAGGGGCATGAATGATGATGAGATAAGGAGCAGATGTGCCCTGACCACCCACACGCCTTTAGACACAGCTCACGAGAGATGGGACTATGGATTGATAAAAAGCATCATGGGCACTACTCTTCCCGATAATATACGGGATATGGCTGGCGGAGATAAGCTCGAGATGACCCGTCTTGCAGGCTATTTCAGTAAATACATGAATGCAGTGGCAGAGAAGCATGCAAGGGTTTGCGATGCCATGGGCGTATTTCAGTATCTGAGAAATGGAAAGCCAATGGATCATATAACAAACGGGATCCATCCTCCTACTTGGGCAAGTCCGCATGTAGCACAGCTTCTCGACAGCCACACAGCCTACAAATGGAGGCTTCAGCCTGAGATGATTGGCCAGGTAGCAGCAAGGATATCTCCGGAAGAGATGCTCGAGGCCAAGAAAGATGCAAAGATGGATCTTATCGGCCAGCTGAATCTTTACAACCCAGTGAAATATGACGCAGACGCATTCACCATGGTCTGGGCAAGAAGATTGACTGACTACAAGAGGCCATGGCTTTTGTTCCGTGACCAAGACCGGCTTCATCAACTGGCAGACAAGCACGGCCCGATCCAGATCCTGTTCGCAGGCAAGGCACATCCCAATGACAGGGAGGGCAAACAGGCTCTCCAGTATATCTGGAAGACCTGTCAGAAGCTCGGAAATAAGGTCAAGGCAGACTTTCTTGACAACTACGATCCAAGCCTGGCAAGGCTTCTTTTAGGCGGTTCTGATGTATGGCTCAACACTCCGAGAAGGCCGCAGGAAGCATCAGGAACATCTGGCATGAAGGCATCTCTCAATCTAGGTGTCAATCTCAGTACCTGGGACGGTTGGGTTCCTGAAGGCTATGCAATGGACCCTGAAGGTATTTTCATAATCGGACCGAAATCAGATCAGGTCACGGTCTCTGCGGATCAATCCAGGGAAGACCAGGAGGACCTCGCGAGTCTTTTCGAAGGTCTGGATGAACTGCTTGGAATCTATTACAGCGAAGAATATCGAAAAAACACTGCCTGGGCTGAGTTGATGGCCCACTCACTTGGATTGGTATCCTATGCCAACACAGACAGGATGGTTCGGGAATACAGCCAGAAGATCTGGTGGTAAGGACACAGCAGCATAGGATTTTAAGTCCTTCCAAAAGATTTAAAAACACAGCATTTTTTTTAACCGACCATGGAAGAGTACAGCTATGATCTCAAGATCCCGAAAGAGAGGGTCGCGGTTTTGATTGGAGAGAAAGGAAGCGTAAAAAAGCAGCTCGAAGAGGACTGCTCAGCCAAGATTGAGATAGACTCAAAGGAAGGGGATGTCGTGGTCATAGGCAGGGACGCGATCAAGTTATATACCCTAAGAGAGATAATCAAGGCGATTGGAAGGGGATTCAACCCAGATGTCGCGATGTTCCTGGAGAAGCAGGATTATGTATATGAGAAGCTGAATCTTTCAGAATATGTCAAGACTAAAAACAGCGCAGTGAGGCTGAAAGGAAGGGTGATTGGAAGATCAGGAAAATCCCGCAGGAAGATTGAGGAGCTCACAGAATGCTACATAGTCGTATATGGAAAGACCATTGGAATAATCGGAGAGGCGACCAATGTCGCTGCAGCAAGAAAGGCGGTTGTCTCTCTTCTGACAGGAAGCACTCATTCTTCTGTCTTCAGGTCGCTTGAGAGGAACCGCGCTTCTATGAAGACCAACGCATTAGATTCGATCTGATTTATTTTATAAAGAGGTATGAGACATGGCACAGACAAAACTTTCAGATGACGCAAAAGGAAGCTCCCCGATAGCAGTGGAGCTGGCAAAAGGCCAAAGGGAGATAGGTGTTGCAGAGTTCTTCTCCCGCAACCGTCACCTTTTGGGGTTTGACAACAAGAGAAAAGCACTTCTGACTACAGTGAAGGAAGCTGTAGACAATGCCCTTGATGCATGTGAAGACGGAAATATCCTTCCTGAGCTCAATGTCCAGGTCATAGACATGAGCAACGACAGGTTCAGGATAATCGTCGAGGATAATGGTCCGGGGATAGTTAAGGCTCAGATACCTAAGATATTCGCAAAGCTTCTCTACGGTTCCAAGTTCCACAGGCTTAAGATGTCGCGTGGCCAGCAGGGTATAGGAATCAGCGCAAGCGTTATGTACGGTCAGCTGACAACAGGAAGGCCTGCAAAGATAACATCAAAGATAGATCCAAAAAGCCCTGCGCATTATTATGAACTCAAGATAAACACCCAGAAGAATGCGCCGGAGATCGTCAGGGATGAGCAGAAGGACTGGATAGGAAAAGACCATGGGACAAAGGTGGAGATAGACCTTGAAGGAAGTTATGCTGGCGGTTCGCAGTCAGTCGACCAGTACCTGAAAGCAACAGCGATATCCAATCCGCACGTGACGATAATTTATACTAATCCAAAAGCGCAGCAGATAATATTTCCCAGGGCAACAGAGAAGATGCCAAAATCAACCACCGAGATCAAGCCTCATCCTTATGGTGTCGAGCTGGGAATACTGATGACCATGCTAAAGGTCACAGAATCCCGCACTCTACAGAGTTTCCTGACCAATGATTTCTCGAGGGTCGGATCAGGAACAGCAAAACAGATTTGCGAAAATGCTGCTCTTCTTCCGAACACAAAACCAGTTAAGATGAACAGGGAGATGGCGGAGAAGTTGATAGACGGGATCAAGAAGACCAAGATAATGGCGCCTTCTTCTGACTGTATCGCACCTATCGGCTCGCACCAGCTCGAGAAGGGCCTAAAAAAAGAGATCAACGCTGAGTTTTATTATACATGCACAAGACCGCCATCTGTCTACAGAGGCAATCCATTCATAATCGAAGCAGGTATAGCCTATGGCGGAGATCTTGGAAAAGAGAATGCAGCGATATTATATAGGTTCGCAAACAGGGTGCCTCTTCAGTACCAGCAGGGTGGATGTGCATCCACGAAATCAGTGACCAGCATGAACTGGAGATCATATGGCCTCAGCCAGTCTGCAGGATCGATGCCTGTTGGCCCGATTGCCATCCTTATCCATATCGCATCAGTCTGGGTTCCCTTCACCTCAGAGAGCAAGGAGGCGATTGCCCATTATCCGGAGATTATCAAGGATATTAAGCTGGCATTGCAGGAATGCGGCCGCAACCTTGGCTATTATGTAAAGAAGAAGAGAAGGGTCAAGGATGAGCTCAAGAAAAGAAGCTACATAGAAAAATACATTCCTCATGTCTCAGAGGCTTTGCAGAACATACTTGGCTTCACAGACAATGAGAAGGACCGCACGACAACCATGCTCAAGGGAATGCTTGAGCAGCACAGGGGAAAGGTGGAGAGTATGGATTTTGATCCCAAGAAGAATGTTGATTATGATGAGACCTTTGCCAAGATAGGCAAGGTGGAAGTCAAAAAAGAAGAGGAACCTGAAGATGAGGATGGTGATGAGCAATGAAGGAGACAGAGCTTCTGGAAAATATTAAGGTCAAGGCAAAGGACGTGTTTGAGCATATTCAGGCATCCAAGCACCCTTCACTGATTACGCCTATCCGGTCTTTGCAGAATGTCTCATATGACCCTAAATTAGGTTATTTTGAGATGAACGGCAGGACAAAGGAGCGAAAGCTCACAGCATCGACAGTCAAGTCATTCGCCCAGACTCTCAAGCTCATGGGCCTGTCCAAGGGTCTCATAGAAACTGACGACATAGCCACGAAAAGAGAAGCATATTATGTCAGCAAGAACTGGGGCGAGGCAGGCTTCAAGGAGCAGCAGGAATCAGACAGCATAATGGACGACGTCGAGGCAATGATGCTGGTCAACCGTGAACAGCTTGGATTCATACCTGAGGAGAAAGGAGGAGACATAGCAGGCAAGCTGATAGTCATCGACCGTGACCCTGAAACAGGAAAAGAGATAAGGATTGACTGCACAAGGTTCGGCTCAGGAGCATATTCTATCCCAAGCTCTGTCGAGCATCTCAGGTTCGAGACAGAGGCAAAGTTCATCCTGGCGATAGAGACAGCAGGTATGTTCCAAAGGCTCGTCAAGCACAACTTCTGGAAGAAGTCCAACTGCATCCTCATATCCCTCGGTGGAGTTCCTACCAGGGCCTGCAGAAGGTTCATACGAAGATTATCAGACGAGATGAAGCTTCCTGTCTATGGATTCGTGGACTGTGATCCATACGGTGTCGGTAACATCTACAGGACCCTTAAGGTCGGTTCAGGGAACGCAGCCCACATAAACAAGTTCTTCTGCGTCCCGAACGCAAAATTTCTTGGAGTGACTCCTCAGGACATAATCGATTACAAGCTTCCTACCCATCCGCTCAAGGAAGTCGACATAAAGAAGATCAAGGACATGCTGAAAAACGACCCGTTCATAAAGCACCACAAGGAATGGCAAAAGCAGCTCCAGCTTCTCCACACCATGAAGAAGAGGGCAGAGCAGCAGTCATTGGCTGCCTGGGGCCTGAATTTCGTGATCGAGAAGTACCTGCCTGACAAGATAGCCAATGCCAGCAAGTTTCTGCCATGATTATTTTTTATGTATTTGGATGCTGATTATTCTTTTCATTCTTGTTTTCTTTATTTATTTTTCTCACAATTCCTTTCTCCGCATCCACCTCGACCATGTCGCCGTCGCGCAGAACCTTCGTCGCAATCTTCGTCCCGATTACGCAGGGCTTGTTCATTTCCCTTGATATTATCGCAGCATGTGAAGTTATTCCTCCTTCATCTGTTACAAAAGCAGTAGCCTTGTTCAGTGCAAATGTAATATCTGGTTGGGTCATGCCGCATACCAGTATGTCCCCCTCTTTCAATTCCTTTGCAGTCTCAATCATTTTATCATAATCATCCTGCGGTATTATTTTAACTGGTCCCATGGCCTTTCCGGGATTTGCTGTCTTTCCACTTATGTTATCAGTTGCCGATATTTCTGTGCTGGCTATCCTTGATATCAGATCAGCCTCTTTTCCTGTTACAATGAATTTTTTAAGTCCTATGATACCCAAGACACAGCCTTTTTCGCGTTCCTCACCAAGCTTTATTGATCTTGCAATTGAAATTGTTTTATTAGCCAGCATCCTGATCTCGTCGTTTGTCAGCCTCTCCATCTGTTCAAGACTTAGCCCAAAGCCCTTAGCCGCAGCTTCTTTCATCGTCCTGGAATCCCGCTCTGCCTCAAGCCATGCCTTTTTAAGTTCAAGCCGAAGCTTGCCATATCTGTTCACAAGTCTCCTGATCTGTTCATTATCTATCATATCTTCGACAAGATCAAATATTTCAGGTCTCGAGGCGCGATAGTAAGACAGCAATTCTTCCAGTATTTCAGAATATGAAAAGATATCTCCTTTGAATTGCCTGATCCTCTGAATTGCCTTTCTTGCACCTTCTTCATGGTTTCTCATGTACTGTTCATTTAGTAATTTTCTCTTCCGGACAGACTTCAGCTGTGCAATCTCTTCTTCGCAGAAAAAAGCTTCTTCACTTCTGTTTTTATAGATATGTATCGTATCCTTGTTTTCATAACCCAGCCTTTTATTGAACTTTATATGGACATCCATTGCCCTGTCCAAAAACCATATAGTAAAATAGAACTCCCACAGCCTTCTCCATTTCCTCTTCTCTATCTCAGAAAGCAAATTCATCCGATCCGCCTCACAATCCCCTTCTCCGCATCCACTTCCACCATATCTCCATCCTTTAGGGTCTCAGTGATTCCTGCAACTCCGATGATGCAGGGAACACCATACTCTCTGCTCATGATAGCAGCATGTGATGTGATTCCGCCTTTTTCTGTGATTATTGCCCCTGCTCTCTTTATTCCAGTGAAAAACTCTGGAGAAGTCTCATAGGCTACAAGTATATCTCCTTGTTCGACTTTTTCTATATCTTCAGTGTCTGAAACGACCTTGACGATTCCCTTGGCATGCCCATTCTTTGCAACCCTTCCCTTCATATCTGATCTTGATATCTCAACCTTAAGTTGCTCCAATATTCCATCCACCCTGCTGCCAGTGACTATTCTTCCGCCAGGCTCTATCCCATACTTGCTTCTGTCGCCGATTGTTATCTTATGCCCTTTCAGCCCAAATATCAGTTCATCGAAAGTTAAATCCAGATGATTCACTCCCAATCTCATGCCGGCTTTCTCAAGAATAGGTCTTATCTTATACTGAAGCATTCCTGAAAGTTCAGCAAAGAAGGTCCTGGAATACATCGCGATTGACGCAAGCTCAGCATGCCATTTAAGCTCTTCTGGAATATCAATCTCTTTTACCATAGACGGTTTGGTATCCTTAAGTTCCAGAAATTTTTCCATATCATATTCTTCCCCGATAAAATGATGGATTCCGCAGAACCTGAACCTGTCGATGTGCGCCTCAATCTCTTTTTTCGAAGCATTCTTCAGTTTCCTCGCCTCTTCAGCCTGCATCATAGTAAATGTCTTTCTGAATGGCCTGATTCCTGATATTATCTCATTGAGGTCATATCCTTTTTTTTTGCAGATCTCGAGCATCTGATTTTCAAGTGGAGAGTCAATAAATGCAAAAAAATTCCACAGACAGAGTACCTTCCTGAACCTGTCATTGAAGTCATTGATTGTCTTGACTCCAGCTCCCGCAGAAAAGCCTTCAGCTTCCCTCTTTATTTTTTCGATCCATTTCTTGAATGACTCGATTATTTCAAAATTGTTTTCAATGCACTTCAGAAATCTCGCGAATTCGTCCCTATCATCCTTCAGCCGGAAGAAATGCCCGTCAAGATAATACATGCTTCCGTCTATCTTGCATTCCTTGAAAGGAAATTCATAGTTCCATTTGTCCCAGAAGCAGGCTGAAAGCACAGGCTGTACCCATCTGCCCCAGTATTCCCATTTCATTTTTAAGATTTAGACAAGAATTGCTTCCATAAATAAAAAATTGCCGATTATACTGGTCACTTCCCCATGCTCCTGGGATCGATCCAGCTCATAAACACCTTCTTGTAGTCCTCGTCGCTCTCGACCTTCTCTATGACATAGTCGAACATACCCATGTGTATCTTGCACCTGGAGGACTCAGCGACATTCGTGATAGTCGTTCCTTTCTCCATGTAGTTCATCACCGGACACACTCCGCAGAACGGCTTGTATGCACAGGTCGAGCAGTGCAGTGTGTCCAGTACTGAAGAGCTCATCAGGCTGCAGGCCCTGGGAGACGACACGACTTCCTTGTATTCATCATCGACTGTACCGAGCTTGAATATGTCCTCTTTGACCATCCTGCCTTCGTCGCAGCTGTATACACCGCCGTCCACATTGTATGCAAGCTGGCACAGCACAGCACCGCATGGGTTCATCATCTCAGTATAGGCAGGATCAGTGTCAGTGAAAAGCTTCTGCATGATTATCTGCACGAATCTCTCGAATATGTATGTGCCCTCTTGGTTCTTCTTCACGATATAGTCAACGCTTTTTTTCCAGAAATCCAGGAATTCCTCTGGGGTATACCCCAGCTCTTCCCATTCCTCGTTCGCATACCCGAGATTGTTCATGAATCTGAGGTGTATTGCAGAGAATCCGAACTCAATGTACTTGTCGATTATCTCCTTGTAATATGGCAGTGAGTATCGCGTGATTGTAAGCAGTGTGTTTAGGTATCTCTTGTTCGGGTCAAGCACTTCTCCTGTCTGTATGCTGTTGATCTTTTTGATCCATTTCACCACATTCTCATAGCTCCCAGCGCCTGACCGAAAAACCCTTACCTTGTCATGCACCTCTTTTATGCCCTCAAAAGAGCTGCACACTCCGATCTTGTGGTCGATGAAGAACTGCAGTTTTTCATCATCCATGAGCGTGAGATTTGTGACAATAGAAAAATCTATGTTGCGTTCAGGGTCCTTGTTCGACTCCTTTGCATACTTCACGATATACTTTATTGCATCGAAGTTCAAAAGAGGCTCTCCTCCCTGGAATTCTATTATGATGTTCTTGGAAGGGCCTTTTAGTATGAAGTCGACTGTCTTCTTGGCAGTCTCCAGGCTCATGTGGTTAGAGCTGTCATTGTCCATCTTTGCGCTTGCCTGGCAGTATCTGCATTTCAGGTTGCACTGTTTTGTTACGACCACTATATGAAGCGATGGTCCTTGGTAGAGATAGAAATATCTTTTCCTGTAGTCCTCGATGAACTTGTCCATGTTCTCTTCTGCATTGATGATGCCTACGTTGGTCAGTTCTGCTTTGAGCTTGTCATCTGTTTTCCCAGACATCATGTCTTCGTATTCTTTTTTGGAAAGTATGATCCACGAGCCATGTTCACATGATAAGAAGACCTTCTTTCCAGCTATCTCTCTTGCCCTGAAAAATCCCAGTTCATGGGATGCTTTTTTCTCCATTTTCATACCATAGATTCGTTCTTCATTACGCCCAGAACATAGTTCTTGAATTCCAGGCCGATGCTCTCAGCATCCTCTTCTGATGATATTGTCACTAGAAATGCATCATTTTCGTGAAAATCAAGCTTGGCGACCTCTGAGAAATCATTGATAGCCTGTTCGATCGCCTCTTTTAAATAGAGCTTCTTGTTAAACATAATCTTCGCTTTCTTTTCCATCTTTTGGTCTTGCATCAGCCTTCACTTTTTCTCTCTTTTCCTTCTTTGCTTTATCTTCTGGCTTTTTTTCAGGATTATCAGATTCTTTTTTCATTTGTTCCGAATCCTTCTTTTCCTGCTTATCGCTTCCATCGGTCTCTTTATTTTTCTTGTCCTTTCCGTACTTTTCCTCCCAGGGTATCGCGATTCCTTCCGGGTCCTCAAGGAAGTCATCATCACTGATATCATCGAAGAACTCGTCATCATCGCTGTCAGCGATTTCGCTTTCATCCTCTCGGGTGATATCCGAAAGAGCATCCGGTCCCATGTTGGTGATAAGCGCTCTTTGCAGCATCATGTTCCTGGCATCCTTGTTGTCATCCAGCACGTTCTTGTAATGTGCATAGAAAAGCAGTTGGTTCATGAACTCTTTTCCCATGCCTTTCGCATCATCCTGGCCTTTCGGTCTGATAGACACTAAAACCTTACTATCCGGATCACCATCAAGCGAGATGAAAGCTTTATCCAGAAATATATATGATGCAGTATAGATCACATCAAGAGGATACAAAGAAGTCTTGACAGGTATGTCGCAGCAGTTCTCCTCTTTATTATACTTCATGTTCTGGTCCATAGAAACAACCTCCCTATGCATTGGCAAAATAAATTTTACTATATAAGTTTTATCTTTTGAATTATTATCAGAAAAGATCAGTTCCGAAATAACCGAAGGACATCATTTAGCCCGAGCCTGATCCAGTAGATCTTCACCATGTTAAGGAAATTGCCTCTGTTTAAGAGAAGAAGTATGATGCCGATGAACATGAATGGCGCGAACGGGATTGTATGTGATATGCGCACGCTGTGCTGGCTGAACCTCCCGCTCGAATGCAGCTTTTGGAGCTCTTTTATGTTCTCCTTGTTCAGCCCTTCAGGAAAATACTCTATCGCCTGGCTTTGGGTAGTGCTGCGAAACAGCGAGTTTAGGCTGTAGAATATGTTCTTCTCTGTATGATATCTGACCTTCTCCTTGCCATCTTTCTTGTCCTTTTCCTTGATTATCCTCTCTGCCAGGACCATCCCGGGTTTCAGCCTCTCGATCTGCACCTCTTCAGTCAGGTACTCATAGCTGAGGTTCAGGACAAAATACCGAAGTACGATGTATGAGGCGACAAGTTTCAGTGACATCAGGATGAATTGGCCTGAGCTGATTGTCTCATAATCAAAAACAGCCCGGATGATTGCCAGTATCAGAAGTGCGATCTTCATCTTCATGCTCTTGTTCGAGAGTGTCTCTATGAATAGGAAGAAGAACACGAATCTTCCGAAGAATCCCGGGTCGATGTTGAATGGTCCTAAAATCAGGGTCAATATCCAGTCGCCGACAAAGAAATAGAGAAATATCATCCCGATCAATCTCAGCTTGAACTTTTTGAAGACATCGATCTTCTGCTGGGTTGTCGTCCTGGTCAGGCACAGGTAAAGGTAATAGATGAACATGGGTATGAATGTATTGATGAGGATTATTATCGCCTGGAAATATGGAAACTCCGAGAATTGGTATGCAGACATTGGAACAAGCATCGAAAACGCAAAGAAAAGTTTCGCATCCCCAGCACTCCAAAGACCGGCAAGCCATATGAATATCCCGAATGCAAGAGCGATCCCGGAGCTAAGCAGCAGCTTTGCGATATCCAGGTAGCCGATCACCTGAAATGCCACTAGAATGATATTGACCAAAATGCTGTACCCAAGTCCAAACAGGATCATGTTGTTCCTGATCTTCCCGTACCTGATATCTGTATAGCTTGTGACTGCCCCGAGGACCAATATCCCGGGAAGGAAAGCATATATAGGGTCCATGCCGAATCTGCAAAAGAATATGGAATATAAATCTTTGCATAACTTTGGATTTAACATATAATCGCAACATTTATAAGTGTTCTTCAGGCAGCTGGATCTGTGTCAGCCAATGTCAAAGATAACGTTTTATGAGATAAAACCATGGGAAAAGAAATATCTGCAGAAAAACCTAAAAGAACATACATTGAAATTTTATGAGCAGCCTCTTGGCAGCAGCAACATCGAAAAAGACTCTGAAATTATATCAACATTCATATATTCAAAACTAAATCCAGATTTTCTGAAAAAATTTCCAAAGCTTAAGTTGGTCACGACCAGATCAACCGGTTATGATCATATCAACACAGTCCTTTGCAAAAAAAAAGGCATTGCTGTATGCAATGTTCCCTATTATGGCGAGAATACTGTCGCAGAGCACACTTTCGGGCTGATACTGACTCTCTCCCGGAACATACACAAGTCCTACGTGCGCACCCAAAGGAACGATTTTTCCATAGAAGGCCTGACCGGATCTGATCTTAAGGATAAGACAATAGGTATAATCGGGGGAGGCCACATAGGGCTGCATGTGGCGCGGATGGCTCGGGCTTTCGGTATGCATGTCAGGGTTTTCGATATAAACAGGGACAATTTCCTGGCAGAGGTAATAAACTTCAGATATACTCAGCTTGATGAATTATTGAAAATATCAGACATAATCACCTTGCATGTCCCTTACAATAAGCACACCCATCATCTGATAAACAAGGATAACATAGGAACGATAAAAAAAGGCGCTATATTGATAAATACCTCACGTGGAGGCGTGGTCGACACAGATGCATTGCATAATGCGCTTCGAACAAAGAAGTTAGGCGGTGCAGGGCTTGACGTAATAGAAGGTGAGGAGTATATAAAAGAGGAGCATCAGCTGCTGAAAAGCGAGAGAAATCCCCAGAAATGGAGGGCCATTGTCAGGGACCATAAGATATTCGATATGGACAATGTGGTTTTCACGCCCCACAATGCTTTTAACAGCAAGGAGGCGTTGATGAGGATATTGGACGTAACTATTGAAAACATACAGGCATTTCTTCAGAAAAAAGACAAAAACCAGGTCAACTGACTTTGACTATTTTCTCTTATATCCCAAAAGCAAACATTAAAAACTGATTAGTTGTTCTGCAGCACCAGGCGAGGTGTAGATTCTATGAACAGGTTAGACTTGAAGGTCGGCTTTACCTGTAACAACAACTGCAGGTTCTGCGCTCAGGCCCACAAGAAGAGATTCAAAGACAGGAGGACCCAAGACCTTCTAAAAGAGCTCAGGGAGGCTAAAAAGACCTGTGATGGGGTGGTGTTCACAGGCGGCGAGCCGACTATCAGGCCGAACATCTTGGATATGGTCAGGGAAGCAAAAGACCTGGGATATCAGACCATCCAGATACAGTCCAACGGCCGCATGTTCTCTTCGATGGAATTCTGCAGGAAGATGATTGCTGCCGGAGCAACAGAATTCTCGCCGGCACTGCACGGCCATCGGCCAGAGCTTCATGATTTTTTGACAAGATCCAAGGGAAGTTTCAGCCAGACCCTAAAAGGCATAATGAACCTCAGGAAGCTTGATCAGTTCATCCTGACAAACACAGTAGTTGCAAAGCCCAACTATCGTCATCTGCCTGCATTGGCCAGGCTCTTTGTCAGGCTTGGTGTGGATCAGTTCCAGCTGGCTTTTGTGCATGCAGTAGGAAATGCCCAGAAATACTATGACTCTATTGTACCTGTAAAGACCCTGGCCATGCCCTACATAAAAAAAGCCATGCAGATAGGTATAGACAACAGCATCTCGGTCATGGCAGAGGCCATACCGTTCTGCATGATGACTGGGTACGAAAGATACTGCTCAGAGAATTTCATACCAGATACAGAGATAGCTGATCTGGATGTAAGAATAGACAATTACACGAAAGTTCGAAGGGACCAGGGTAAGACAAAATTCTCTTTTTGCTCTGATTGCAGATATGACAGTATCTGCGAAGGCCCCTGGAAGGAATACCCGGAAAAGAAAGGTGATAAGGAATTCCATCCGATAAGATGAAAAAGGCTCAGGATGCAGTATTTGTAAAAAAGTTCTGGATAAGCCTGACCGGCCTATGCAACAACAACTGCATCTTCTGTCTGGACGGCGAGCGAAAAGACAGGTTCCACAAGGATCCAGAAAGCATAAAAAAGGAGATATTAAAGGCAAAAGAGGACGGCGCGACAAGACTGGTCCTATCTGGTGGAGAGCCTACGATATTTCCCCAGATAATAGACATCGTAAGATACGGGCGATCCATAGGATTCGACCGTATACAGACCATATCCAACGGCCGCATGTATGCATACAAGAGATTCACAAAAGACATGGTAGATGCAGGTCTGAATGAGGTGACTTTCTCGATTCATGGCCCGAACTCAAAGGTACATGATGCCATGACGCGCGTTCCAGGCTCCTTTCGCGAGTCCATTCTTGGGCTAAAAAATATCAGTTCAGTCCCTGGGATGATATATAACACCGACACTGTTGTCACAAGACTAAACTACATGCATCTTTTTTCGACAGTCCGCGTTCTTCATGAGAGGTTCGATGTCTGGGAGATGAACCTGATGAACATAGTTCCTCAGGGAAATTCCATGAGATACAGGGACAAGGTGCTCTATGATTATGATGAGGTCATGCCAGAGGTAAAAAGAGTGATTGATTATTGCAGGAAAAGAGGGATTTACATCTGGCTTTCCCGTTTTCCTGAAAGAGAGCTTGAAGGCTATGAGGATTTCATACAGGATGCCCACAAGATGATAGACGATGTCAGAGGCACATATGAGATATTCGACAGCAACGATGAGCCGCCCTGCGAGGCAGTCCGGTGCAGATACTGCGGAGTCGCGCCCATATGCAGCAGGATATTCCAGGTGAAAAAAAGGTTCAAGGAGCAGGGCATAACAAAGAATGAAAAAACACAAAAAGAGCTCATAACAGATAGATCCATACTCCCTGATCTTGAACAAGAGATTGAAAGATTAGCAGGAAAAGGAAGCAGCATCAGGATAAGATACCCTAGTCCAGTTGAAAGGCTTGAGGATTGCCAAAGTTTGATGCCAAGGTTCTCAGACCTGATCCCAAGGCTTGCACAAGCACTGAAAAACTCAGATAAGATAAAGAAAATCGAGTTCATCGACTTCCCGTTCTGCATGATCGAGGATGCGATGACCAAAGCAGGGATTCCGCATTACTCTACCCAGAACCGCTTCATCCCAGTAGTCAAGCCTTCTTATCAGAAAAATGGAAAGCTTGACTATATCAGGGTCGCCCAAGACCTCTGTCTTGCGGTCAGGACGAATCCCAAGGTCTGTGATTCATGCATGATGCAGGGTATCTGCCAGGGAATATTCAAGAAATACATGCGCCTATACAGCACATCTGAGCTCAGGCCCAGGTTCTGCCGTGAGCTGAGGATAGGCCTCAGATGCAATCAGGACTGTATTTTCTGCAACACCGACTCTGGTGCCATGAACATGATATCTGATGATAAAAAGATAAAGGATCAGATCACAGAATGGTCAAAACAGGGAATAGAGCTTCTGATAATTAGCGGAGGCGAGCCTTCAATGATGAAGGGCCTGCCTTCATACATAAGGATGGCAAAAGAGCAGGGTGCAAAGCACATCGAGCTTCAGACCAACGCAGTGGTGATAGATAAGGAATATGCAAAACAGCTATCTGAGGCAGGACTAAACATGGCCTTTGTTTCATTCCACGCAATTGACGAGAATACCAATGCATTGATAACAAGGGTCAGGGGAACGTTTGAAAAGACTGTCGCAGGTATAAAGAATCTTCTGGATAGCAAGGTCGATGTGACCCTCAACATCGTAGTCAACACTTATAACTACAAGCAGTTGAAGGGTATTGTAAGATTCATCCAGGAAAATTTCCCTGACATCAAGGCCATTACCCTCTCCTTTGTCGCACCCCTTTGTCAAGCAAGAAAAAACAAAGAGTGCATACCCTCTATATCAGAGACCCTGCCTTTCATAAAACAAGCGATAGATTATTGCAGGGCCAATGCGATGGATATTCGGATACCAGCAAGATGCGGGATTCCGCCCTGCTTCCTTCCCGGATACGAGCATCTCTTCGACACACTCAAGGAATCAGGAAGATGGGATGATTTCGATGATAAGACAAAGCTTGATGTCTGCGCGGGCTGCAGCAACGATAGTCGCTGTTCAGGCTTGTGGGATTTCTACATAGCCATTCATGGCTCAGATGAATTCAGCTCCTATGCAGGCAAATATGTCAAAGGTGAGGTCAGATGACCAAAAGAAAGCCGGCCTTCATGCAGGTGACAAGAAAGTGCAACAACAGATGCGTATTCTGCTCAAACCCTCAGTTCGAGAAGGACTACACATTCGAAGAGGCAAGAGATAGAATCAAGGAGCTGCATTCTCAGGGTGTGAATGAGATTAGCTTTACCGGAGGCGAGCCCACGCTTGTTGAGTTCCTCCCTGACCTGATAGGATTTGCAGTGGACTTCGGCATATCTACCAGGATGATAACAAACGGTGCCAATCTTTCAGATAAAGCTCTTGTCAGGAAGCTCAGGTCCGCTGGACTGCAGGGCATAAACGTATCGGTTCACACCCACAAGGAAGAAGACTCAATAAAGCTTGGCGCAGCAGAAGGAAATTTTAAGAAGACACTGGCCGGTATAAGAAATGCAGTGGATGCAGGGTTCCATGTTGTGATAAATTCGACCATCAATTCAGTCAACTGCAGCTATCTTTCTGACTTCATAGCTTTCTACATGAACACCTATCCGTCGGTCCGTCATTTTGTATTCAACAACCTCGATCCCGGAACAGCTGACGGAAACATCCAGTCGCGCGCAGGCGAGAATCCCTGGATCGTCGCAAGATTGGTCGATATGGAGCTTGAGCTCTACAAGACAGCCATGCTTCTTAAGAAGAATGGCAGGACCTTCAGGATAGAGAGAGTGCCGTTGTGTTATATGCAGGGGTTTGAGGAATTCTCTACAGAGACCCGAAAGATTGTCAAGGAGGAGCAGTACATATGCTCATTTGTTGAAAAAGACAAAGATAATGAGGTCAGGATTGTCGAGCCAGGTAGATGGAAGACTGTGGCCCCCTGCTGCGAGGTCTGCGCCCTGAATTCTATATGTGCAGCAGTCCAGAAGGAATATGCAGACCTCCACGGTCTGGATGAGCTCTACCCTGTATTCACAGACCCAAGAAAGATCAGAGAAAAGATTCTTTCATAGCCTCTTCATCCAAAAAATGTGTCTGTGCCAAGGGAGGAAATATTTATGAAATACTGAGAACAGAATGTTCTCCTGATTGAGAATTTTTAATTCTCAATAAATATTTTCGTGGCCAGGCGGAGTAGTATTTTTTGGATGAAGACCTTCTCAATTCTGATTATATCACGAAAATGGCAAAAGCTCAGAATCCCCAAAAAGCTTCAGGTATTCCTCATCTATCCCAAAGCATTCTTCAGCTCTTCTGCACTCTTTGCATCTATCAGGTTTTATCCTAGGTCCATAGTCTGTGGAATAGAACTCAGACTCGAATGGCTCTGACATGAATCTGATATTGTTTGAGAAAAGGTCATCGCAAAGATCTGATCTGCCTGATATCAGGCAAAGGGAAAAGCCTTCGACACCAGCCTTGATTCCTCTCTTCTCAGCCTCTTCACAGGCACGAACAGATGCCTCAGCACACCTGCTTATCTTCTCGACCAAAAGGTTTTTGTTCGATAAAGCAGCTCCATTGATGACAAGGCTTGCAAACTTTATCCTGTCCACGCCCATATCATCTGCAAGGCCGACAATCTCGTTCAGCTCTTCGAAGTTCATCTTGTTGACGACAACGCTCAGGATGACGTCGACTCCTGCAGATCTCAGGTTCCTGATCCCCTGGATAGTCTGTTCAAATGCCTGTGCCTGGCTCAGCCTGTCATGGACCTCTTTTTTATGGCTGTGAAGTGAGACAAAAACCTCAGCCAGCCCGATATCGCAGCATTTCACAAGAAAATCTTTCGATGAGAACATCCTTGCGTTTGACACCATACCCGCAGAAAATCCATGATTTCTGATATGTCTGAGGATCCTGAATATATCTTTTCTGATTGTAGGTTCACCCCCTGAAAGGATAATCTCTTTTGCGCCTGTCTTTTTTGCAGCTTCGATCTTTTTGAACGCTCCTTCAGAAGAAAGCCGCGAATCAGAGAAACGCTTCGCATGGCAGAACAGGCAGTTGTTGTTGCATTCATAGCTTAGTTTGATTATAGCCTTGCCCATATGAAAACAAGAAAAATAGCATGATTTAATTAATTTGCTGATGTCTTCACCACTGCCCATGCGATCCGTGCGACCCGTGTGATCCATGCGATCCGTGCGACCCATGGCTGGAATGCGACCCGTGGCTTCCATGATGTGAATGCGAGCCATTCAGGTTTCCCGGAGGAAATCCAGAGAATATAGATACATTGTTTGAATGCAGATATGCAGCCTCCACATCCTTGTTCATGATTAGCGATGACATAGCTGCACCTGAAAGTATTGCGCCGATTGTAAGAAGTGATTGTTTTGATATCTTTCCATCATCTCCGAGAAGGAATGCGTTTATCCTCTTTTTTAGTCTTGGGCACACCATATCACTCCATCAGAGGATTTATATATATAAATATTTTTTGTTTGGTAGGCGCAGTCCCAAAAGTCATGGATTAGTATATGAATTTTTTTCCAATTTACTTTTTAATTATATGATTGGAAAAAATTCGACCAGAAAAACTCCATTTTTCTGAGCACTGTTAAATCCGTCTGCGTCACGAGAGAGAATATTTATGAAGTAAATATTCTCGAGACCAGACGAAGTTTTCACGAAGTGAAAACGTAGTAGGATTTAATAGTATACAGAAAAGGTACTTTCGGGACAGCGCCGATTGGTAGGGCTAATATGAAATCCTAGCCGTCTGTGCCATGAGAATATATATCTTTAGGCAATATTCTCAGTTGGGCTAAGCCAACCATTTATGGTTGGCGCACGCCCTACATGGCTGGTCTGCGGGCCAGAGCGTAGGGCCAGGCGAAACCGATGTGAAACATCGGTGAAGTAGGATAGGAGTTCATATTAGCCTTTTGTTAGACTGTATTGAAAACATCTAATCCATAGGATTTGATGATGCCTGGGCCAGATTAATGCTAGCGAGGCTGATGTGAAATTTAGTTCTTGCCATGGACCGATTCCTGTGAATTTCCCTGAGGGCCGGGAATCGGCTGAGTGAGGCTGCCTGTCACTATCAAATCCTTAAACGAGGATGATTTCAACACAGTCGTTGGCTTATAACAGAGAGGACTATCAGAATGGCGCTACCACAAGACCAGGCAAAGCAGTTGATAGAGAAAAGCTATCCTCAGAAGATAGCTAAAATAGAGAGGATAAGCTCGCACTCTGATAAGTTCCGGATAATCTTTGAGAAGCCCAAAGAGAGCCCCTGGCTATCGTCCATTTCTCCGGCCTTGCAGCATAAACAAGCAATAGCTATAATCTACCATGATTTTGAATATTTCGAGCATGAGGTTGAGATGCTCAGGCTTCTGTCTGGCAAAGGTCTCAGGGTGCCGAAGATAATCTATTCTGATCCATTCGATAAGCCCGATAAAGGCCAGACCAGCCTAGCCTTATATACAAGGTTGCCTGGAATCCCTCTGTCTCAGTCCAGGATATTGCTTGATGAAAAGAAGACATCATCGCAGATAATATCTTTCCTGGACCAGCTCCACACGATTAAGATAGCAAAGGAAAAGATATGGAAAAAGAATCTGGCAGATAACTTAAAAGAGCTTCCTAAAGACAAGCAGGATTTTCTCTTGACCAATATTCAGGAGCCCAAAGAATACTGCCTGGTTCATGGCGACCTCGCACCGGACAACATATTGATTGATCCAAGAACAGGAGCAATAACAGGTTTTGTCGATTTCACGACATCATATTTCGGCGACAGGCTCCAGGATTATTCTGTTTTTTATGTATGGAAAAAGGTCCTGGAACATGCCGGCAAGAAGAACATAAGCGCAATCTACGGCAACATATGGAATCGCTTTGCTATGCGTAGCATGATAAATTCATATAATTTCGTAGCATATTACTCTTCCCTGATCCCGAGATTCAAGGAAAAAGACATCAGATTGATGCTCAACAAGCATCTTCTGGAGCTTCTGTTCACTAATTTCTGTATAAGATAAAGTAAATAATAATTATAAATCAATAAAACAAATAGAAAAAGGCACTCTACTCTTCTTCTTCCTCTTCAACATAGCTCAGACTATCTCTTCCTCTTCTCATGCCCGATGAATACACATCGTCTAATCGTATTTCAATCCACTCAGTCATCGTTATCATCACCCCCTGAACTTATTTCGCTGATAAAATTTGACCCTTTATAAAATTTATTCTTTATCAGAATCATTGGTTAGTGCATGCATATGTTGATATACAAAAAACACAACAAGTATACTAATCAGGTATTATCTATGCCTGTCTTTTTCATATTTTTCAGCATAATTAGCAAGAGACCAAGCAATATGCCTATCAGGGCAGCCCAGAACACCAGATAGCTGAACATGAAGATTCGCGAAATTTCATGGATGCTCAGTTTTATTATAACATTCAGAGGATTGAATACGTATCCTTTTGTGACAATGATGATTATGAAGAGCAATGAAAATATTGTCTGTGCATTCACTCTTTCCCTGAAGTATACAGAGACAAGAGCAGCAGCAAGAAGCATTGTCAGGTTTATAAGAACAAGTATTGCGAAAAGCTTGATAGGATAGTTGATGTCTATCCCTCTTGATGTTATGACAAGGATCCATGCACCGATCTGTATGACTGAAAGCAGAAGTGCAGCAGCGATTTTCTGAAGCATGATATTGCTCAGGCTGAATGGTGTGCTGAGAAGTACGCCTATTGTCTTTTTCTTGAATTCTTCTGTCGTGTTGTCGATGAGCAGTGTTCCGGAAAGATATATCGGCAGGAAGAAAAGGATTGGTATCATGATAAGATAGGTGAATTCAAATATCAGCCTTCTGATAGTAAAATCATCTGGGTCCCTTCCGCCCATGACCTCTGTTACAGGATAGTCACGAAGGTCTGTCCTCTCCTCCCTTTTTATGACTTCGTATTCTTCGAGCATTTTCTTTGACTCAGACATATGAAAGCTTGCCTCAAAGTCTCCTGAATCGATAAAGATCCTCACGAAATCATAATCAAAATCAAGGTCTCTTTTGTATATCCAGACGACCTCTTCTCCGGATATCTCATCCTGTATGTCTTCTGGTGAGAATTCCTTGACCTCTCTTAGTTCAAATCCACGGTTTTCTTTCACGAGCCTGACAAGATCACCTGGATATTCGTTCTCATATATTATCTTCAGCGGGATATCTGATCCAGAGCTGCCGCCTGGGTTGAATATAACGATTATACCGAATATCGCGACAGTATAGAAAGCTACCATGAATATCTGCAGGAGTACAGTGGATATGAATGTCTTTTCGCGGACAATGTCTTTTAGGTCTTTTTTGAATATCGAAAGCCTCATCCGATGCTCACCCCGACCGATGCAGTCAATGCCACGACCGCGATATTGTATATGACATGTATTGTGATAGGGATGGCAATCAGGCTCCCAAATCTCATCCTCGTCCTCTTCGCAAGAGCAGCAAAAGCTATGCATGTCAGCGAGTGGAATATGAACGGCACGATAAGTATGGGTATGACGATTGTGTTGTAGTTTGACACAAGCTCAGGAAGCATCACAAGCAGCATGGCCTTCTCAGCAAGCGCAAACCCTGCACCGGAAAAAGCACCTATCAAAAGAGGGTTCGTCTGGAGTTTGTTTATCCTGTATGCAGAATAGATTGAAATATTCTTCACGATCTCCTCAGTGACCCCGGCGACGGCGATGAGCGCAAGCATTGGCCAGAAAGGGTTGTCAAAAGGCAGCAACAGGAATATGAGGAACACAGACTCGACAAGGACCACCACAGGAAAAGACACGAATGAGACCAGGAATATGTTTAGTTTATTCTTAACAATCCTGGAAAGACTGAAATATAGTTTTCTTGGGATGCTGTCGATCAGAAGCCCTTCCTCACAGAATATCTTAGAGAAGAAATAGTATATTATGATTGACGAAAGAAGTATAGGGATTATCGAAAAAGCGTATAATTGAAGCCCAAGCTCGCCGGATGTCATGATCTCGGTCACAGCAGATATAGGCGACATGAAAGCTGCGTCATGCAATGATAAAAAGAAGGTCGGAAGCAGCAGGTATCCGATGTATACTGATGCGATTGAGGTCTTCAGAAAAGAGATCTCCTTATAGCTTCTCGAGAGAAGCACCAGCGCAAAACAGACCGAGAAATATCCAAGTATAGAGGTCAGTATTGCAGGGATAGCATATATCACAGACCAGAATTCTGGCCTGACAGCAAAGACAAGAGCAGTCGAGACAATCATTGCAGCGACAAGATATGGCAGGGTCTTGCCGATGACGATCTCGCCCCTGGTTATTGCGCAGCTGAAAAGAACAGATGATCTGTTCTTGATCCTTTCGTTGTAGAGCGATGACAGATAGCCGGTGGATATGAACATCAATGGTGTCAGGATAAGAAGGCCGAAGACGATCGACTGCAGCGGGAGTGATATCACAAGATTGCTTGGTGTTGTCATGTCTTCATAATTTGACTGGAACAGAAGGTCGCTGACCTGCTTTTGAAAATCATGGTCCTCACCTGTTGCAATTCCTCTCCTGAAATTGTTTATATCCTGCTGCAGCCTGCTCTCGGCATCAGTCTCCTGCTCAAGGCTTGTGTTGAATTCCTCATAGAACCTTCGTTCATCTGATATTATCTCATTACGGTCAAAAAGCATGACCCACACAGGAAAAAGGTCATAGAACAGGTCGTCATTCCTGTTGTATTCATGTATGTATAAGTTATAGTTATACTCGCTGACAGCATCGATTATGTTCTTGACTGCCGCATCGTTCTTGAGCCTTCCTCTGTATCCTCTCTTGTTGCTCATAAGGACAAGATTCTCTTCAGGCATAAGCTCTCCAGGCCCCTGGACCAAGAACAGGCCAGAATCATACGACCTGCTGTCATAATCCTCTAAATCGATGATATCCAAAGAAAGCTTGTCATTTGTCCCAAGAACAGATTTTATCTCTTCGGAATTTGTCGCCACGCTGTATACTGCGTTGTCAGATGCGATTTCAGTGGTCATCGACAAGAAAAAAAGCAGCGAATATACAGCGAGAATTGCCAGGCTGAAGAATATTGTCTTTTTAGAGATCGTTTTTCTGTTTTTGTATATCTCTTCTTTTGAGATAAGATAGATATTCTTCAGCTTGATTTTCATTCATCCTCTTTTGAAAACTCTGTGATGAAAAGTTTTTGAAGGGAGATCTGTTCTGCGTCGATGTTTGTGATTCTTGTTGTGTCGATCTGGTTGATGTAATCGATCATCTGCTGTTTATCAGAGAATTCTCTGTGATGTTTCTTTTTATTGTATATGAAATCTAGCTTGTAACCTTTGTATCTTGCTCTTTTCTTGATATTTGGTATCGTATCGCAGATAAGTTCTTTTCCGTCTTTTAGGATAAGGACCCGATCAGAGATCTCCTCCACCTGGTAAAGATTATGAGCAGAGAATATGATGGTCTTCCCTTCCTGTCTGAGTTTCCTGATAAATCCCAGGAAGACCGATGTTGTCACAGGATCAAGCCCGGATGTCGGCTCATCAAGGATAAGCAATCTGGGCTTATGCATCAATGCCCGCATGAGAAGCACTTTTCTTTTGTTTCCTTTGGACAGGTTCCCTATCTTTTGGTTTATGTCCCTCACTCCAAGGTCCCTGCACATCTCTTCTGCCCGACTGTCTGCTTCTTTTTTCGGAATAGAATAGAGTTCAGAGAAGAATCTAAGGTAGTGGCGCACGCTCAGGTTCTCATAGAGCGCATTCTCTTCAGGCATGTATCCTATGGCTTTGTTTATTTTCAGCCTTTCTTTATCAGGATCCATGCCCAGGATAGACACAACACCAGAGCTTTTGTCCACGATTCCGATGATTATTTTCAGAAGTGTCGACTTGCCAGCTCCATTAGGCCCGATTATCGTGAATATCTCGCCTTTCTTGATAGAGAACCCCAATGAGTCCACAGCCTTGATCTCACCATAGTTCTTGCACAGTCCCTTTGTTTCCACAACTCTCTCCATCGATAATCGGTTTAGAGTGTTCATTTATATATTTTTTTTAATCAATCAATTTATAAATAAAGCCCGCATTTCTGCACATAAAAGCAGGTGATTTCTATTGACATCCTATCGATGGCATGATAGGGGATTATCTAATATGCTTGACAAATTCCAGCACCATGTAGATGGGTTGAACAGCTCGCTTGAGATGATGCTTCATTCTGTTAGTTCAACTAACACAGTCTCAGAGCCAAGGCTTCTGTCTGATGTGAGCCGGAAAACCTACAAGGTCCTCTCAGACTTTGTGCTTTGCCCAGGCTCAGACAAGACTCCGAAGAGGCTCAGGCCCCTCTTAGTGGTGCTCACAGCAGAGAATCTTTCACAGGATCTGCCCCAAGATTACGAAAGCCTCTACCGCGCTGCTCTTGCAGTCGAGCTATATCATAATTCAACATTGGTTCATGATGACATGGTTGACGAGGATGACTGGAGAAGGGGTCTGCCTTCTGTTCCAAAAGCATGCCAAAACCACTATCCTCAAGATGCGAATGGAGCAAGATATTTCAGGTCTGCTAATATACAGGGTGCATATTCCCATGCCCTCATGATAGGCAATCTCCTGTCCCATCACGCAATAGAGCAGTTGATGAAAAGCGGCAGCAGGAATACCCCTGAGATCATTTCAGAACTGAACCAAGCAGCGATCAGGGTCAACCAGGGTCAGGTCTTGGATTTGCAGCCGATTGAGACTGTTGATGACTATATCACGATGATACATCTCAAGACAGCAAGGCTTTTCTCAGCCAGTGCAAGGATAGGTGCCTATCTTTCAGATATTCCTGCCAACCAAAAAGACCGATACGCAGACATGGCAGGAGAGATATTCACCCCTGCAGGGATAGCTTTCCAGGTACAGGATGATATACTGGATATCAGCCCGGATAGAGAGGACAAGAGAGGTTCTGACATAAGAAGCGGCAAGAGGAACATATTATATCTTGCTTTGCTGGACACAGGAAATGGGAATGATATAGAAGAATTCAAAAGATATTTCGGAAATCCTAAACTCAGGCCGCAGGAACTTGATATGGCAATAGGGATTCTAAAGGATACTGGCGCAGTCGATAAGGCAGAGCAGGTGAGAGATTTGCATTATAGGCGCAGCGATGAACTGCTCAGGTTATTTTTCTCCGATTGCCCCAATCAGATTGAATGTGTCTTCCGTGACTATATGGACATGCTCACATACAGGCGAAGGTAATATTTATAAACACCTGTAAAATCTAAAAAACCATGAAATGCGTTGTATGCAAGGAAAAGGTCCAGGAGACATTTCTGCAGAAACCAGTAGGGACCTATATAAAAGACAGCAAAGGCAAGAAGAAGCTGGTGTGCAAAGAGTGCCAGAAGAAGCTCGGCTCTAAGGAAAAGATTCTAAAGAAGCTTTGAAAAGGATGAGGCTTCCTCCGGCATTTTATTTATTTTTCCTTTGTTTTAAGACTGATTTTTGTGTTTTAGCAAGATAAGCGAACCTTTCGCTCGGAAGAGGGACATCTTCTATATATGATATCTGTCTCGGTTCTCCAGGAGGTCTGTCCTCATAGACCACATTCTCACCCCAAGTGTATTCTGCAGCTAATGTCTTTAGGTCATCGACCGCGCTTTTTGGGCCTCGAAACTTTGCTTTTATCTCAGAATTCGGATGCTCTCTCTTGAGTCTTTCAAGTTCTTCATTTGGCCTTCCCATCATCTGTAGAACACTTTCAACTTCATATTCTGTGGGGTTCCATATTGTCCTGCCTTCCGGGTTGGTCCAGCCAAGCAGCAATGATACCATACCATAGGTCTGATTGACTTTAACTGCATAAGTCGATGGTCTTACATGAAAACCAGCTTCTGGAGGATTAGTGACGACCTCATGATATGGTATGTATCCTTTCCCCTCTATCTTTGGAATCTCTACATCATGTCCGTATGTCAATAGCCTGTGTACATATCTTGTCCCGAAGTTTGTGATGAACTCAAGTGCTTCATCTCTTCTTATTATCTTCTCAAAATCCACAAGTTCTCTGTCGACAGCATCAGAATACACATGCCTCTCGAAGAAATGTGTCATGTACATTGTCGCTTCAAGGATATCTCTTGAGGCTTGGACAATCGTGCTCAGGCAGGACAGGTCATCATCTATTTTACGGGCAGGCCTGACTCTGGTGTCATAATCACTTAGCAGTCCATGCACCCTGTTCTTATGATATCTCAATACTCCCTCGGATATCCCTTCCCCTACTATGGCTTTGACCTCTTCAGCTCTCAGTTCAGAATCATCCTGCGCATCCAGATATTCTCTTGCTATTCTCTTGAAATGAAGACAGAATATGCCTGCCTGCATCTGCTCTCTTTTTCTTTTCGTACCGTTTCCATTCTCGTCTTCTATATCATCTGTCGGCACGATATCAGTCTCCAGCACAGATTCATCCCCGTTCATGTCTCTTGCCAGAAGGTCTCGTAATCCTCTGCCTGCTCTTGAAAGAAGATATCTTGAGGGATGAAGGCCCAAAGGTTTAAATCTTGCAAGCAAAGATTGGGACATGCTCTGCATATGATGGAAAAAGGTTTCTTTGTACAGTTCAACATCCTTTAATATCGATCCGACAAGTTCTTCAGGAAGCCTGCTTTTAGAGAGAGTGTGTTCTGCAGAGAAGAGATCATATTGTATCACTGCGAAATTCTTGACACCAGACACCAGCTCTTCAATCCCGTGGAACACTCTATTGCTTTCTGCATTATGTCTGTTGAGCAGGTCCTGAAGCTCTTGTGAATGTGAGGCAGTATCTTCATAGAAATAAGGGTTATGATTTACATTCCTATCTCTGCTTTTCCGAAGCCTCATGAAATGGAAGAATGCCTCTTCGAATCTGCTGTCCTGGCGCAGTCTATGTGCAAATTTTCTGGCGTTGACCCTATTCACCATTTTATCATCCCTAAACAGTGAATATCCTTTATAAACCTTCCGAGGATAAAATAATACATTTATACCAAAATTACCACTTTTTGAGTAACTGGTTTATAAACCAAAGGAAAAATCAGCTTAAAACTATAACATTTTAAGAAAAAATCAGCATTTCACCAGCGTCACTAACAAATCCGTAAAATCTATAAATAAGGTCAAAGTTTTTGATACAGAACCGCCCCTGTAGCATAGTAGCCATTGCGGCAGACTCGTAATCAGCGGCTTGCGCCAACGATAAGAAATCTGCAGGTCGAGGGTGCAACTCCCTCCAGGGGCTTTGTTCTTTTGCGTGGGGCTGATCCGGAGTTTGGTTAGTAAAGTTTAAGTAGCTGAAATTTCAAAGGAGATTTGGTGAAAA
>CAYMIF010000004.1:0-63175 GCA_964390375.1 uncultured Methanosarcinales archaeon
GCGGAACCGATGTGAAACATCGGTGAAGTAGGATAGGATTTCATAATAGCCGTTCAAAAGGGCTTCATCCAATAAATGCGTCTGTGCCTAGGGAGGGAAGATTTATGCAGTAAAGCTTCCCGTGGCCAGGCGAAGCTTGCGCAGCAAGCGGAGTAGTATTTATTGGATGAAGCCGTTCAAAAGGCCGCTTTGAAAACATCCAAGCTGCAGGATTTGATAGCACCCGCCCAAATGTTATGGTCTTTTGCTCCAAAAAAGCGTTTGAGAATACAGAATTCAGTAACACACGAGCGTATCGATCATGTCCTGGAAAAGGTCAGAATGCTCTTCAAAATCTTGTTTCTGCGCAGTATAGGATAATATATAGATCCTGTTGTTCTTCTGCTTCAGAAATTTTCTTTCCTGAAATTCCAGATCATTGTACTTGTATGAAAAAGTCATTGAATAAGCACTATCTCCATCATGAGTTGTATTTGATGAATCCAGAAGTTTTAGATCAGAAGAGATCTGTCTTATGCCTTCCTTTATATGTTCAGCATATTCGAACAGAGGAATAGGTTTAGTTTGCATATCCAGTACAGAGATAGTCACTCTTGCAGGATATTCACCGCCTGCCTGATCAGTGAATGTCAGGATCTTGTCGCTGCTCACTTCCCAGTTTGTATTGTATCTTATCGAGAAAGTACCCATTGGTTCTTCATAAAAGCCATCAAGCAGGTCTGAACCCGGCTCTACATCTTCCCATCCACCTTCGCATGAACAAAGCATAAAAGACATAAGTATTATCCCAAACAGCAGTATTCTCTTCATTATATCTCACTTCTTTTTTCCTGCTTTTCTCACAATAATGCAACTAAATAAATGTTTCGGTTTTGGAGGCTTGTAAAATCTTAGGCATCATTCTCCAGGGAAATATCATCCTCCTCGTCCTCAGATTCCCAGTATTCCTGATAATCAAACTCTTTGAACTGGTCCTTCAGTTTTTTCTTGTCAAGATCCTTTTTAAGAGCGATCTTGAGGATCACCTGCTTGTGCATGTTCTTCAGAAACTCAACCTTATCCTCGATCTTGATTATATCGGTATAGCTGGATGCGATCAGGTTGAATGCAAACGGGCTTGGAACCTTTGTGTCGACAAACTCGACCGATACCATGCCTTCCCGTATCATGTCGACCACTGCCTTTGCGTTCATTATGTCCATCACATCCTCAAGCACCTCTCGCCGTGCTTCCTTGAGTATCGGAAAATCATTAGAGATTCGCTTCACAGCGCTGTAGAGCTGCCTGGAGCTGACCTGCTGCCTGCCAACACGCTTGACCCTTCCCAGATAGTTCCGAAAGATCATGAGCGACCTTGTAGCGCAGTGGCGGAACCTGCGCAGCAGCACCTCAGAGCCTTCGATTGCAAGCTTCAGCACCTCGTCAAGCTCGCTTGTCTTCACGACCTCGAATATCTTCTTTATGTTGAGCGGGCTGTCTGATGCAAGATAGAATCCGTTGTCATTGATATTGACGTCAATATCACGAAGATGCACACGCGAAGCAGTATAGGCAAATGCCCTGGAAAGCGCATCGTTTGTCCGCCGTCCATACAGGCTGTGGAATATGTAATGGTTCCTTGTGTCTGCCTTGTAATGCTCGACCAAAAGCTTGCGGTCATGCGGAATCTCGGAGAAATGGTACTGCTCAAAGAAATATTCATAGATAGATTCAGCAGCATTCTTGTCCACATAGACAAAATCATGGATGAACCCTATAATCTCCTTCCTTGACCTCTTGTTTCCGAATTTCTCCCACATGAGCCGCCTGAACCTGCTGATGTCGCATGCCAGATCAAAGCTCAAAGGCAGCATCTCAGACACCCAACGAGGGATGTTTGGAGGCCTTTGTACAGACGCATTGACAAAAGCGGTCATCCCGCGGGAGTAGAGGAACTCGTATTTCTCGCCTCCCAGCACAAAAATATCCCCTCGCCGAAGCTTCTCCAAAAAACCCTCGTCGATCTTTCCGATAGGTTCAGACCCGACCTTGACCGTCACAAAGCTCTCGTCAGGGATAGTGCCGATGTTTGTCATGTAATGAACCCTTGCAAGCTTTCCTCTTCGGGAAAGCATCCCAGTCTCCTGGTCATAGTATATCTTGGCATAGACCCTCCTGTCTTCCAGGCTTGCATATTCGCCTGAAAGATATCGGATAGTGTCATTGAACTCCATTATGTCAAGATCATGGAAGCAGTAGCTCTGCCGGATAAGCGAGAAAAGCTCTGTGAGTTTGAATCTCTCGCAGATCACCATTCCGTAGACCTGTTGGGCAAGGACATCCAGCGCATTTCTTGGGATGTGGATCCTGTCGATCTTGCGTTCAACACCATCCTTCAGAAGCATTGCGCATTCCACAAGGTCGTCGCGGTCCAGGACAACGATCCTGCCTTTTGTCGTGTCATGAAGCTTATGGCCTGACCTTCCAGTCCTCTGAAGAGCGCGTGCTACAGATTTCGGAGAACCCAGAAGCACCACCAGGTCGATAAAACCGATGTCAATCCCAAGCTCAAGCGAAGTGCTCGACACAACTACCTTCATCTGGCCCTTCCGAAGCCTGGTCTCGATCCTGTGCCTCAGCTCTTTAGAGAGCGACCCATGGTGAGCTCCTATGTTTTCTCCATATTTCGAGGGATACAAGAGCTTCAGGTTATCGATGACCCGTTCTGTCGCTGCACGTGTGTTTGTGAATATAAGGGTTGTCTTATGGCCCTGGATAAGGTTGTGCAGCAGCTCATACATCTTCTGGTTGCGTTCTTCATAAGATGAGCTGATAAGATTGGAGACTGGGCTTAGGACCTTTAGGTCCATATCTTTTATGAACTGCACATCCACAAGCCTGCATGGCCGAAGCTTCTTTCCTTCAAATCCCGCAAGGTACTTCGCCACGTCCTCAAGCGGTGCGACAGTAGCAGAAAGCCCGATCCTGCAAAGCCCAGGGCTCAGTCTCTGCAGCCGCTCCATCGTGATGGAAAGATAGACCCCGCGCTTGTTGTCTGCCAATGCATGTATCTCATCGACTATCAGCCACGAGACTCCGTCCAATTTCTCACGGAACTTCTTCGCGGTCAGGATTATTGCCAAGGACTCAGGTGTCGTGATGAGTATATGCGGAGGTTTCTTCAGCATCTTCGCCCTCTCAGAAGGAGTTGTGTCGCCTGTCCTGACGCCGACCCTGATCCCGAGCTTCTTCCCGGCTATCTCTTCCATCTGGGAAAGAGGCTCAAGAAGATTGACCTGTATATCATAGTTCAGAGCTTTCAGAGGCGAGACATACACGCAATACACCCTGTCTTCGAGTATCCCTTTCTCAGAAGAATCAACAAGCTCGTTTAGGATAGAAAGGAATGATGTCAGGGTCTTGGTCGCTCCTGTCGGAGCAGATATCAAAACGTTGCTTCGTGAATGCACTTCCATAACTCCGCATCTCTGCGGAAGCGAATACTCGCTGAATCTGGAATAGAACCATTTCCTGACTATCGGATGCAGTATATTGTCCAGTTCTGCCTTCGAGTTCTTTTTCTTCTTGACAACTACCATCAGAAAACGCAAAAACAGGACTGTGTTTTTAAAGGTTGCTGCATAAATGAGAAAAGTAGGAGAGGATAAAAAGAATTTGATACTTAAAAAAAAGCATATCCACGACTTAAGTCATGGGTCTTTGCTTTTTTTGGTCGAAATCCTCTCAGGAAATTCACGACTTTAGTCGTGAGAGGATTTCATTTAAGAAAGAAAAATCACTTCCCATGATGATGCTCTGATTCCTCTGAGAGCAGCTCAAGCGCCTTTACCTTCTCAGCGACCTTCAGAAAATCTGAAAGGCTCATCCTTCGTTCAATAGGTATATGCAGGCTGATCCCTTCACCCAGATCAAGTATCACTCCATCATCGATAGAAGTACGGGAATAGCCTTCATCAATGGATGCCGGCCTTATGTGTCTTTTCGGCGGTTGTGGCGGAACAGGTCCGCTTCCTTGTTGTGCTGCCATGTTAGATCCTCTTTTTATCTGCTTATCTGTTATTTAGGTAACTCTGTATTTATAAATATTTCTAATCCGTCTTATTATGACCTAATCAAAGAAGGTTTTCATTTAAATAATTTTATTTTCATTCTGCAATAGCAAAAAGGTTTTCAAGGAAGCGTACAAAGACAAAAATCTTTAATAACATCATCCAATCTCTTCAGAAGGATATGATTGAGATAGACGGAAAGTTCATGGAAGGTGGCGGGCAGATAGTCAGGACCGCTCTTGCGCTCTCCTTGGTCTACAAGAAAGCCTTCAGGGTGACAGATATTCGCGCAGGAAGAAAAAATCCCGGCCTAAAGCCGCAGCATCTATCATGCATAAGACTGATCAGGGAGCTCAGCAACTCCCAGGCAGATGGTGCAGAGGAAGGTTCGACTGAGATGACATTCTATCCAGGCAACCTCAATTCCAGGACAGTTTCTCTTGATGTAGGGACTGCCGGATCCCTCACGCTTCTTCTGCAGTCAGTGCTCCCGCCACTCATACATGACCCAAACAGGTACAGGCTGAAGCTGAAAGGAGGAACCGATACAAGATGGTCCATGCCCATGGATTATTTTTCTGAGATCGTTCTCCCGCAGCTATCCAGGTTCGCTGACCTGACACTGACAACAGAAAGAAGGGGATTCTATCCAAAGGGCGGTGGAAAAGTCGACCTACTGATCAAGAATAAGCCCATGCAAAAGCCGCTGCAGCTGACATCAAGGCATGAACTTATTGCGATCCGTGGAAGAGCATTTGCACACACAGACCTGGAAAAGGCGCATGTTGCTGAAAGGATGGCAAAATCAGCCAGAGTATATCTCACTAAGCACAATGTGCCGATCAAGATCGACCTTGAATACTCCCAGACTGATTCAGTGGGCTGCGGAATCGTATGCTTCGCGCTTTTTGCGAATGAAAAAGGAGAAGTGGATTCCCAGGATCCGATCAGGCTTGGCGCAGATATGCTTGGTGAGCCGGGAATACGGTCTGAAGAGGTCGGAAAAAAGTGTGCTGAAAGACTGACAGATGAGATTGAATCCAGCGCACTAGTAGACCGAAACTGCGCAGACAACCTGATACCCTACCTGATGATCTACGGAGGATCGATGAAGGTCAGCAAAATAACAGACCATACAAGATCCAATATCTATGTCTGCGAACGTTTCTCAGAAAGAAGATTCAGAATAAAAGATGATATTATCTCCATAGAGCGATAAGGCGACTTGATCATCTAGTTCCCAAAGCCTCATCAATACTTGATTTAAGCTGCATTATCTTGTAATAGAAATCATGTTTCCTAGGGTCATTTTGGTCCAAAGAATCATAATATTTCTTGATAAGCGGCAGGACTTTTCTTGCTTCAGAGAACTTCTTGCCCTTGATGTTCTCTGAAAGAAGTAAAAGCAGCCTCTCCATATTTTCATACTTTTTCTGGGTTATATCTTCCATATCTGATTTGATATTAAGCTTTTTTTCATCAGCTTTTTTTTTCTTTTTTGTTTTTTCAGAAAAGAATGGCTTGTCATCAGATTCTTTTGGCTCAAAGCCTTTTGTATCAGTATCATCGCTTCCGATATGCTGGTCTAGTTCATGTTCTTTCTGCTGAAGCTCCTTGTATTTTTCATAAAGCTCTCTTTCTTTCTTGAAGTTCTCATGCTCCTTTCGCTCGATCTCTGCCTGTTTCATCGAAAGCCATCTTTTCCTGCGTTCAATCTCCATCTGAAGCTCCTTGTCTTCCTGCTCAACTTCCTCTTCCACCTTACCGAACAGCCCCAGGAATTTCTTCTTTCTTTTATTCTTCGGTTTCTTCTCTTTCTTATCATCATCAGGTTTCTTTTTCTGAGAATCACCAAAAGCAGCATCACCCAGGATCTGCATCTTGATCTCCTTGATTCTTTTTTCTATAGCTTTTGCAGCCTCTTCACGGCTGGTTGATGCAGAAAGAGCAGATGCAAGCTTGTCATCCTTGAACATATGCCTGACCCAATCAGCAAAATCATTCTTTTCAGGATTTACATGATGAAAATAGATGATATCATCCATGTCATGTAAAGCATCATAAAGCTCCTGAAGATTCTTTAGGGATTCTCCAGATTTAAGCCAGAAGGCATGCTCCTTTGGAATATCGCGGAACATCTCCTGGACCTTTGCACTGTGTTCCCTGTGGCTTGCGATCAGGTTGTCTGCATTCTTCTTCATCTCATCAAGATGTTCGTTCAGGTCCTTCTTATGGATATCCATGAACAGGTAGTTTGCCTCGATAGGATGCGCCTTCAATGTGAACCCGTCTGGCGCAGGCTTGTTCTTCACAGGTATTCCATCCTCTTTTTTTCTGGAAAATAAACCCATCTTCAAAATCTCTCTGGTTTTGTCTATTTAAATAATTTTGTTGTTACTTCACATCGATGAAAGCTCAAGATCAGTCGAAAGCTCAAGCAGATTATAATAGATCGTTCTCTTCTGTTTCGAGTTAAGGTCTGCCTTGTCGATATGTTTTTTTAGCTCTTCAATCATGTTCTTAGCCCGCTCGAACTTCTTTTCTTTGATAAGTTCCCGAGCCTGGCTGATAATGTGCATGAAAACCTCAGGAGAGTATTTGTTCTCAGCCATCATTTTCTTTGCCTGCTCTTTATCAGGTGTCGGTATAGTGTCGACATCCTTGAGCTTGATTCTTTCCTGCCTCTTCTGATCAGCACCCGAATAATCATTTGCATTGCTCAGTGCGTCAGTAACATCCACATGCTGCGTGAACTGTCCATTTTGGCCAGGATCATCTGCACTGCCCCCTGCCGGTTCCGGCCCGACTTGACCGGCAATTGTTCCTCCTTTATTATCAGGCAGACCATAGACTTCATTGATCTCTTCGGACCTATGCTCTATCTCTTCCTTCTTTTTCTCCAAAGCGACCTCAACATTCTTCAGTTGGGAAAGCTCGTCCTTTATTATTATCTCGTTTTCTTTAAGTTTTTTTACTATGTCTTTTTGTTCATCTCTGAGGTTCTTTATCTCTTTTGGTGCGGTTTTTTTGACCTGCTTAACCTCATCCTTAATCTCTTCTAGGTCTTCTTCTGTGTCTTCTTTTTTTTCGGTGAGCCTTGAGATCTCTTCTCTTAGCTTCTCTCTTTCATCCACCTCTTCCTGGATCAGTTTATCTGCTTCAGAAGGGATAAGATGCGCCTCAGGCACCGTTTTACTGTCGAGCTTGAACTTAAAGTCCAGCACTCCGCCTTTCTTTTTGTGCCCTGACCTGATGAAACCGAAATTTGGCTTGAGTGTGACAGGACGGATGCTGAAATCTTTTTCCAGCACCTTGCTGTTCTTTTTTGCAGGTTTTAGGTCAAATCTGATAAAAGAGCTGTCCGGCTGAAGCGATATAGTTGGAAGAATCGAAGGGGAATGGTTTTTCATCCTGTCTATATATTGGTCAATCGCCTTGATCATCTCCTTTTGGTCAGAGCATACATACAGCTCCTTTGCAAGGTCCTTGTTCTTCATGCAGTCCCTGACCCAGTTTGCAAAGTCATTTCTCTCAGGCGTCACATGATGCCGGAAAAGCACATCCCCGATCATCTTCAGCTCCTCCCGAAGCTCATGTAGATTCTTCAGGGGCTTTCCGGATTTTAGCCAGAATCTGTGGGCAGAGGGTAGGTCACCGAAAAGCATCTTCGCCTCTTTTATAGAAATAATCTTTGCCTGCTTAGGAAGGCCTGTCGCAGGCTCGACAGTGAGCTTTGCCATCTCCTCTTCCATCTCCTGGATAGGGTCCTTTTTGGGATGGCTCCTGGTCTTCTTCGTTGTTTTCCTGGCTGATTTTTTCTTCTTTTTCTTCCTGCTCCGGCTTTTTGAATTTTTCTTCTTATGCGCAATATTTTCAGGCTTATGACTAGGAGAATGTTTCTTTAGCAACTGATGCAGATCTGGTAATTCATCCATCTTTATGATCTCAAAAAGCTTTAGCCTAAGCTAGGTCAAATGAATCCACTTCTTTTTACCCACCCTCTTTTTCCTGCGCAATGCAGATTACCTTAGTAATGCAAGCTTCAGCTCATTGCGAAGCTCAAGTATATCATAATAAATCTCTTTCTTGCGGATATTTGTCGATGGTATTGAATGATACCTTTCCAGTATCTTGGTTATATTGCTGTTTGCTTTCTGGAACTTGCCTGATGAAATAGCATCGAAGGTCTCCTTGATCAATGAGGATATGTCTTCCATGCTTGAATTTGCTTTTTTTGCAGGAGCCTCGACCGGCATGTCAAGCGCCTCGTCTTTCTTCTTTTTCTTGCTGTGTTTTTGATGATGCTTCTTTTCTTCAAAGAAAGAATCTGCTTCCGGAATAGGCTGCTCATAATTCTCCAGTTTCTTTCTCATGCGGTATGCTTTCTCAAGTTTTTCATATTCAGATGAGAGCCTTTCCTTGAGCCGTTTGTAGCTCTTCTCCATCTTTTTCATCTCATCCTTGTGCTTTTTCATCTCACGGATTTCTGCCAGGTCCTGCTCCATCTTCTCAGTTTTGGAATCGATCTCTTTTTCTTTTTCATTGAGCTCTTTTATCTTGAGTGCAGCATCTGCCTCTGCCTGAAGCTTCTCCTCCATCTCGTCCTTAACTTCCCTTGATTTTTCTATTATCGATTTTTCAGTATCCTTGAGTTCATTGAGCTTATCCATCAGTCCCTGTTCCTTATCATCCAGGACCTTTTGTTCTTTCTCGAGATTATTTATCTTATCGATTACCTCGACCTCTTTCGAGTTAAGCTCGTCATCAAGTTTCTTGAGCTCATTTTCCTTTTCATAGAATATCGTCTCTCTAGATTTTAGCTCATCAGCTCTCTCTTTCAGAAGCTTTTCCTTGTCTTCAAGCTCCTGGACCTTGGGCTGGATATGACTTTTCAGCTCATCATGCATCCTTCTGTCATCTTCAAGCTTTTTCTGCTCGTCCTTCATCTTTTTCTGCTCGTCCTCAAGCTTTTTGACCTCGTCCATCAATGATTTTTCCTCATCCTCAAGCTTCTTTTTGTCCTTTTTGAGCTGCTCGTCCTTCTTCTTTATCGATTCCTGGGTCTTCTTGAGACTCTCTTCCCTGGATAGCAGTTTCACCTCACGGTCAGTGTGCTTCTTGGCAAGCTCAGAACGCATCTTCTCGAATGATTCTTCCAGCTCTTTGTTTCTTTTCTCAAGCCTTTCTTCTTTTTTCTTCTGTCTTTTATCATAGTTCTGCTTATACTTCAGGAACTTATCCTTCAGCTGTTTCTCTTTCTTTTTCAGATCCTGCTCCTTCTTCTTCTTGGACTTCTCATATCTCTTCTTATTGGTCTCAAACTTCTTTTTCTCGGTCTTAACTTTCTTCTTTTCCCTCAAAACAAGCTTGCCTTCTTTGGATTTTGAAAGAACCTCATCCAGGGTGTAGAGCCCTTTTCCTGACTGCATATCCTTCACAGTCTTTTCTAGCATCTCAAGCGCTTTTTCTTTTTGGTCAAGCTGTTTTGCTTTCTCTTCAAGACCAGAGATCTTTTCCTTTAGTTTTTGATTTTCAGTCTCAAGTTTTTTCTTATCAGAATCCACTGCCTTATGCTTGTCCTCAAGCTCCTTGTGCTTTTTTGCGAGCTCCTTGTGGCTCTTCTCGACATGATCTGCCAGTTTTTTTACATCATCATGCTTTTTCTTTAGTTCATGCTCTTTTTGCTGCAGATCATTTTTCTTTTTCAGTATTTCAGGAGGATGAACAAGATGATCAATATCCGGACTGGGTATAGGTATGACTGGGTTTTTTTCATCCAAATCGATCTTTTTTTTACCATCCTCAGCATTCTTGCCCTTCTCTTTGGTTGATTGTTTTATCTTCGATTCAGGTTTCTTCGCCTCTTTTTTCTCTTTCTGTTTTTCCTTTATGTCCTGTTTTTTTTGCTTGACTTGCTTTTTTGGCTGAAGCTTCAGGGGAGGGAGTTTATCCTTCCTTTGGTTTTCGTGCTTGGATATAACATCCTCCAGTTTCTTTTTATCAGAAATCTTCTCCTCTTTCTTCTCTTTTTGCTGGATCTGGGGCTTGTCCTTTTTTTCATCCTTCAGCTTCTTCTCAGGCTTACTCTTTTTTGATCCAAGAACCATCTCAGACCCCACATCCGGAGCATTTTCAGGAACCTTATCATCAGGTTCAGTGATCAGTTTCGGCCCCGGCATCTCCAAATCTTTCTTTTGAGGCTTAAAATCTGCTTTTGAAGAAGTATCTTTCTTTTCTTTTGCAATCTTGTCTTTCGCTTTTTTTGTGTTTTGCGCAAGAAGTTTATCCAGGTCATTCAGCTCTTTGCTTACCTCAAATTGCGGCTGCTCAGAATCAGTTTTTTTCTTTTCTTTTTCTTTCTCTTTTCCTTTCTCTTTTTCTTTTTTTTTCTTCTTAAAAAGCCTGCCGAAAAAACCTTTTTTGTTCTCCTGATCATCAGCTTTTTGTTCAAAACCAGGAGGACCTGGCGGAGGAGGCAAGTCGTCTAAGTCATCCTTTAGCATCTTTGCTGAATCTTGGTTCTCCATAATGAAAATCCCCCTTTTTTTAGCTTTGTTTAAAGCTGAAAATTACTGCAGTCTTTGAAATACACGAGAATTAGTGAATCCTTGTATTTATATTATTTTATTGTAATTTTGGAGTGGTATAATAGAAAAAGCAAAAAGCTAAGTAAATCATTTTTTAGGTATTCTTTCTGCTATCAGGCACACAGCATCGTTTTGACCCAAGTCTGAATCCAGTTCATCTGCCAGGGTGTCTCCTTTCAGCGGCAGGTCTGAGACATAACCGACAAAGCCAAAATTCACCCTTATATTATCAGGCCAGTTGACCTTGACCTGTTTTATTGCTCCAACCGCTCCAGAGGCCTCCATCTCGACACACGAGCAGCCGTTCTTCCTGGCAGCCTCGAGCTGTTCAGTGGTCTGGTCGATGACTGTCCTGACATTCAGTATCCTGTTTCCATATTTGGCTGAAGAGAATGCATTATCGAAATCATAAGCCATAGGAGAATGATTATGATCGATTATTCCATCAGGCAGTACCAGGTCATGTCTCTTTTGGTTTTCTTTCAGTCCGCCTACACGGCCGAACATGTATACGTCGATCTTAGGCATGGTTCCTTTCTCTTCTGCAGTAGATACCCATTCGACAAGCATCTTGTAGACGATCCTGTAAGCCTGGTCTGCATAGACATAGCCTATGTTCAGGACATCCTCTCTTCCGATAGAGACCATCTGCGCATCAAGATATTCAGTCTTGCCTCTCTCAAGAACCTTGTCTGCATGCTTTGCTACAGCTTCCAGGTCTCCTATCACGAGTTTTCTGACATGCCTGGGATCCTCATCGTGGAAGATTCTGTTCTGCTCATGTTTCTTCTCAGGTACAAACAGGCCTGTCACGAAATCATACGCAAAGTTCTCATAGTTGATGTTCTTGTTTCTTGCCCTGCCGCGAGGGAACACTCTGTTGAACCGAACATCCCGTCCGCAGAGTTCCTGGTATGCTTCGATCATCGATATGTATCTCATCTCTCTTCCGCGGGAGCTGTATTCAGATATGAAAAGCCGGCCGTCAGAAAAGAATATCGGCTCGCGTCCGTTTCGCTGGATGACGCGTCTGTATCCTGGAGCATCGCTCCTCAGCTTCTCCTCGAGCTGCGAAGGCAAAAATCCTGAATATAGGTTTATCTCACGAACATCTGCCAAATCAAGGTTGCTTCCCCCAAGCCTGGTCTGGACATATTTTTGTTTCTTCTCTTCATTGAATACCTGCGGCATATAAAAAAGGAGGCATTGTTCATTTATAAATATTTCTATTATTAGCTACTGTCCAGTAGTTATAAAACATACATCGCATTACAAGACCAAGCCCTCATCTCTTCCTTGCTGCCACAAGCTGGTTCGACATCAGCCTGCCCAGACCTATTGCCCTGAAGAACGATTCGATCCCCTGTTCAAATGGCAGCGAAAAGAACGGAAAGATCATGAAATGCTTTCGGACAAGAACTAGAAATCCTGCCTTGTTGAACATAAGGCCAAGTTTTCTGAGAGTCAATGTCTCCAGATGCTCCTCATCCTTGAGATAGCCTATCCTTGTCGCGATCTCATCATGGAAAGGATTCGGCGTGGTAATTATGAGAATACCGCCTTTTTTCAGCACTCTTCTGCATTCTAAGAGCATCTTCTTCGGGCTGTCGACATGTTCGATCACTGCGCATGCAGTGATTATGTCGAAGGATCCTGAAGCAAACTTAAGATTCTCGGCATTGCCAAGCATCAGCCTGATTCCCTTGTCTTTGTTTGTTGAAAGCAGCTCTTTGCTCATGTCGATTCCGACAGCCTTCTTGAACCTGTATCTCCTGTTCAGCTTGGAAAGCATCATCCCGTCAGCTGTGCCGATGTCAAGTATTGAAAGGGAGTTCAGCTTTTTTTTCTGAAATGCCCTATCGATTATCCTCATTGCCTCCTGCGCCCGCCTGTTCATCCTGTAGCGCAGGTCAAACCGCTTCTTTCTCTGCAGATGATACTGTTTTTTCATGATTCCGGCCATATTATCCTGTAAAATCATCTCATTGTTTAAAAAAGTTTATAAATAATTGTAGCCTCAACACTATCCCATGGGTTCCATGCCAAACGACAGGTTCTATCTTGCAGCAGACGCAGTAGTGTTTACGATAATCGATGAGCAGCTCATGATCCTTCTCATTGAGAGGAAGAATGAGCCCTTCAAAGGAAGGTTCGCGCTCCCGGGCGGATTCGTCGAGCTGGACGAGGAGCTGGAGCATGCGGCATCAAGGGAGCTGGAAGAAGAGACAAACGTAAAAGACATTTTCTTAAAGAAGCTTGGTGTATATGGAAAAGTCGGCCGTGACCCAAGAGGCAGGGTGATCTCAGTCGCGTTCCTAGCATTGATAGACGGGAGAAAAGTCAGGCTTGCGGCAAGCACAGATGCTGCTATGGCCAGATGGCATCCGGCTTACGGGCTTCCGAAGCTGGCATTCGACCACAAAGATATAATCGATGATGCATTGACTGATCTTCGGCAGTCCCTGGCAGAGACTGACATCGCAAGGCAGATAATGCCTGAGAAGTTCACGCTTTCAGACCTTCAGAAAGCATTCGAGATAATCCTCGGAAAAGCTTTAGACAAGCGCAATTTCCGAAAGAAGCTAAAGGAGACAAAGGTATTGCAGGACCTCCACGAGACAAGGATGCAAGGAGCGCACAGGCCGGCTGCATTGTATGGGTTCAGGTGAGGCCCAAGAAGATTTTTTCATCCTAAAGAAGATTCAAACAACCTCTGAACGCTTCTCTTCTCTTAGGCATCTTTCTGCATAATACCCAACCGCAATCACATCATCCAACTTCTCAAAACCCCTTGGATAATATTGCCTGACTTCAACACGTTCCATGATGTCCTTCTTGACATAAGAGACAGGTTCCCGGACATAATCAGGAGCTATGACTTCGTGATTGTGATGAACGAGGATAAATTGGATTATTATCCTGGCTGCTGGGAACAGATAGACTGAATCTTTGATTATGTTTGTATTAAGCTACATTTCTCTTTTCTTGAAGCAGCCTCATGGGATAGCCCACATGGTCCTGCTGCCCGACCTCTGCGCCCAGCTCCCTGATCAGCGAAAGAAGATGCACTTTAGCTGAATCGACTGTCAAATGATCCCCCTTTGCCTCTAGTTCGATAAAAATACCAAGGCCATTCACATAATCCAATGCTATCTCAGCACCCTTGTATTGCCATGCCGTCCTTTTCTTATCGACGACAATCAATTCCCTGAATCCAAGGCATTTGAGTATCTTTTCAAAGGCATCTGCATCACTTAGTCTTGTCTGATGCTCATCGCAAGACACGCATTCATTGCCATCCTTATTATGCCATTTTTTGTAGGTCAGTGAACTACCATCTGGGCTCTTCCTTACACGGAGCCATTCAGAAACAGGGTCCTGTGCCAGAAAGTCTCTTTTTGGCGGATTGAAATAAGTATCCTTTTGGACAATGTCTTTTTGAATTAGGACAGCGACAGAATTTAGTCTCTTCTCAACAGCCTTAGGGTTCAGTAAAGGGAACTTCAACTCTATTTCCATGTCATCATCTGTTGGCATAGACAGAAGAGTTGCAGGATTAACTATTAAAACTTATGTAAACCACGTTCAGAATTCCAAAAATCCGATGACCTTGTTGACATCCTTTCGGTCGATCACCAGGATAGTGTCTTTCCAGCAGGAAAGGAACTCGATTATGTTCACCCCGTTCTCGGCAAATAGCGAGGTTATGTATGATACTACTCCGATGAGCTTCTCGATGTCCTGTGAGCTTCGGACATTGATCAGAGCAAGGTTGTCCTGCCTGGCGATCAGGCTTCCTCTGAATTTTTCAGATATCTCTTCTGCTGTGTTTCCCTGGATTATCATGGTATAATTGTCAGAGCCTTCTAGAAGGTACATTGTCTTGTCCTCAGCTTTGAGGCCTTTTTGCATATCCAGGACCTCATTTACATCTATTGACTTCCTGAATATGATGACACTGATCCTGTTCTTAATATCGATCTCTGAGCCAGACAGAAGCGACCTCACTCTCTCTTCATGCCCCACTTCTTTTTTCAGTTTTTCAGAAAATCTCCTGGCAGCCATGAGTATCGCTTCCTTTGAGCTGCTTTTCTCGATTCTGAGTTCTGATGAAATCAGCCTTGCCAGGGATGAATAGTTGACAAGCCCTTTTTTCAGGCAGTTCTTTATCTGAGGATGTTCCCTGATGTAATCCTCTGTCAGCTCAGTTGTATTTTTGTCCATAAAAACTAGGGTTATCTGCATTTCATATATAAGGTTTACCATATTGTTTGAAATATAACAAAAATGTTCATAATTGTCATCCTCTGGACGTCATATATAAAAGATTACCTGATCTCCAAAAAAGACCAAGAACAGGGGAGACCGAATGAAAAGACAGTCAGCTGGATGCATTTGCGCAACAAAGAAGATACAGGAGACAGGAATCCTGCTAAACACCCGGTTTGGTCAGGCCATTCTCAGAAAAGCAGTACAAGAAGACCTCTCTTCAGTCGCAGACCTGTACAGGACGGTCTTTTCAGGCCACAGCTTATTCGACCAGGCCCATGACCAGGTTATGGATTATCTGAAAGCGACCCATGAAGATAACGCGCCGCTTGGCTGCGGATACATGATAATAAAAACCACTGATTGTTGCCAGGAAAAGAAGATAATCGGCGCAGCGCTTCTGGAACACAGTGCAGGAGATATGTTCGATTCCTGCATCGGTTTCACGATAAGGCATGTTGCTGTAAGCCCAGACCATACCCGGGCAGGCCTTGGAAAAGGGCTGATCAGAAAATGTGAAGACAATATCAAGCATATATGCAGGGAATCAGGCCAAAAAGAGGCATCTGTGAAGCTTGCTGTGTTGCAGGATAACATAAAAGCAATCAGATTCTACCTAAGACATGGTTTTCAGATGATTTCTGAATGCGACAGCAGTTTTTATGATAATTCCAGAGCATTCATCATGCAGAAGAGCATATTACCAGACAATAGCATAACAAGAGACATTGATACTGCTGTCAGTCAGCTGCAGAATTTTCAGGAACATCTTCATCCCCAGGAAACTCAGAAAAGAATGCATCGATTATCTGCTCTGCCTCTTTTAGGTCACGGTATTCCTTCAGTATGACGTCCGGACATCCGCCGATCATGCCAGAGAGATACTTGCCTTCTTTTGGCTTGTACAGGCACAGCACCTTCTTTTTCTTCTCGACTGCCCTTCCGATCTCATACCCCACACCAAGGCTAGGGGTGGAGACATCAGCCACCACAACATCGCATGAAGTAAGGAACTTCAGGTCCTTTTCATGGACTTCCTCATCAGTCAGCCCCTCTCCGATCTCCGGAACTGTAGCGATATAATCGGTCAGAACTTTTCCGTGTTTTTTCAGATGCTTTATTATCCCTGCGAAGAATTTTACATGCTCTCTTCCGCCGCGAATCGATCCGGAAAAATATATGTTTGGCATTGAATAGGAGGATAGAGCAATTTTTATTTAAAGATTTCTGATATTCAAAATGAATACCTATCTGATCAGAGCATGGTCAAGGAGATTTCGGCCGTACAAAAAAACCCAACCTCAGTTCCTTAACTTAGCAGCCCGCCGGCTTCCTCCTGCCCGATACCTGTTGTACCTTGCTTTGGTTTTCTGGGATTTCCGAAATCCAGGGAACACATAATAGTCGTCATCGTCCTTGTCGATTATCACCTTTTCAACCTCGACCTCTTCGCAGTAGCCCTGGATGCACAGCATCTTCTTGTCCCCATTGGCAGGCTCCATATTCCGAAGCTCAGATAAGCTCCTTCCCATCTTTCTCACCTCATTTTATTTTTTTTAGGTTCTCATGCACCTTTTCCCAGTTGATCACATTGAAGAAAGCATCGATATAGTCTGCTCTCTTGTTCTGGTACTTAAGATAATACGCATGCTCCCAGACATCCAGGCCAAGCACAGGCATCATCCCATTGCTGATCAGGCTGTCCTGGTTAGGTGTTGTCATGATCTTCAGTTTTCCTGAATCCTTCACAACCCATGCCCATCCTGAGCCGAACACCTTTGCAGCTTTTTCAGAGAATTCCTTTTTGAAGGAATCTAATGACCCGAAGCTCGACTCAATCTCCTCTTTTAGTTCATTAGGCATCTCTACATCCTTTTTTAGGAGCGGCCAGAAAAAGGAATGGTTCACGTGCCCGCCGCCATTGTTCTGCACAGCAGTCCGTATATCTGACGGGACAGAATCCAGATCCTTCAACAATTCCGAAGCGCTCTTCTCCTGCAGATCCTGATGACCTTCCAAAGCAGTATTAAGCTTGTTCACATATCCCTGATGATGCTTTGTATGATGGATCTCCATCGTCTCCTTATCTATGTAAGGCTCCAGCGCATCATAGCTGTATCCGAGATCTGGTAATTCATGTTTCATTGCAATCACCTCCGATTGATAATGCATCGATATAGTCATGTTGTTTGATAAAAAAAAGAAATAAAAGGAACATTGATCACACACTTCCCTTTCATAGCTTTGCTATGGTGTTTTTATATATAATAACATATCAAGAAGATATATATATCTATCCCATATATAAAATAATATATAAGACATTAAAATTATAAATAATAAGCGAAAATAAAAGAATAACACCCTGATATGCCTGTCGAAAGGTTTAAATCTGTAGGCAGTTTAACCAGCTTCATGAAAACAGATCTCGTTGTTGCAGGCTACATAATAGGATCAGGCAAGGTCCTGTTGATCCACCATAAAAAACTCGACAAATGGCTGCCCTTGGGCGGTCATATCGAACAAGGTGAGACACCAGATTCTGCCCTGAGAAGAGAAGCCAAAGAAGAGACGAACCTTAGGATCGAGATCCTGAACCGACCCGCGCTTCCAGTTGATGGAAATGTGAAAGAGAACCTGGCCACGCCCTTCTATGTCAATGTGCATTCAGTCGGAGATCATGACCATTGCTGTTTTTTCTATATCTGCAAGACCAATGCCCTGGATCAGATGAAGGTCAACAAGGAGTTGAACCAGGCCAGATGGTTCTCGACTGCAGAACTTGATGCACAAGATGTGCCTGTTGACGTGAAAAACCAGGCAAAGATGGCATTGAAGATGTTTTGGAAGATAGAAGATGAAAAAGATTGAACAAAGGCTGGACCAAATTGAGCAGAGGAACAGGCGTGTCGAACTGGACAAGGCATGGGAGACGAGCACTGCAAGAAAGATGATAATTGCGGTCCTGACATACATGACAATTGTCCTTTTTTTCCTGGCAGCAGGCCTGCCCCGGCCTTTCATAAACCCGATCGTCCCGACAGCAGGATTCGTGCTCTCGACATTGTCGCTTCCGTATTTCAAGAAGGCCTGGACAAAGGCAAAAAGGAAATAACCACCACCTATTTATAAACACCCCTTCCCCCGCTCCATCTCATTTATAAATATGTATCCTGAATCACAGAAATATTTATATAGTTGTAAGTGTATACTATACACTAAGACAAGACAAATGTCTTGATTCACAAAAAAGAGACAGAAAAGCCAGGCAAGGCACAACCTTCATGCACCTCAGGAATGATTACGCCTTGTGCTGGCTTTTTTTATCCAACAGAAAGTGTAAAAAACACACGAACAAAGGTGATCCATGATGAAAAAACAACAGCAGGACAACAGGACAATCTTGACCGACCTATACCAGCTGACCATGAATGCAGCATATTTCGACAACGATAAGGATGACGAGGCGACATTTGACCTCTTCATCCGGAAGCTGCCGGAGGATTGGGGTTATTACCTGGCTGCAGGCATAGAGGATGCGATTGACTACTTGACAAGCATCAGGTTCGAGGATGATGACATCGAATACCTAAAAGAGCAGGGCATCTTCAATGAGGAATATCTTGAGTTCCTGAAAGATTTTCGTTTCGAGGGAGATGTCTATGCAGTCAGGGAGGGAACACCCATTTTCCCTAACGAGCCGGTCCTCCGCGTGACAGCCAAGCGGACCCAGGCGCAGTTTGTGGAGACAGCGCTTCTCAACATGATAAACTTCCAGACAATGGTCGCGACAAAAGCAAATCGTGTAGCATGTGCTGCAGCGCCTGCCAAGGTCGTCGACTTCGGCCTCAGGCGTGCGCAGGAAGAGGACGCGGCTATGAAAGGCGCAAGAGCAGCATATGTCGGAGGAGCGGTTGCCACCTCGAATGTCAAGGCAGGAAAGGAATACAGGATCCCTATAACCGGAACCCATGCCCATGCGTTCGTCATGGGTTTTCCGACAGAGCTTGACGCCTTCCGTGCATATGCCAAGACATTTCCAGAAAAGCCCACGCTCCTGATAGATACATATGACACAGAGCAGGGAGCAAGGAATGCAGCGATAGTCGGAAAAGAGCTTGAGCAGCAGGGAAGACAGCTTGGTGCAGTCCGCCTGGACTCTGGCGACCTCGCAGATCTTGCGACCAGGGTCAGGCAGATCCTGGACGAGCAGGGGCAGGAACACGTAAGGATCCTCGCAAGCAACGACCTCAATGAATACAAGATCCAGGCGCTGAGAGATACCGGCGCTCCGATCGATGGTTATGGTGTCGGGACAGAGATGATAACAGCAAAGCCGGTAGCAGCGATCCCTGGAGTATACAAGCTTGCTGAAGACGAGGACGGAGCAAAGATCAAGCTCAGCACAGGAAAACGCACCCTGCCGGGAAAAAAGCAGGTATACAGGCAGGAGGACGAGCACGGAGTGTACAGAAGAGATATCATAGCTACAGCAGATGAGCAGGCAGAAGGGACACCGCTGCTTGAGCTCGCAGTACAGTATGGAAAAAGGGCCAGGCAAAAGCCTGCACTCGCAGACACAAGAGAATACGCACTCGCAGAGGTCCAAAAGCTGCCCGAAGAGCTCAGGCAGACCAAAGTCAGGGCAGGATATGCTGTCGATATAGCGCCAAAGCTCATCGATCTGACAGATATGCTCGCAGAGCAGTACAGGACACAGGCAGTTGCTTATGGCACTGTTAGTGTAAAAAACACACAAAGGTGATAGGAATGGCAAAAGCAGTATTGATAGTTGACATGTTGAATGATTTTGTTGAGGAGGACGGAAAGCTCCAGGTTCCAGGAGCGAAAAAGATAGTCGAGAAGATCGGCCAGCTCAGGGGCGCAGCCTATGAGCAGGGAGTCTATGTGGTCTATGCCAATGACGCGCATACAGTGGACGACCCGGAGTTTCAGACTTTCCCAGAGCATGCGGTCCAGGGAACATACGGAGCGCAGATAATTACACAGCTTCAGCCGGCCAGGCCAGCCCTAGAAAAGGAGCTGGTGATCAACAAGCAGGACCTCTCTGTATTCACGAATCCTGAAGCAGACAGGATGCTGAAGCAAAGAGGTATTGACGAGCTTCTGGTGACAGGAGTCGCGACTGAATACTGTGTCCGTGGAGCTACACTCGATGCGCTTGCCAGGCAGTACAGGGTCAATGTGGTAGTGGACGCGATCGCTGGAGTGGACATCAACCCAGGAGACCAGTACAGGGCTCTTTTGGAGATGGGCAATGCAGGAGCAAAACCGATCTATGCGAATCAGGCATTGGAGCAGATGGTTAAAAGATGAGGAGAAGAAGATGACAAAGACACTTGATGACAGGATACTGCTTCCTGAGATGGACCCTAAAACTGTTGCAGATGAGATCGGAGAATTCATAGTAAGCAGGTTGAAGAGAGTCAATGCCGCTGGCGGAGTGATCGGCCTTTCAGGAGGTGTGGATTCCACGACAGCCGCAGCTCTTGCGAAAAGGGCATTTGACAGGTATAATGCAGAAGGCCCGGAGCAGCAGATGGAACTGGTCGGCTATGTCCTCCCGTCTGAGACGAACAATCCAGATGATACACAGGACGGCGTAAGGATAGCAGAACAGCTCGGGATCAGGTATGAGGTCCGAAACATCGAGCCGATTGTCGATGCATATGATACGACAAATCCTAAAGCAGTCGGCGTTGACTATCACAAGGGCAATCTCATGTCAAGGATCAGGGCAAACCTCTTGTCGACGAAAGCTGCGACAGAGAAAAAGACTGTCATCGGCACAGGCAACAGGGATGAGGATTACGGGATAGGCTACTATACGCTTTTCGGCGACGGCGCAGTCCACATGAACCCCATCGGCGGGCTTCCGAAAAGGCTTGTCTTTAAGATGGCAGACTATCTTGGCTTTCCAGATATCGCAGCAAAGGTCCCAACAGCAGGCCTGGAGCCGGGTCAGACTGACTTTGGAGACCTCGGCTACAGCTATGCAACAGTAGAGCTCGTGACAGAAGGCCTGGCACAGGGATTTGAGCCTGACCTGCTTGTGGACCATCCTCAGATAAAGGCCCAGGTTGAGCCGGAGCTGAAGAAATCAAAATACGACCATGTCTATCAGGTGGTGGATGATGTATGCAAAAGACACTATAATGTGGCAGCTGCAAAGGCAGAGATAATCCATCCTCCGGTAGCAGAGGTGACCCTCAGTTACAGGTGAACAGGATGAAGAACAACCCTCACAACGACACGATCGACTGCATCTTCGACATCGACAGCACATACACTGTCCTCATCAGAAGGGCCCATGAACCGTTCAGGGGTTATTGGGCGCTTCCTGGTGGAAGGCTGGGCATAGGAGAGCTGCTCGAGGACGCAGTTGTCAGGGAAGTCGCTGAGGAGACAGGAGCCAGGATAGAGATCATGGCGCAGCGCATCCCCATGCCAGTCCGTCTCTTCGGCCAGGAAACTTATCTCGACCAGATCCACACCTATGATTCAGGCAAGGATCCAAGAGGAGGAAGGACGACAGTCTATGCAGTCCAGCTTCACGGACCGCCGGAAGGACTCAAGAAATCTTTCAGGAACGGAAGCGATGCAGATGACATAAGGATATTTCGGCTTGACCAGCTCCCGCATGAGCTTGCGTTTGATCATTTCAGTTTCATAGAGGATTATTTCGTCAGGCTAAAACAGTACAAGAACCCACTGCCCGCAGTCGATGCGATAGTCGAATATCAGGGAAAGTTCGTGTACATTGAAAGAGGAGGGACTCCGTCTGGAAAAGCCCTTCCAGGAGGCTTTGCCAAGTACGGCAAGAGCTACGAGCAGTCAGTGATTGAGGAAGTCAAGGAAGAGACCAATCTCGACCTGCAGATAAGAGGGATGCTCGGGGTTTATTCAGACCCGGCCCGCGACCCGAGAAAGCACATAGCATCCACAGTATTTTTTGGAAAAGCGACAGGAAATCTTAGGTTTGGTGATGACGCAAAAGGCGGCGGACTGTTCACAGAAGACCATGCTCCGCAGATGGTTTTCGACCATAATAGGATCTATGAGGACTATCTCAGGTACAAAGGAAACATAGAAGAATATGAAAGATAAAAAACATATACAAAACGTTTTTACATTTTTATAAGTATGTTAAATATATATAATTTATTCACCATCCTTGGATATGTAAAAAAGGCAGCTGATGCCGGCAAGGGCAGTGCGGCATTCCGGCACAGCCATTGGCCAGCCTGACCCGCAAAGACCAAAAAGCTTGGGGCTGTCCAGCCATGATTTCGTGAGATGAAAGGCTGTCAGGATAGCGCAAGCTATCTTGATTTGCCTGAATCTTTTGTCCAGGGTGTCATTTTCATAGCGTAAGCTATGTCGGTCGGCGGACCTAAAACGCGGAGGTAAGCAAAAATGGGAAGCTATGATACAGGTGAATGTTACATCACCCCGAGAAGATCTGAGCCAAGAGACGTGGCTCCAAGAAGGGTGCAGCCGCCTGTCCCGACCCCAGAACCAGAAGAGACGACTGATTATGAGGACAACATAGGCGACAGGGCAAGGGACGCGGTCCAAAATTACGTGCCGCCGACAGGATACGATCCGAATCTGAAGACGATCGTGGCTCTTGGCGGAGGACTGACTCCGGACAGGATCGTGCAGCCGGTCCCGGATGACGTCAGGGACGGAACACTCATGGATGTCGTCAAGTATCTCATGGGCGATGAGGTCGCGACAAGGACAGAGGACCGGGCTGTGGTCGAGGCTGTCCAGGCCAGGATGGCAGCGCCGGACTACAGGGTCATAGTCAACAACACATTGAATCTCGGCAACGACAAGATGACCAGGCCGCTTATCCAGTATCTGCAGCAGAAGGAGCAGCAGGGAGAGGACGGAGCACTGAAGTATAATTTCACCGACCTTGCGATCGTAAGCCAGGATGAGGGCGGCATGAGATACAGGCCGCGGCTTGAACAGCGGCTCTACAGGTGATTGACTTGGTACAGCTGCAGCTGCCAGCACCCTATCTTTTCCAGATAGATACTCCGCTTTTGCTCTTCAACGGAAGGCTGCTGCAGCCGAAGTCCCTGACAGATGCTCTTGACAACTATGCAGAGTTCTATGAGAAGCGCTTCAGCCTTGAGGAGATAGTGACTCCGAAAAGGCTGGAGGAGCTTTATTTTCGTCACAACAAGGCGGCGGTCGAGCAGATGCAGGAGACCTTCATCCAGAGGTATTTCCAGCAGGAGTTCCGTTCAAGGGATTACATATCAGAGAATCTGCGGATGAACAAGACCCTGGCCCTGATCGTGGAAAAGGTCCTACCCGTGCTCACAGCAGACAGGCTGGAAGGAAAGATTGAGTCTATCATGGCAGAGGATGCCCAGCCGCAGACCTGCAATCAACCGCCGCAGGCGCAGAGGCAGGTAACAGAGATAGAGGTTCCCGAGTCAGTCATGCGCGAGATGCGGGCAGTACAAAGAAGGCTTATACATCAGGTTGAGCAGGAATACACTGGCATCAGCCTTGAGGACAGGCCAGCTGAAAGCGCGGTAGAGACCAGGGTGCAGGAGCTTCTGAGACCGACAATAGGCCATTCTGTTGCAGACACCTTTACCCGTCTGTACGAAGGATCTGTCCTGGAGGAGCTCTTGGGGAACAACAATATCATGCTGATAAATGGAGATGCCTATTCGCTCGTGTCTGCAAAGGACTTCATATCATATTTTGAAGAAGGGCTGTCAAGAGGTTTTCGAGACAGGATAGGGCAATTCCCTGCAACGACAGACCCAAGAAAGATAGCAGAGTTTGTCGAGGCCAACAGGCGCGGGGTAGACCACAGGTACAAGTCAAGGATAATAAACAAGCTAAACTCAAGCAGGCTTCGCATCAACAGGAAGTTCTACATACCAATCAGATGGGGAAAGTCTGAGGATCTTGCTCAAAAATACGGTCAGCTTCTTGAGAAGACAATGAAGATCCATGCGATTGAGCACAACGAGTACCAGACCCAGCAACTGTACAGGATCGACCAGCAGCGGAAAAGACTCGAGGACATCGCAAGAAGTACAAGCTATGAACGCAACAATGCAGGTTTCATGCGCCATGGTAATGACTACTATGTCTACTTAATAACGCCGCCTTTTGCCATGGCCAGCCCCCATCTTAGTGCCAGTGACAGGTATCTGGAATTCCCGCCTGCAAAGATAGGTGTCAGGGTAAAGTACATAGACCGCGGCTCAGGCACGTTCGAGGTCCAGGAACCGGTTGTCATGAACAGCTACAGGCATCCGTTTGTAGGATCAGAACAGCCTTTCACAGGCATCTGTCTCGGAAGCTGGAGCGGAGCATCACAAGACATTCTGTACAATAAACCCCCTGAAGAGAAGATACTGACATACCTTGCGCAGGCCAAGAAGACCCTGATGATGGGCTACAGGACTGGCGGGAACCCCTATCCGAGAAACAAGCTTCTGCGTTGCAACTGGGACGGCTGGAAGACATTGCAGCAGATCGAGGCCAAGGGCCTTGTCTGCCTGAATGATTATAGGAGGTCATCAAGATGAATCTGGATCTGAAGATAATGACTGCGCTTCGGGATGAAGAAGACAAGGGTGAGAAGAAGCTTCGCATAACCAGGGGAGCATTTGCCAAGGATAACATGTATGCTAAGCTCGCATCAAGGATAGCAGGCGGAGGCATGGAATGCTACAGCTACATGTTGAAGCGCGCATCAGGATTCGACGACCTTGTCCGGGACGTATATTTCGCAGACGACCAGGATGCGATATCATCCCATGTATGGGTGACAGCAGAAGGGGTCAAGCGAGCAGGAGAGATGGCATATGAGCGCGGGATGGAGATTGTAGGCTGGACGCATTCCCACGGCTCCATGCAGCCATTCCACTCATCATGGGATGAAGAGAACTTCCGTACGATCCTGCATGAGATAGCTACCCAGACAATGTACCGCAACACAGAGCCTGCATTTGTTATGGAAGGCGAGACACTTAGGGTGGATAGATATGTAATCGAAGGGGTAAAGCAGGCAGGCGGCAGGGTGAAAGTGCTGGCAAAAGAGGAAAGAGAGCCGTTTGCATTCAGCCTTGTCGTGAATGACCATGATGATTACTATACAGAATGCATAACCAAGACTTATGATTCCCTGAACAAAAGATTCATCGTCAATGAACCGTTCCATCCTGAGCTTGAGGTAGTTGATGTTGATGATGACATCCAGTTCGACATACCAGACATGGAATGGGAGATCTATGAGAAGCTTAGGATAAACAGGACAGACCCGCACAACCCCACAGCGAAAATATACAGCTGTCCTGAATACACGAGGATAGCCAAAAGATTCTTCGATGTGGCATCAGGCTATATAAGATCCAATGGCAGGTATAGCAGGCTCTTTGAGTCGCTCTTGACAGGCGATGAGCAGGAATCAAGGTTCCAGATGATAAAGGCTGCAGAGCCGGGAGAGGCAACTGCAGATATCTCTGACGTGCTCGCTGATTCAAAAGACGAGGCTGTCGGAAACCTTGAGGCAGGCCTGCAGAGGAGCCATTTCAGGAGATTTAAGGATCCGAACACAAAATACAGGAAATTTGAGCTTCAGAACCTTGTATATCTTCAGATGATGATAGGAGTGATAAAGGCAGGCAATGACCAGGCCAGGATCGATTCGCAGGTCAGGCTCTACCAGCAGAGAGCAGATGTTCTTGAGGAATGCGCAAGCATTGCAGAAGGGGCAGTCAAGTCTCTCCCAAGATATGCCATGGAGGAGTTCACGGACTACAAGGATGAGAAAGGCCATAACTACAGGAGGCTTGTAACAAATATCCTCGCGAACCTCTCTACAGACGCAAACTTCCATCTGCTTGATTCAATCAGGAGAGAGACAGGAAAGCATCCGACCTTCGGAAAGAAGAAACAGTTCTTTTTGTATGAAGACAGGGTCAACATATTCAACCAGCTGGTCAAGGACCTGTACTATATCAGGATAGGCAAGTGCAACTCGCAGTACAATGCAAACATCACAGGGTTCCTGCAGGAATTCCCAGATGCATATCTGAACGACCCGAAAAGATGCGACAGCCTGGTAGAGCAGCACGTGCTTCCTGTACGCCAGCAGCCTGATCAGTTCGAAAGATACAGGGATAGTGCTCTTCGAGAATACGAGCATCAGGAGTCATTGAACCTGAGGTCGATAATCCATTATGTCAAGAGCCTCATTCCGAGGCAGAGGGTGAAGCCGTATGGCGCAGCAAAGAAATAGGCAGCAGGCAGGGGATGACGAAGAGAATCTCGAGAATATCGTGAACAGGTATGACAGGCAGCAGTTGATAGAGGGCTGGGACCAGGAGAGACTGAGCTCTGCCAGAGTGGCAGTTGTCGGAACAAATGTTCTTGCAAACTATTCAGCGATCACTCTGGCTGCGCTGGGATTCGGAAACATCGAGGTCTTCGGCCCGGGATTCGTGACAGAAGAAATAGCACAAAATTTCAGCCGGGACGACAATCTTCCTGACTATTCATCCGGATTCCTGTACTTCGGAACAGCAGTAGGAGACCCGAAAGCTGAGGTCATTGCAGAGATGGCCAGGAGATTCAATCCATTGGTGGATTCATATGGTATCCCAATTGACCTGTGCCGCGCAGGAAACATCAACCTGATCGGAAAGCCTGACCTGATAATCGACGCCACAAATGACCCTGCATCAAAGATAGCAGTGATAGAATACGCAGCGCAAAAAAGGCTGCCAGTGGTCTCGATGTCGTCAGACTATGCAGGCGCAGGCCTTGGTTTCTATGATCCCAGGTCCAGGAGAGGAAAGAAGAAGCTTGTCGAAAACATAGTGTTTGCAGGATACAAGGGAAGGCCGCAGGGAACAACCACTTCCCAGACGATCTCTGCGCTCGGTGTTGATGAGGCAAGGAAGTTCCTGATGCCGATACAAAATGAAAAAGTCATAACAGACATAGTGCTCTACAATCTCAGATCTGACAGCAGGTTTGACGCAGGACAGGACAGGGATATCGGCGGCCCGGCTGACCTTTCAAAGAAGACCATGGCCATGGTTGGCGCAGGAGCTCTCGGAAACTTCGTGGGCCTGGACTTTGTTCTCAACAACATAGGCCACATGTATGTGATAGATTTCGACACTGTAGAATCCACCAACCTCAACAGGCAGGTATGGTTCTATGATTCTGTAGGACAGAACAAGGCAGAGGCGCTGGTCGACAAGCTCAAGCTCATAAATCCCAGGGTCAAGTTCACATATGCAAAGCAGATGATTGTGCCGGAATCAGAACCGTTCTTCCAGAAGCAAAGGATAGACCTCATGGTGGACACAGTAGACAACAATAAGGCCAGGGCGCTCATGAATCATTTCTCGACTAGGTATCAGATCCCTTTCATAAGCGGAGGCACTAGATACAATTCAGGCCAGGTAGTGGTCTCGATACCTGGCACAACAGCATGCCTTGACTGTCAGGTGGACATCGACAGCATGGCGCTGAACAACTACAATCCGACAGCAAGCTGCATCTATGCTCCTCAGCCGAGCGTGATCACCTCGAACCAGATCGCAGCAGGCCTGATAGGAGGAGAGGCAAAGACAGTACTCACAGACAGCTACGGAGGACCAATACACTCGATCCTGAAATATGTTTCAGACGAGCAGTTCAGGCTGGCTGCGCTTCCGACAGCACAGGGATGCAGATGCTACAGGGATAAGAGGAAGCTTCGCGGGTGGATGAAAAAGATGAAACACCTGTACAGTGGTTAAGATGGCAGAAGACCTAACACAGATAATTGACGGGATAAAGAATTCCTACAACAGGACAAACATGCAGGACGTAGACCTGGAGGCGCTCATGCATGAGAGGCCTGAGATCAAGGTAGGCTATCTGCTTCAGAACCTTGAGCCGGAATCTTCCAAGGACTACGCGATAAACTTCGATCCTGTTGAAAGCCTGTTCCTTAACAAGCTAATATCCCAGGAGGTCCTGGACAGGAGGATAATAATAGATGCCGGTGACTTCTGGCGCGGGCTTGTCTTTTTGGACTACATGACAACGATAGTGCTGAACGATTACAGGCTCTTGGATGAGATGTATGATGTGGCAAAGGAGCTAGAGCAGAGAGACCAGGACCTGGACCCTGACCTGAAGATCATAGTGCAGTATGCAGCGATGCACTATGTCTCGCACGCAGGAATGGACATGGTCAGGGGAAGGCAGGGTCGTGCTTCCAGGGAAAGGTACAGGAGGAAGAACAAGTCATACGAGCCGGAGTATGTCATACTCAGGAAGATCTCGCCGGTCTACGAAGCGCTGGGCGCAAAGGTCCTTGACCTGCCTCAGGAACAAAGGATCAAGGACAGGCTTCCTGAGATGCTATACCTCTATGACATAAAAGCAGCAATTTTCACGGACTGCATATTTGAGCATCTTCAAGATGATGGGATAAAGCAGCAGGTAATGGAAAAATTCCAATCAGGTGATTATTACAAGGCATCGCTTCTTGCTATTACAGGACTTGGTAAAGAGGTATCAAGCTCGACTATTTCAGACTATATTGATAGATTAGCATCAAATGGGAGAAGATGAACCAAAAGATAGACCAGGGAATAGTTAGCAAATTCTTGCGGCAGGGCGAGTTCTGCGATGCATTGCTCTATACTGCATTCTGCCAGGATGAGGTCGGAAGCCTCGAATCATTAAGATCAGCAAGACAAAGGATAATCACAGACCAGAATCCTGATGCAAAAACAATATTTCAACTGAATCAGATAGTTGGTTCAGCTCATCAGTTGATGTTGGACTTGGGAACTGCATATCGGTTCTATCGGGAACCTGCAAATCCAGGAAGGCTTGCTGAACTAAAGCAGGTTGCATTATGGATGGGAAACGATCCAGAGCTGATTGAACAGATATCACTGCCTCCGGAATATAGAGTGTTCCTTGAACAAAAAGCGCTGGCAAATCTTCCGGTATGCAGGCAGGGTCCAGATTACTTTGTCGACCCGGACAGATTGCAATTTGTCTTTGATGAGATGCAAAAGCAAGGGATTGACCAGGAAGCTGCCTTAGATAAGACAATATCTGAAATAATCAGTGCCAAAAACGATAACACACCAAGATTGCTGTCATTGGCAAAAGCAAAAAAAGATCAGACATTGGTCGAAAAAGTTGAAGGGATATACAAAAGGAAGCAATCGAGCAGAAGAGAAGACATAGAATCAAAAATAAGGATCGCATGCGCTGCAGCAGGACATCGATATTTAGGCAGGGTCCAGGAAGGGGACTACGGAGTGTTCTTTCCGACAGCAGCACACCTGTTTAAGATTAGGACAAGAACAGGAGTCGAAGTATGGAAAGAGGACCTAAGACTATACACTGATTTCGGAAGATTGGATGGATATAACCAGGAAAAACAGATCTATGAATCATTCCAGCATCCGAACATGATCGATTATCTGGGGTCAGTTGCAATAGGTCCCCATGAGTTCTTGAGATTTGCAGAATTCCCAGGGGAAGAGCTGACTCCATACACCAAAGGAAGACAGATGGATAAGGATGAACTGGTCAGAGTCACAATTACATTGGCGAAACTTCTTGCAGATCTTCATAAAGCCGACATACTCTACTTAGACATCAAGCCAAAGAATATCCTTTATGATGGGAACAGGCTTGCTCTTTTGGACTTTGGTATGGCCAGGCAAGGAGTTTCAGAGGCCAGGTCGCTCATTTCAACTCCAGAGTTTGTCCAGCCAGAGATGGCACAGAACCTGACAGCAGACCAAAAGTCTGACATCTTCCAGCTGGGGATTCTACTCTACGAAATGATGACAGGATCTCACCCATATGCAGGATTTGATTTCAGAGAAGGGGAAGAATATAGGGAGAGCGAAGTGATAAAGTACAGTCTTCCCAACAGATGGAACAGATACGAGCAGAGCAGATTAGCACATGATACACATATGAACCAGATTGTCGAAACCATGCTTGCAAAAGACCAATACTACAGACCTACAGCATCCGGGCTTGTTGAGGCACTAAAAGTATATCAGAGGTGTCTGGTATGAAAGTGATTGACTATGAATGGCGGACTTTTGATCCGATACAAGTCGAGCATCGGCAAAGGATAATGGAGCTTTTGGTATTCCGGAACATGACGATGATCGATGACTATCTTCTTTCACTGAACTATCCGCATGTCAACATAAAATTTCGGGATGATGAGATTAAGATGAAAGTTCTGCACGATACGAAAGAGGGTATAGAGGAATGGGAATCATATTCATTCAGGCTTCCCCAGGACTATGGAAGACTGAAGCATATGGTAAGAAAGACCGGATTCCCGCTCCCTTGCGGTCCGACTGTCGATGATATCCTGAAGGATGTTCCTGATGGTCCTGATCCAGAACTCATGCTGCTTCGGATACCAAAGAAAAGATCAATGCGGCTTTATCAGCGTCATGGACTTCGGGCAGGAGTGGATTTGGCTGAGATGAGGGTTTTTGAAAATCAATATGCGACGATCGGGATCGAGGCCAAGTCAAGGCAGTCGGTAGAACAGGCGAGAGATGGTCTTGGTTTTAATTATCATCCCAAAAATTACATCCAATTCTTATCAGAAATAATAGTACATAGATATGAACGGAGGTCAGGATGATGAAAGCATCTTATCTGGGCAGGTTCCAGATATTCCATTCTGGTCATCTGGACTGTGTAAAGCATATCGAATCACAAGAAGATGTAGACGAACTGGTGATAATCATAGGCAGCAGCCAGTATTCAAGACAAGAAAAGCACCCATATCTTCCCTGGATACTGAATCCACTGACTCAGCAAGAGAGGAAAAAAATGATTGAAGCAGGACTTAAGGGTCAGGTCAAGAAACCCTATGAGATAATCACAGTTCCTGACAAGCACATCTGCGAGGTATGGATAAAGATACTCGATTACTACGCAAAGCCAGATGTCCACTACACAAACACAGGAAGAGAGATCAGAACATTCCAGGAATACGGTATCCCCACCCGGCCGTTTCCTGTCGGAAAAAGATTCCACGCACATACTATCAGGGAGATGATCGCTTGGGATGATGGACAATACAGGTCACTTGTTCCAGAAGGTGTAGCTGAGTTCATCGAGAAGCATAATGTAGATGGGATACTATATGACTTCTTCAGAAAACACAGCCCAGAGATAGAGCTGGTTAGGCAGATGCAGATACGGAACGGAATTGTCCCTTATGAACCAGGAAAGGACTATGAGGTAAAAAAATGAGAAGAGCACTATATATCGGAAGATTCCAGCTGTTCCACAAAGGCCATCTTGATGTGGTGCAGCACATAGATCAGGCATCTGATATCGAAGAGATAATATTTGCGATAGGCAGCAGCCAATATGACCACACGAACAAGAATCCATATTGGCCATGGGCAAACAACCCATTTACTTATGAAGAAAGAGAACAGATAGTAACCAGGTCCATAGATGGCGTGGTGACAAAGCCCTATCAGATACACCCTGTACCGGATTATCATAACTATCCAAGATGGTTCCAGCATATCAAGGATAATCTCCCGGATTTTGCAGTGCTATATACTTCAGATGCAAAAGAAAAAGAGTTCTTCACAGAAAAAGGATACGAGGTAAGGCCTATCCCTATCAAGCATCCTTACCATGCACAGATACTCCGGGAACGGATCTACAAGGGTATGGAATATGAGTCAGCGCTCACGCAGGGCACGCTTGATGTGATGGAAGAGGTAGGAGGGGTCCGGCGGATAAAGATGCTCTTTGCACGAGACATCGCTGAATCGATCAAGTTTTAGAAGGATATGACAATGAGAAGGCCGAAGATAATCGCGACGCTCGGAACGACCACGGATTCACGAAAGGTCCTGGAGCAGATGGTAGCAGAAGGCATGTCCTGCGCCAGGATGAACACAGCCTATGCTACGATAGACGAATACCAGCAGAGGCTTGACCTGCTCAGGGAGGTCGCATCAATAGATGTCATGATGGACATAAAGGGGCCGCAGGTCAGGCTAAGTGCTGACCAGCCCTATCAGATCGATCCTGGCGACATAGTATACGTAGGATTCGCTGACGAGCCGCTTCACTTCAACAAGGACTTCTATTCAGATGTCAATGCAGGCGACGAGGTGCTCCTTGAGAACGGAACTATCAGGACAAGGATAACAACAAAGCAGGACAGAAGGCTCAGCCTAAGGATAGATGAAGCAGGAGAAGGCATGATAAGAAGGCAGATGGGCGTCAATGTCCCAGGAAGATATCTCAATGTCCCGAAACTATCACAAAAGGACTGCGAGGTGATCGATTTTTCCGTACGAAATAGTGTAGAGTACATAGCGCTGTCTTTTGTCAGGGATTATTCCGACATATACAACCTGCAGGATACGATCAGGCATTATAAAGCCGGGCACGATAGTCAGCATGATGTCAGGATAATCGCAAAGATCGAGGACAGGAATGGGATTGAAAATCTTCCAGACATCCTGAAACAGTCAAGAAAATCAGGCATCCCTCTAAGTGTGATGGTAGCAAGAGGTGATCTCTACGTAGAACTTCCAAAAGGCGTGCTCCCATATGCACAGGAGGAGATGATATCATTGTGCAGCAGGAACAGGATTTTTGTAATCACTGCGACAGGCATACTGGAATCGCTGCAATACCAAAGGGAGCCAACAAGAGCAGAGGTCTGCGATGTCTATAACGCGCTCTTGCAGGGAAGCGATGCGCTCATGCTGTCAGGAGAGACATCTAACTCAGTGGACCCGGTTAATGCTGTCAGGAAACTCGCAGGACTGATAGATGATCACATGACAAACTACGGAGGATACAATTGGAAGAGGCAATAGACATCTCTTTAGCATTGGAGCAGCTAAACCAGGTATTCCGGTTCGGCCTGCAGCAAGAATGGGTTCCTGATACCTTCAGGGAACGGTTCCAAAAAGCTGCCCGAAGGTTTTCGCATGAAAAGATTGACCCATACATCATGGGTTATGGTGAGGAGATCGGAGACATGACATACCAGCTCCTAAAGCTCAGTGCAGCAAGAGGCAGGGTGCTGACAAAGGATAACTACTCAGGGCTGTATGACAGGTATGCCCGCATGATAGAAGGGAATGTGCTGGAAGTTCCGCTCAGCCGGCTCTATGAGGAGGCAGACGAGATGGTCGCAGATGAGATGCTGGCCGGAATGACACGGCTGCTTCCAAGGTATCCATTTCCTGGCCAGAAGAAGACTGCCCGCGCATTTCTTGCGAACCAATACCTCTCTTATCTTTCAAGGGCCATGAGGCTTCCGCAGAATACGAGCTGGGCATACCATTCACCTGGATATCTGGTCTCGACAAAGATACCAGAGGAATCAGCAGAGTTGATAGAGGTTCTCAATTTCTCCCGGGGAAAAGAACAGACACTGGATCAGACACAACACAACCTTTACCTGAGCACACAATACATGAAGCTTCTGCGTCAGGTGATTGACAGAGGATATCCGCCTGACGAAGTCTTTACCTTCCTCAATGACCTAATCCACGAGAAGCTGAAGCCTGGCATGCAGCTGGAGGACATACTTGATTTCACACTCTTCAAGATTCGGGGCAGGCATGAGCTCACGTTTCAGGGCTATGAGCATCGCGCAGTGATGCAGATCGCAAAGCCAGTCGAATATCTCTTGGAGGCGGATCTGGTGCATTAGAGGATACTCAATCCTGGAGTGAAAGCAGCCTCTCCTTGCCATGGACCGTAGGGATGACAGGGAACTCAAACATTGCATAGCGCATCGCTTCTTTCATGAGCTCAATCTCATCATACACTTTCATCTCGACGACATAGAAAGGTCTTTTCAGATGCACGTGGTCAGTCGAGACCAACAGCCTGGGATTCCTGGCATATTCCCTTGTGAATCTGATATCTCTTGGTTCTGCACCAGGCAAGACCAGCCTGCTTAGGCATCTTCGGACTGAATCATCCTCTATTCCGCAGATCTCAGAGGGCATTTTGTCCTGTTCAATCATGAAAAAATACTTGTCTTTTCTGGTCGGAAGATAAGTATGCCATTCCTCGCGTCTGCCGGCATCTACCTCTTTTCTGTATATGACCTGGGCAGTCCTTACATGCTCTCCCGAGGAATTCTCCCTGTCCCTAAGCCTGATATGGGGCCTTCTCCCTGAAAAATGCGGCAGATTATTCGGTATATAGATGTCATGATAATCCCACGAGGCGCTCTCATGCAGTCCGAACTCCCTGCTCAATGTATCCATCACTCCCTCTGGATGCTTGTCTTTTGATATGAAGAATCTTGACTCAAAATAGCTTTCTTTTCTAAGGCCGGCATTCTTCAGTTTTCCTTGGAGATTTTTATACCTAAGCTCAGTCACGCCGATCTCAAGTCCGGACACTAAAGTGACAGAAAGCATGAAGGCCACGGTAGAGATCATCCATGCAGGAGTATCCGGATAAGCCTTTAGTCCTGCGTAGACCATCCCGGCATATATAGGATCATGAACAATTATGTCTTCGATCAGGGTCGTCTTTCCTGCGCGGACCGCATCCCATACATATTCATGGACCTTTTTGCGCTTGTCTTTCGGCGTGGTCTTCCATACATTATATGACTCCTTCCAGTAATCTGCGAGCAGCCAGATCTTCTCTGCGACAGGACCAACACCAGCAAGAGATGCATCAAGCACTCCTTTTGACAAGACATTTCTGAACAGGAACTCAAAGCCGGCAGTCGAAGCCACGTTTCCAAGACCTGCGTAAAGTTCATCCCTGCCGAACCTCTTGAATACATCGAAGAAAGGATTCGTAGGGAATGGTATGGGTTCAGACTGCAGCCTTTTCTCTAGCCCGTCAATTTCATGGGCAACTGCAGGTTCGCTCTGCCCATCACAAAGAAGGCATTCCCTGTCTGGTTCTGCAAAATCGAAAAGTAATTGATTATCCTGGGCCATTAAAAAGAGAAGAAAACATGGATATATAAAATTTATTATTAGAAACCACACTACAGTAGCAACTTAATCCAGGAACATGATAGTTTTCGTGATGTTGTTTATGCTGTGCACGAGATGGAATGCGTTTATCCCGATCTCAGAGCAGATAGGGCACTCACGTTTCTCCACATAGTCCTTTATGTCCTGGATAAGATTGTCTTTTATATTTATCACGTCCTCACCAAGGTTCTTAGAGTCCAGGTAGAATGCCTTCATGGAAAGAAGATAAGCTTTCTCGATCTTGTTGACAAGAAAAAGATAGTTCTTTTGATACCTCTTTCCTATCCTTTTCGAGTTCTGTGTCATGTATTTTATCGCATCACCAAGATGCTCAAGGTTCACGTTCAGCTCCCAGAACCTGAGTACATCCTTTCTTTCAAGATTAAGGGAACGAAGAAGAGCATCATCAAGATGTGCGGCTTTCAGCAGCTTGAACCCAAGAAAGCTCAGCCTGTTGACCTCATAGTCCCTATCCATGATAGCATCAGCATATGAATGGTCTTTGAGCGCAAGCTTGGAATCCTTGAACATCGAGCGGACGATATTGTCCATCCTCCTCATAAGCTGTAGAATGTCTGTGTCAGCGAGATTTAGAAAAGACCTTGCGACGATCCGATCAGAACTTTCCTCCACAAGCTCAAGCGCGACCAGGCTGTTGATCCTTCCCTTAACTTCCTTCTTTATTTCAGTAAGGCTCTTTCCTTTGATGATTATGAACTTGTAGCTCCCCATGTAAGCTGTCGTGATCTCATGTATGACCTTCTTGACAGGTTTTCTATCGACCTGTATCACGACCTCGTCTTCCTGCTGCTTGACCTGCTTCAGCTCCTTTCTGATGATAAGCTTGTCGACCTGCTCATCGATGTACACCATGTCGCCCGCAGAAAGCTTCTGACGTTTCAGCCAGTCGCGTGGGATTGCAGTGACAAGAGAAGAATTCCCAGACTTGACAAGCTTTCGGATCTGCATGATGCATGGTAAGCCGGATGATTATATAAATTTTATTGATAGGATATATACAAAACGTTTCAGAACAAGAATGGACCGTTAAATATAAGAGATTGATTGATCCCCCACCAAAAATCAAAAACATTAATAATTCAATCTCCCTTCCTTATTAATATATGACTAAAGACCTTTCGAAACTCTCTTCGGGAATAGCGGCAAAGGCAAAGGCAGAGACAGCCACGACCGCATTCAGTGACGGCGACATCGTAGAGGCTGATGCGAACAATGGAATTGTCCGGAAGATAAAATGAACATCCGCAACAATCCTGCAAGATGGCACTACTGGGGCAGATGGAACCAGGTCATGCTGTTCACGTCTGTCTGGGAAGAGTTCGCAGATACATCAATAATAAAAGAGATGTGTCCAAAAATTCGAGGCTGGATAAAGATCCTGCACGGCCATTACTATATTCTAAAAGAAGATATAGACATCCTGGCAAGGACAATCCAAAAGGACAGGAATGCGTGGTTCAGAAGATTATTCCATCTCTGCGACCAAAACACAGAACAGCTTCTCAGTTTCCATGGAAGCATTCAAGAATACATAAACAGGCTCACGGATTACCTGGGCTGCTCATTTCTTGTCGAGCAGGCAGACCTCTGTCTTGAAAAGACTCTTCAGAAGATTGCCAAAAAGCACAATGTCGAGCCTGGCAGGATAATGATGCAGATGCATCCGAAAAGACAGACATTGCTGATGAACTACAAGTCAGCCCTAAGAAGTATCACTGACAGGAAAGATTTCCTAAAAGAATGGGCCTGGGTGACAACACATGCATTCGAAGGAAAGCCGATGACAAAGGATTCGATCCCGGCTCATGCAACAAACAAGACAGGCCAAAAAAAGAAAATAAAACAAGAGCAAGACAACCCAGGAAAAACCAAATTTCCAAAGGAGATCCAAGAACTGATAGATATAGGCTCAACCCTGACATTCCATCGCTCAAACCTCATGGAGACTGCAAACAAGGTCAATTTCAGATACAGAGAAGAGATGGAAGAGCTGGGGAAAAAAGACAATCTCAGCTATTTCGACATAATATCAATGACGCACCGGGAGATGATAAGCTACATTGATAACAGGACTATCCCAAAGGACCTAAAGGTGAGAAAGAAAAGGTTTGGAGTAGTATATATTGATAGAAAAGAGGAGATCCTGCTGGGAGATGAACTGGACAAGGAGCTTTGGATCCACGAGCAGAAGATCAAAGACACAAGGATCAGAGGGACTGTCGCATCCAGAGGCATTGCAAGAGGAAAGGTAAAGATTGTGAAATCCTCAGATGACCTGCAGAAGATCAAGCAGGGCGACATATTCGTAACAACAGAGACAATGCCTGACTACATAAACGCAATGCAGAAAGCATCAGGATTCATAACAGACCAGGGAGGCATAACATGCCATGCAGCAGTCACTGCAAGAGAGATGAACAAGCCCTGCATCATCGGGACCAGGATAGCGACAAAAGTGCTAAAGGAAAAAGAATTGGTTGAGCTTGATGCAGAGAAAGGTACAGTAAGAATATTAAGCAAGACGCGACTGTGACAACTGCGATTCAGATATATATCTATGCAAAGCAATAGGAACATACTTTGCAATTTCCGCAGCAGTCCTTTGATATTCTTCTGGTTTATTATTGCCGAAATAATTAGGGATTTCAGCTCCGGGTCTGCGGGTAGCATAGGCTTTAAGAGCGACAATCAAAGGCCGGTTCTCATCTGCAACTGGCTGATATATCTCATTGACCTTTTCCCAATTTTTCAGGTCCATGGCAAAGACTGCGACAGCATCAGGATTTACAACAGTCTGATCATGACCTTCTTTCAGCATCGTCTCAAGGCCCATCCCCTTCAATGTCTCTTCCCGGCAAGCCACTTCCTCTTCCATGAATTTCTTGCCAGCGATCCTAAAATACATATCAGCAATATTCGGAGGCATATCTGACAGATCATCTTTATAATTAGAAAGAGCGATTCTCTCTGATTCAGAATATACATCACCCCTATCAATAGCTTTTCTTATACCTGCAATCCTCGTTCTCATAGGGATATTGCTTGCCTTGACCTGATCGACCAGGGTTCCGCTCGAGACGCATCTGTATTCATGATCATACCCATGCTCTTCAAGAAATACATTGCCAATTATTTCAGCGACAGGCGAACGTCCTGAATTTCCAGCGCATACCATCTCGAATTGCTTCATATAAAAAAGAGCCGAAAAATGTTTTATAAATTTTTCGTTTATACACCACTATACCATAGTAATCTAAAGATAAGATGACATGTCTTGCATTTTTATATATCAGCTATTGCTTACATCTTCCGTCTAAAAACCCAAGAACAGAACAACAACAAGAAATAACTACCAAACAATAGTAACAAAAGCAAAAGATTTATAAATAGATGGTTTATACATAAATTATACATGAAGCAGTTCATAATCACAAAGAAGATAGCGAAGCACGGGTCACAGGCGATAATAGTGGTACCGAGGATGCTGGAGCAGCACCTGAGGCCAGGGACCATGGTCCAGCTCACGATTGACGTCAAGGAAGGTGGATCAGAATGATGACCATGGAGCAGGTCAAAAAGACCGTGACTTCGGCTAATCCTGACTTCTCAAACTTTAGGGAACTTCATGGCAGCCAGGGCAAGATGAGCAGGATGTATCTCGCAGACCTAGGGGCCCAGACCTATGTGTTCAAGGTCGATGCAGCACCAGGAAGCCCTCACGGGATAAGGAATGCACAGAAAGGGCTGAACGTCGACAATGAGGGCCGTATCCTTTTGAATTTCCCGCTTATTGAGGCCATCCAGAACGGAATCGTGCCTCTTACCCATATCTACAGGCATAACGGAAGCGTGATTCTCGGAAAGCCGTTCATCGAGAATGCGCAGACCCTGGCAGATCTTGTGAAGGATGAAAACACAGCACTCTCGAAAAAAGAGATCCTGTCAATCGCGAGCCAGACAGTCGACCGGATGATATACAGCAAGGGAAAGGGCAGCTATCATCGCGACGTCAGCCCGACAAACATATTGCTCACAAAAGACAGGAAAAAGTATAACGTGCTGCTGATCGATCCGGCAAATGGATGCTCTTTGGACCATAAGCTGAGTGATGCTCTGCCGACATGCGGCTCAGCAACAGTCACTGATCCGTTTGTGAGCCCGAGGTTCACAGACAACCCTCATCAGGATCCAGAGCTCTCAGACATATACGCGATCGGAAAGAACATATTATACATGGCTCTGGGGTATGATCCATTCAGGATAAATGCAGTCGACGGAAAAATAGAATTATCAGGGATCGATGATTTCTTGACAAATGGCAGGATTGACATCGAAAAATACGAGGCTGCTCTAAGAAAGATCAAAGATCAGTTCCCAAGAAAACTCAGGCCGCTTTGGGATATCGCATACAAGTGCCTGCAAAAACCAGAAAAAAGGATAGGTTCATTTGAGAAACTATTGTCGACAATTGACAGCTACAGCACCTTCAGCATGGCTGAATTCTTAGGAAAGCATTGGAGCGCGATACTATCTACTGCTGCAGCGACAGCGTTTATTGCGATTCCGGCATCAGTGATGATGAACCACCACCTCCAAAGATCTGTCTGGGCAGAGCAGAACCCAGGCATAACGACATATATCGACGGGCCAGAGATCAGAAACGAGCTGTTCGAGCTTGTAGCAAATCCGTTCAATCTCATAAAAGGGACCAAGCCAACAGACAAGCATCCATATGTCACTGTAAGACCAGGAGAGACATTGTCGATCAGGGTAAGGGTCAAGCAGACTCCAAAGCTCCATCAGATCCTCACAGAGTCACAGGAACCTGAAGACAGATGGTACGGAACAGGAGCGATGTATCTCCGGTGCCGGGCATATCTGGTCGGCCAGTCAGGGAAGTGGACAAACAGGGAGATTGAGATAAGGACACTTGCACCAGACGAGAATCAGGAAGTCAGATACCAGCGCGGGCATGACCAGAGCAGGCCTGTAGTCTCATTGAGCACAGATGACAACACCCCCGAAGGAGTGTATCAAGCTGCAGTCGAGCTGCTTGCGCCAAAGGATCTCTCAAGATGGGAAAAGGCAACAAGACGGAGGTTCGAGATAGAGGAAGACCAGATACTGAACAGGATAAGGATACCTGTCTATGTAAGCGAAAATCCGGATGCTGTTGAGGTTGATGACCTGGCGTATATATCAGGAGCAAGGGCATACTCAAATATGGTATCGATAGAGATAAAGGATCTCAAGGATGAATGGGTAAAGCATGACGATTTCAGCTTCATGATGACAAGAGAGGATGACCCCACCAGGCCGATATCATTCCGGCCGTCTTATTGCGGCTATTGGGGCAACGTAAGGATAAGCGGGCTTCTTCCCAAAGACCTAAGAACAGGAAATTATATATTCACGATAAGGCATGAGCAGGGCAATAAAGAATCCCTGATGTTCCTTCCGCTGGAATACCAGAGAAATCATACAACAGCAAGATTCATTCATGCAAAGTCACCACCGACCTTAAGAATCGGACTCCCGGGAGACAACTACCAGAAGGCTACAGAACAGATCAGGCAGCATGCACAAAGGGAATCATTCCTAAACATTGCGAATATCTCAAGGACATCTATGCGCTAATCAAAAAGCATCCCGAGAAGAGGGCTGTTGGCTTGATAGAACTGGCGCCCGGCAGCCATCAGATGATATGCGTACTTTCCGCTTCTTGCATTGAGGCATGAATAGCCCTTGTCATAGACCAGTTTTTTCTCAAGATCATGTATCCTGGTCAACGGCTCCCTGTCCCTGCCCTCAAAACCCTTTCGCAGGTTGTCAAGTATCTCTTTGACAAGCAGGAAAAGCTCAGTCACACCGGACTCAGGCATCTTCTCTATGATCCTGTTAAGATGATATATCTCCCTGTTTCCGTGTATGACCAATGTAAGAAAGGTCCACATGAACTCTGACTTCTCCATGCCTTTTTTCATGATAACTCTTCTGCAGAAATTGTCATACCTCTGTATCCTCTCCTCTATCTCCTCAAAAGACTGGTCCGGCTCCTGGCCAAGAAGCCTCTTGTAAGTGACAGAGAGGAGCTGGTCGATGTTCAGGAAGATCTTTCTGAGGACTGTATCGAACTGTTCGTAAGCAGGCTCTGTCATGTTCTCGACCATGCACGAATTGCCGTCCACATCACTGACCTCAAAACCGATAAGCCTGGTCTTCACGACCGATACGAGTATGTCCAGCTGCTTCTTGTTCTGGTAGAAGACCTTTATCTTATCGAATCCAGATCTGTATGTGTTCGTGATCATTGTCCTGATGGATGATTCAGTCATGTTGGTGAGCCGAATAGATGTATGACGATCACTTGCCGTGCCTTTGCCTGATATGACCAGCCCTTTGCCCTCTATCTCAATGTCCACCACAGAGCCTTTCTTCAGGTTCTGCTTCTTTGTCCAGCCGGCTGGAAGGCTGACCATTAGGGTTGCTGCGCCCTGCCTGACAAGTTTTCTTTCCATACAGGCCAGAATCCCAAAACAACTATATAAATCTTTCCATTTAAAATATACTAGTATAAACATATAACTTAATATATATAGATTAATAAAAAAGTTTAAATCAAGACAGGTAATCAGCCAATTCATTACTACTTAAAGGTGATAAACATGAAAAAGATGTTAAGATACATGACAATCGGAATCGCAGCATTGGCTGCAAGCATCACGTCGAATGGCTGCTCTTCTGTCAAAGCAAGAGAAGCAGAACAAGATATGCTGAACACCGCCCCGGCAATGTCCTACGAGGAAAAAAGCCAGGATACAGCAGAGCAGAAAGCTCTCATTGTCAGGGACCAGCCTACGGCGCTTGATCAGCTTGCAGAAGAAGCACCTGTTCTCGGGTCAGAGGAATCAGGAACAGACATAAGCATGATATTGGACAGCAAGTTCAAGAGCAACTACATAACAAGAGGATTTGTCTTGACCGACGGACCTGCAAACCACACAGCTCTCGACATATTCATTGACTCAGACTATGGCACGACAATGATTGAGCTTTGGGGAAACTATGATGTGGATCAAAGAAAAGTCGATGAGGTCGATGTCTGGCTCAGGCATTCAAAGGATTTCGGTCCATTCACCGGCTATGTCGGATTCAATGGTTTCTATTTTCCAGTGCTTGAGGATCAGATCGAGACAATGTACGAGCTGAATGTCGGTGCGCAGTTCAAGGCACCTGGAAATCCGAACATCTGGATGGCACATGACGTGACTGGAAACGGGACCTATTTCGAGCTTGATCTCAGCGAGACTATAGACCTGTCCGACCAGCTGAGCCTGACGCCTAAAATAAAGATCGGAAGAAAGGCAGGCTACATGGATTTCCACGAGACACACATGGACGCAGGAGCGACGCTCTCACAGCAGCTCAACGACAATGTTTCACTCTACCTGGAAGCAGGCCACATGAAGACATTCAGCAGCAGCCCAGACAGGTCTTACATCAGTCTTGGCATGAATATCGCTACGAAATGATCTTTTATTGCTTTTTTAAAATTTTTTTCTTGTCTTTATTCTTGATTTACCATCCAAACACCCCATAAATTATAACCACCACACAGTAACTAAAAAAAACAACCTTTTTAAACCTGGCTAAAACCCCAATAGTTGATGAAATACATATATATAGCCCGTCACGGCCAGACAAAAGAGAATGAGAGCATGATAATCCAGGGCCAGCTGGACGGAGAGCTCTCAGCCAAGGGCATACTTCAGGTCCACAGGCTGGGAATATCCCTATATAATGAAGGGATAGAGCTCATAATCTCAGGAGATCTCGGCAGGCAGAAGCATTCAAGCGACATTGTCAACGGCTATCTCTTCACAGGATTGGAGTTCACGCAGGATCTGCGGGAAAGAGGAGCAGGAGAGCTTCAGGGAAGGAAATACAATGAATTCGGGATCGAAGATGAACTGGGATTTGACTGCTATGGTTCAGACGGCCAGGGCATTTTTGAGACATTCGAGACCCTCCAGTCAGTGAGGCAGCGTGCAAGAAGGGTTCGGAAGATGGTCTATGACAGCCCTGCTGAAAGGATACTTCTCATGGGTTCTGGATGGATAAACAGCTATATACTGAACTACGTCCTCAGGGAGGATCTTGTATATCATGACCAGGACAACGCAAGAGTTCATTTCATCGAGACCACAAATGCAAGACAGGTCAAAAGATATGAGCTGAACAAGGACTTCGGACCTGTCCAGACCACTGCCTGAGGAAACCTTTTTAATTTACTAACATACTCCGATCAATATAATGGTCTCATCAGAAGAAATAAGACAATACCTGCTCAGCATCGGCCCACAAGAGCTTGGCCTGGATTCTGTCGATGACCTTACCATAACAGACCTTCCCAAAGGGCTCTGGAACTTCAATTACCTGGTAAAGGCAGGACGAAAAAAGCTTGTCTGCAAGATCTATTCTGACAACATACCCGGACTCCTCTTTCCGAACAAAGGAAAGGATGAATACATTGGACTGAGGATCCTGCAAGAAAAGGACATCAGCCCAAAGCCGATACTGTTCAAAGAAAAGGCCATCGACAGCCGTGATATACTTATATATCAATATGTGGAAGGCAGCCAGCTCACAGTATTTTCTGATACCATAATAAGGAACATAGCCAAGAACCTATCAAAATTTCACTCTATCAGGAAGGCAGAAGGGATACCTACCAAGAAAGAGACATTAGGAAGCCTTATGAAGGACATAAGAGACACCTACAAGAAATGCAAAAAAAAGCAGGTCAAAGGGCTTTGGGCTTTCGATCCGGCCATGAGAAAGGCAGAAGAATACTGCAGTCAGGACATAGGCCATCCGCCCGCAATGATACACGGAGACCTCTCACCCTGCAACATCATCGTGAACCATGACAAGGTTACTTTCATCGACTGGCAGCGGCCGACAATAGCTGATGCAGCATTCGACATATGGGCATTTCTTGAGGATGCATTCATAAGATGGGACAAAAAACAGTTCTTGACAGATAAGCAAAAAGAGCTGTTTTGCAGTAGTTACATTACAAAAGACAATGATATATACGAGCGCATGAAGATAAAATCCCCGATATATTACCTGAACATCGGCCTCTACTGCCTGATGAGATATCATGATTTTAAAACCGGAATAGTAGACAGGGAGCAGGCCAGAGGTAGAGAGCATAACTGGGACAGGTACAGGGTTGTGGCAGACTTCTGCAAAAAAAAGCTTGAACAGGATTTCTTATGAGAATCCTAAAAAACAACTCTGGCAAATCAAGCATTCCCACAAATTTAAACCCAAAATTTTGTAGATTTCTTTAACCTATAACCAAAACATTTATATATCTATTATGCATTATAATGCAAAAATGCCAAGACCAAGGAAGATAAAATCAGTGGATTTCGAGCCAGAGGTCACGTATTTCAAGCCCAGGGCAGTGCCCCTCAGCAGGCTCGAAGAGGTAGAGATAGGATTTGAGGAGCTGGAAGCGCTTCGGCTGGCAAATATCGAGAAGCTGAGCCAGTCAGATGCAGCCCAAAGGATGGAGATACATCAGTCCACTTTCCAGCGGACCCTGGCCCGGGCAAGGGAAAAGGTAACAGATGCACTGGTCAATGGCAAGGCAATAAAGCTTCATGGAGGTGACTATAAATTGCCAGGAGGAGATGGAACAGGACCTAGAGGGACAGGTCCGATAGGTAGAGGAAGAGGCTTTGGCGGCCGCGGAAGGATGGGCGGCCCGTTCGCTGCAGGCCCTGGAGGAAAATGCGTATGCCCTAAATGCGGGCATGAGCAGGCTCATGGGAGAGGAACACCCTGCAACGAGATCAGATGCCCTAAATGCGGAACACTCATGACCAGAGGATAGGATGAATAAGGACAGCAAACGAAGAGTGATGCCGCCGACATATTTTTTCGTGCTGCTTTTAGCAGGCATCGGACTGCATTTTGTGTACAATATCCGTATCGTGCACCAGCCTTATACATATATAGGTGGAGTCTTGATAGTATTCGGAATAGTACTGAACCTATGGACAGACTCGCTGTTCAAGAAAGCAGGCACAACAGTCAAGCCGCATGAAAAGCCGGCAGGCTTCATAGTCAAGGGTCCGTTCAGATTAAGCAGGCACCCGATGTATCTCGGCATGATATCGATACTCACAGGAACGGCATTATTGTTCGGAAACCTGGTTGTGTTCATCTCACCGTTGGTATTTTTCATATTGATGGAATCGCTCTTCATCCCGATGGAAGAGAACAACCTGACCAAAGGATACAAGAAGAGATATGCAAGCTACAGGAAGAAGGTCAGGAGATGGATCTGACCCTGACACAAATCTTCTTCCTAAGAAAAAGAAGTCTAAAATCAAGAACCCGAAATATTCTAGGATAGTTGTAATATAAACAAAAAAAGATGATGCAAATGAACGAAATAAGACACAAGCTGCTCGTCATGAGCGGAAAAGGTGGAGTCGGAAAGACAACAGTCGCAGTCAACCTTGCATATGCGCTGGCCCAGACTGGCGCAAGAGTCGGTCTTCTTGACGTGGACATACACGGCCCGAACGTGCCCAAGATGCTTGGGATTGAAGACGAGAAATGCATGGCTGACGACAAGGGCATAAAGCCTGTCGCATACAGTGACAATCTTTTCGTGATCTCGATAGCGTTCCTGATGGACAAGGAAAATGCTGCGATCTGGCGCGGCCCGATGAAGCACAATGTCATAAACCAGTTCCTAAATGACGTAGACTGGGGAAAGCTTGACTACCTGGTGATCGACTTTCCGCCAGGCACAGGAGACGAGGCCATCAGCGTATCACAGCTTCTGAAGGATATAAACGGATCGATAATAGTATCCACGCCGCAGGAAGTGGCGCTATTGGACGCAGTCAAGGCAGTCGACTTCTCAAGAAAGGTCAATGTGCCGGTTGCAGGCATCGTAGAGAACATGTCAGGCGAGATATTCGGAAAAGGCGGAGCAGAGGAAGCTGCAAAAAAAGCAGGCGTTCGATTCCTGGGCCGCATTGACATGGATGCCAGGATAAGGCAGTCAGGAGACAAGGGAAAACCGATCACCGCATCAGAACCGAAGGTGTTCAAACAAATCGCAGACAATATCATGAAGATATGCCAGGAAAAAGGACCAGGAGAAGACCAGGAAAAAGACAAAAAATGAAGATAATAGGCATAACCGGAGGAAAAGGCGGAACAGGGAAGTCTACTGTAGCTACTGCCCTGGCATATCATTTCGCAGGCAGGGGAAAGCTCCTTTTGGTAGATGCTGATGTGGACTGTCCGAATGACCACCTGCTGCTTGGGATCGAGCGCAGGGAAAAAGAGCCGGTCTTGCAGAGGATCCCTAAATGGGACATGCAGAAATGCACCAGGTGTGGGCTTTGCGGAACAGCCTGCAGGACAAACGCGATTGTATCGATAGAAGGAAAAGAGCCGATATTCATGCCTCAGCAGTGCAATGGATGCGGTGCATGCAAGATAATATGCCCGGCAGATGCGATAACCTGGAGCAAAAAGCAGATAGGGAAGATCTATGAAGGAAGCAGGCATAAGATCGACCTGCTCTCAGGAGAGCTCAGCGCAAACGAGCCTGTCTCTGAATTCATAGTCAATTCACTGAATGAGATGATTCTGAAAAAGAAAGAAGATTATGATTACATAATAATCGACACTGCAGCAGGAACGCACTGCCCAGTGATTGCTGCACTTGAGATGTGCGACATGATAATCGCTGTAACAGAGCCTACGCCTCTTGGAAAGCACGACCTTGATCTGATACTCGGGCTTGCAGAAAGGATTGGAAGAACAGCATCTATCGTAATCAACCGATCAGACCTCGGAAACAGGTCATTGATTGAGGATTCTGCAGCATCAGCAGGCTCGGCCATAATCGCAGAGATACCATATTCAAAAGAGATTGTCGAAAGCTACGCAAGAGGAAGGCCCATAGAGCACGAAAGCATAAAAAAGATAATAAAGAGGATAGAAGATGAATGAGAACCTGAAAAAAGGCCAAAGAGCATCAGGGATAGCGACAGTCGCGACCCTCTTCCTGTCTGTGGTAAAGGGGATCGTAGGCATCCTCTCCGGAAGCCTGCTTCTGATAGCTGATGCAATACACAGTGCAGTCGACATACTCGCGATCTTCGCTGCCTGGTTCGGGCTCAGGCTCTCCCAGAGAAAGCCAAACCAAAGGTTCCCCTACGGATATTACAAGGCAGAGAACCTGGCGACACTGGTTGCCGTGGGGTTCATATTCTATGCAGCATATGAGATCTTCACAAGAAGCTACGCAAGGCTCTTCTCGCCAAGCGCAATTACAATGCCTGCGATAGCGATAGCAGTTCCGCTAGGCTCAGCTGCACTGTCTGCTATCATCGCAAGATATGAGGAGAAGGTAGGAAAGGAGATCAGCTCCCAGAGCCTGATCGCGAATGCTCATGAATCATATGCAGATGTCCTGTCCTCGCTTGTCGTATTTGCCGGAATCCTGCTCACTTACCTAGGGATCAGCTATGTTGAGGGCATAATAGGGATACTTCTTTCGTTGCTCATCATTAAGATAGGCATTGAGAACGCAAGAAAAGCGGTCTATTCATTGATGGACGCAAGCCCGGACTCAGAGATTGAAAAGCATATCAGAGGGATCATCCTGAAGACTGAAGGAGCAAAGGATGTCCAAGACCTCAGGATACGGGAATCCGGAACCCTGCTGTTCGGCGAGGCAGTCCTTAAGGTCACAGGCTCGATTGACGTGAAGAGAGGCCACGAGGTATCAGAGAAGGTCGAGCAGAAGATAAAAAAGAGATATCCAAGGATCGAGAGTTTCCTGCTGCACATAGAGCCAGATAAAAAAGAACTGCTGAAGGTCGTGATACCCATAGCAGAGGACAAAGGCCTTGATTCTGAGGTCATGGGCCACTTCGGAAGAGCAGACAGCTTCCTTGTAGCACAGGTCAGAAAAAAGAAGATCCTCTCCTGGAAAATAATTAAGAATCCATTCAAGAAAAAGGAGGTCCGTGCAGGCCTCTCTGCGACAAAACAGGTCCTAAAAGCAAAGCCGGATGTGGTTGTCCTAAAAAAGATCGGAGAGATATCATACCACACTCTCAGGGACGGCTATGTCGACCTTTACATGACAAAAGGGAGAACTGCAAAGGATGTTTTGAATAATCTGATGAATGGCAGGCTTAAGAAGCTGAAAAAACCAACCCACGAAAGCGACAAAAAGGAATGATTAAAAGATGAAAAAGGTTGCAATATTATCAGGAAAAGGCGGAGTCGGAAAGAGCAGCATAACTGCATCGCTCGCAGTAGCGCTAGCACAAGATCATAGGATAATCTGCGCAGACTGCGATGTTGACGCATCCAACCTCGCACTGGTTTTCGGTGCGCAGGATTTCGATGAGAAAAAGGACCTTTCGACAAATCAAAAAGCGGTCTTTGATTACACGAGATGCACCTCATGCAAAAGATGCGTGGACACATGCCATTTCGATGCCATAGGATGGAAAGATGACAAGCCATATCTCAAGGAATTCAGCTGCGAAGGATGCGGCGCATGTCCGCTTGTCTGTCCAAGCGATGCGATAACCCTAAAGAGAGTAAAAAACGCGACCATAGGCCATGCAAAGACACCTTATGGATTCAAAGTAGTTTCAGCACAGCTGAACATCGGAGAATCCGGCTCAGGAAAGGTCGTGTACGAGGTCAGGAAAAAGGCGATGGAGCTTTCAGAAGACTCCCAGATCATGCTGATAGATTCAGCAGCAGGTATCGGCTGTCCTGTGATTGCGTCAGTCTCGGGAACAGACCATGCAGTGATCGTGACAGAGCCCACGCCTTCAGGATTCTCTGACATGAGAAGAGCTCTCGGGGTGACAGGCCACTTCAACATAAGGTCATCGCTTTTAATCAACAAGTACGACCTAAACCATGAGATGGCACAGACCATAAGGGATTTTGCCTCACAAGAAGGCTTAAGGATCCTGGCAGAGATTGCTTTCGACAGGAATTTCAGCCAGGCGCTCACCCAGATGGAGCCGATAATCAGGATAGACAGAAAATACGAGGAGATATTCGAAAACTTAAAGCAGGGTATCCTGGAGGAGCTTAAAAGAAAGTGAGAAAGATAATCCAGAACAAGTTCATCCAGATGTGGCTGATAATCGGAATAATAGCAGGTTTTGCAGCAGTGATTTTCTTCTCGATCACATACCTTAACGAAAGGATATTGTGTGACATGGACTGCCGGGCCAAAAACGAGGTATCGCTTATCCTTGTCCTGCTTTCGCTGTTCGGCATGTTCATCGGAAGCCTGACATATTACTTCATATCAGAAAAATACCAGAAGAAGATAGACAGGATACACAAGGATGTCAATCTCACCCTGAGATTCCTTGAAGGCGAAGAAAGGGCAATAGTCAACTCGATAATAGACCGGAAAGGAAAGATCAATCAGTCTGACCTGGTAAAGGACACCGGGCTTTCCAGGGTAAAGATATCCCGAAGCTTGATGCGCCTTGAGCAAAAAGATATAATAAAGAAAAGCAAGAACGGCATGACAAACATAGTGGAGATGAACAAGAACCTGAAAAGGATTTTCTTCTGAAAAACTTCATCTAATCGGCATACTGATTTCAATTTCTGATACAAATGATTATAGGTTGTTTCACCTATTGAAACATATGATGTAAACATATGAGGTGAAACACATAATGAGATTCAAAGGGATTTTACTGATAACTGCTATGTTGATTTTATTGGCAGCGGCTGCTGCTGCGCAGGAGAACCAAAATATTACATACGATGACAATGATGTGCATCTGCATCTTTTCTACGGACAGGGATGTCCGCACTGCGGGAAGCTTCGGCTTTTCATGCAGGATCTAGAAGAAGAATATCCATCACTTCATGTCTATGAGCATGAGGTATATCATGATGATGAGGCAAGGGAGCTCTTCACCAGGTTGGCTGAAAAATATGGGAAAGAGATCAGCGGAGTGCCGACTGTATTTATCGATGACAACATGATTGTCGGATTCAGCAACAGGCTTGGTGAAGTGATCGAAAACGAGATAATGAAATGCCTTGTAGTGGATTGCCTAAATCCAGTGACCAGGAACACTACTATCGACGTGATCCATACAGAAGGCGATTCGTCTCCAAAAGAGCTCAAGACCGATGTCTCAAAGAAGCTGACCGTGCCGATAGTCATCTCAGCTGCTGCAGTCGACGCGATAAACCCATGCGCTTTTGCGGTCCTGATAATACTCATGACAGCAGCGCTCTCGATAGCTGAAAAGAAGAAGGCGCTTAGATTCGGCCTTGCATTCACAGCTTCGATATACATATCATACTTTCTCATGGGACTCGGCCTGTTCTCAGCCCTTCAGGCGACAGGCCTCAGCCACGGGTTCTACATATTCGTGACCATCCTTGCGCTGATAGTAGGGATTCTCAATGTCAAGGACTACTTCTGGTATGGCAAGGGATTTCTCATGGAGATACCGCTCAGCTGGAGGCCTAAGATGAAAAAGCTTCTGGCCGGCGTGACATCACCGATCGGTGCATTTCTGGTCGGTTTCGTGGTCTCGCTTTTCGAGCTTCCATGCACAGGAGGGCCTTACATAGTGATACTCGGCCTTCTCGCAAAAGAGGTCACAAAAAACGCAGGAGTATTGTATCTGCTGCTCTACAATCTTGTCTTCATATCGCCCTTGATAATCCTGTCGATCGTGATATACAAGGGATTGTCCACGACCAAGAAGCTCGAGAAGATAAGGCAGAAGAAGATAAGGGTCCTGCATCTCATAGCAGGCATCCTCATGATAGGCATAGCATCTGTCATGATATTGTCGATTTATATGGGATGGGTATGATTATTTTTCATTTCAGGCAGGCCGTTTGTCGCCCTCGGCAATTTTTCAGGCCTGCCTTTTTTCTGACCAAAAGATAAAACCGCTCAATCAGCTCTTCTTCTGGCCACACACTGGCCCGGTCTCGGCCATCCTTTGTACCTGCAATCGAACGCAAACCACCATCTGTCATTATCATTCCAGTCAGCCCTAAGACAGCTCAGAGCACCTCTCCATCCGCTGACATCAACTGCATTGCAGAACTGCTCAGCACTGCAGCCGGAATCATCGACCGCTTCATCAGCAGGCGTATCCGGACATTCATCATCCTCATCATTGACTCCATCATCATCAGAATCCTTATTGTTTTCAAAAGCCTCGCATATGCCTTCGTCGTCGTAGCTTTCATTTATATCGCTGCAAAAGACCATAAGTTCATCCTCCAGCTCCATATCAACTAAAACTTCATCGCTCTCTTCTTCGATGAATTTGAATCCAGTGACATTGGCACGAAGGGGAAATGTCAGCGAGAAATTGACGTCATCAAGATACAGCATTTCCCCGCCGTCACCTATCCTCACCCTTGGATCTCCGATGCCAAAAGACTGCATAATATCTCCAGATTCCATGATGACCTCGCCTCTGTATGGTCCGTCCTGCAGCCCGACATCAGGATGCCCCTCGACAATCTCAGTGCGAATCTCTGTCAGCACATCATCTTTGAGGTTGAACTCTACAAGGACACCTTTAGAGCCGCCAGAAGGCCAGTTCGCAAGCACATGATTTATCCTCCACGAAGAAGCCTCACCGAAAGCAGAAGGGTCCTTCCAGCAAAGATTGGCATTGTCGCAGAATTTGCTCGAACTCACCATCAGGCTGTCAACATCATATTTCCACCAATCATAGCAGAAATTGTCGCACACTCCAAGAGACCAGTCGTTGTCCTCTGCATCATTCAGGCACTTGTTCTCTTTTGACCAGACATTCTTCGGGCCTGATACTTCAGTATAATATGTATTTCCGCAATATTCATCAACAAGCCCGAAAAGCGAATGGCCGGTCTCATGGATTATCTGGCCTTCTCTTTCAGCAAGGGCTATGAAATGCAGATGATAGCCGGAAGGGCCCAGGCCGTTCGCACAACCCCATGCACCAGAGCCATCTGGAGCAAGGATTGCAGCCACATCTGTCCCGGAAGCATCGCCCCAGAAGCCGTCTGGCAGCCATCCTGAACATCCAGCTTGTACAGCAAATCCATCAGGATCATAAAAACCTCTGTTATATATATAGAAATTGAACTTGTCTCTATAATTGTCTATCAGAGGTCCTGTTGTCAGTCCATCCAGATCAAGATACCAATCTCTTGTAAGATTGACGACAAGGTCAACGAAATCCAGGTAATCATCCTGGCTATAATGCTCCTCCGGAACAAATACAATGTCTATATAGCCGTCATTCGGATGACCTTTAATCCGGATGGGCTGAGTATACTCCCACGAAGGTGGATCGACGCAGTCTGAACAAGGGCCGCCGCAGTCGACATCCATCTCATTCTCTCCAATGAACACGTCATAGCAGTCGCATCCATCGCCTATTCCGTCTGAATTCAGGTCAGACTGGTCGGGATTAGGCCAGTCAGGACAGTTGTCGCATTCACTGCCTATCCCGTCCTCATCAGGGTCCGGACTGACAACCAAAGGCTGAGAATCTATATCATCTGGACATCCGTCATTGTCATCATCTTCGTCACAGAAATTCGCAATGCCGTCGTCGTCTGTATCAAGTCCTGGGTTGTTCGGATCATCATCCTCGCCATTCAGGCACCCGTCGCCGTCGATGTCATTGTCATTCTCATTAAGGATCCCGTCGCCGTCGATGTCATCATCTATGCAATTTGCGATGCCATCCCCGTCTGCATCAGGCTCTGGAGAGCAACTGCCGCCCATGCAGCCGCACTGGCACGGCCTTTCATGCACCCCGACATAGGTAGTGATGTTCAGCACCTTTGGCTCAAGCACGCAGAAATATCCAATAAGTACATCATATTCTTCCTCAGTTATCTTACCCAAGAGCACATACTCACGCAGCTCATCATCACTGAGGCAGTCTGCTGGATCAAGATCGCAGTAATATTCGAAAAGCACAGAATCAGAGCAGCTGTCCTCATAGCTGAAACCGAATGAACAGCTGGGACCAAGGCAGTTGAAATACCCTACTCCCCCTACATTCCAGGGATCAAGATAATCAGAATCAAGCCTGCACGGATAGGGGCAACCACGCTCATTCACGATATGGCCTGCTTCTGTTCCAGGGCAGTCATCATTCGGGTCGAGCACTCCATCTCCATCACTGTCCATGATAAGCCCTGCTGCATATGTCGGCACATTCTTTACCGGCTCATTAGAGGCATCCGATTCAATGACCAGGTATGTTGAATATGACCTGTTCTCAGAAGGCCGAAAAGTGATTATCAGGCTGCAGAAATCATCCGCCATGACCTCTTCGCAGACAGGCTCCTTGAATTCAAACCCGCTGTCATCAAAACTGAGATTGGTAATGTTCAGCAAAGAAGTACCGCTGTTGGTTATATTAATCGCAAGTGATTTTGATGTTCCGCCAAGAACAGTCCCGAAATCAAGCGAGGAAGGCTCAACACCGATCACAGGACCAGGTTCAAGCGCATTCCCTGAAAGATAGCCAAAGATCTCAGGCTGGTCAGGGTCATCTGAGAATATAGTGATATTTGCATAGTTAACACCTACTGTCGAAGGGTCGAATGTCACGTTTATCGAGCACATCTCACCAGGTGCAAGAGAAGAGCAGTCAGTCACATGGCTAAAAGCCGGATCACCCTGCAGCAGGATATCATCTATATGCAGGTCATCCAAACCGTCGTTTCTGACCAGCATCTCCTGGACCTCAGGATAACCTATGGCAACATCGATGAAGACCAGATTCTGTCCAAAAACCCAGATATCAGGATATCCTATCCTGCATGCTCCCTCAATGCATCCGAACTCGCATGTATGGCTGACTGTGCTGAAGGTGTCGTCACCCTCAGGCACGCAGACATATTCAAAAAGAGTGTCAGAATCCCCGCAGAAGTCATAGTTTGCAGGCGCATAATCCCCGCTGCTGTAGCCATGCACAAATCCCTTGTTTGTGAAATTCTGGCCGTCTGAATCATAGCAAGCAACACATGCACCGTCTTCGCATGTGAATTCACAGTTATACATGACCTCTGAGAACACGCACGTGCTGCCGTTGATTACCGGGACATATTCATAGAGCACCCTGGGTATCTCGTCATGGCAATGCTCCTGCATTCCGTTCTCAGTCGTGCCTTTCACAAATATGTCATACCCGCCGTCACTGTCGCTGCACTCTGCGCACCCAGAAAGGCTTCCAGGGATATCAGGGCAAAGATCGCAGGCATCACCAAGACCGTCTGAGTCAGAATCCTCCTGTCCTGCATTCGGAACCTCAGGGCAGTTGTCAGAATCATCCGCAACACCGTCTGAATCTGAATCACATATACCGCAGTCCTCAGGACAGCTTGAGCAGTTTTCAGAATCATCACACACACCATTTCCGCAAAGAGGCATGCATGTCAGGCCGACAGCATAATAGCCAGGATTGCATTCGCAGTATGCTCCGCTCTCATCATAGGCGCAGCTTCCGTTTCCGCAGTCAACGTCCTCGCAAGGGTCGCTCCCGCATCTGCCTTCAAAGCAGCCGTCTGCACAGACAACATAATCTATCTGAAAAAAGTTCTCACCGAAAAAATCATCATAATCCACGCATGAATATTCGACAAGTGTGTCTGGATCATCACAATAGTCTGTATCATTGACAATAACATTTGGAGTATCAGGATCAAGATACCCCCAGGTTTGATGCGATGTCGTGCCTTTGACATCGATCACGACTCCGCCATCTGTGTCATAGCAGAAGAAGCATCCGGAATCGTCGACTACAACGCCAGAATCAGTCCCTGGACATTCATCGCATGCATCCCCTATTCCGTCTGAATCAGAATCTTCCTGCAGAGGATTGGCATCATCAGGGCAGTTATCTGAATCATCATCATGACCGTCATTGTCAAGATCATAAGGATATTCATCGCACGCATCTCCTAAAGAATCACCGTCACTGTCGAGCTGGTCAGGATTATAGTCATCTAAGCAGTTGTCGCAGACATCACCAAGACCGTCTGAATCAGAATCCTGCTGTCCAGGATTATATGTCCTGTTGCAGTTGTCTTCTGCATTTATGAAAGTGTCATTATCCCAGTCATCCGGGGGATCGACGCATGCTCCATCTCTGCATTCGATAACGCATTCGTATTGTGTCGAAACAGGATAAGTTGTCATGCAGTAATATTCAAGCAGATAGTCTTCGCTCATGCAGCTGTCTTCATAATGGCTGGTTCCGACCCCAGTCATATAGGTAGTGACGCCATAATTGAAATAATCACGGCCACCGTCTGTCTCAGAACAAAGTGCGCTTGCGCAACTGATTGAAATAACAAAAGCTACAAAGAATGAAATCATCTTTCTCATGATAATCGCCCCCAAACAAAGGGCGTAAGTAAGAATTATTTTTATATTTTTTTATTAGTATTCAGAAAAATTTAAGCATTATCGAAAAATATTAAAGCCAGTCCATACCAACATTTGCCATGAAAGGATTACTCAGATGCTCACTTACATTGAACCGCAAGAAGAGCTATCTGTACTTTGTATTGATATTGGCTTTCCTGTTTCTGTCGATCTTTTCCTGCGGAACAACCTGCAATGACTGCCTTTTCCTGAGCATGTGCCCGATATTCTTATTGCTGGCCATATTGACGGCTGGGATATTCATATTATCGACCATGGTTTCAAGAAAGAGATGACAGAAAGCGCTGCGGCCTGCCTCAAGTTCGCTGTCATAAAGAGCACTGCCTTCTGCCCTCATTTTTGTTTATTTTTTTATAATAAAAATAAATTTATGGATTTATATAATTTATGCACTCTATTTTCTTGTCAATGATTTCCAGAAAGAGATATCTGCCTCAAATGCCCAAGAGATATGATACTCAAAGACTATAATTGATAATTATATAATTATTAAATATTCTACTAAAGATATAATGATATTCAAATAGTTACTTATACACAAAATCATGGTGCTTGAATTTTAGAAACACAACTTTATTTTCAATAATTTCAAACAAAACAACATAAGAGCCAACATGAGCGCTTCTTTTACCTTTCAGATCATAATGCTTTAATGGATAATGTTCAGGATTACCCAATATCTCATCCATCTTAAGTTTTAACCTTCGAACAAGCACGTTATCGCTCTTGATTGATTTAACATCATTTAGAAATGGTTTTGTTAAAATCTCACGATATTTCATGGTAATCACAAAGAATCAAAGATCTCATCTCTATCACTGCTATTCTTCACTTCAATATAATCTCCTTTTTTATAAGCTTCTTCACTCTTCTTGACTTCCTTTAAAAATTCATCAGAGAATTTCTCATTAAATTCAGAATCTACCAACTTCTCACAACTAAGCAAGAATTCATATCTTTCTTTAGGAATGCATATAGTTTCGCTCATTTTAGCCTAAGTAATCCATTGAAATATTTAAAACTATTTATTGACCGGCATTATTTGACAGCAATAAAACGCCGCGGCCCGGTTTAAGGTCGCTGTTATAAAGAGCCCTGTCTTCTGCCCTCTGTTTTGGTTATTTTTATATTAAAAATAATTTTATGGATTTATATAATTTATGGTTTTTATTAAGAATGTTTTTAAAGTCATATATATTCCGGAGTATATAAATTAAATCAATTTTAAAATGACGTTTAAAGAAAAAATTGTTGGAATAAAGAAGTCATATTCAGAATTTAAAAGGCTTCTTAAAAAAAGAAGATGGTTCCAAGGGCTATGTCTAGCAGTATTCCTTTTTATTCTCGGACTATTATTTTCAACAGGATATTTTTTTTATACGACCCATGATACGAATAACAAATTTAAAACCCTTATGGAAGAACATAAAGAAACTAAAATTGAATTAAATAATACTAAGCATGAACTTAGAGAATTACGAGAATCAATGGAAGATAAGCTTTATACTATTAATGAAAAGATTGATAATTATATAGTCTATAGCAATAATTTTAAGGATTCTGATTATGTAAAAAAAACTGAAGATAACACAGAATCAGAATATTGGAATGAAATAGGGTTGGTTTTCGCTTTATCCAGACAATACGAAGAAGGTCTAAACAATTTCAATAAAGCCATACAGTTAGATTCAAAAAATTATTATGCATGGTACAACAAAGGAAAAGCTCTTAAGGACCTTGGAAGATATAATGAAGCATTAATAGCTTATGAACAAGCAATAAAATTGAACGATTCAATTCCACATTTTTATAATAATAAAGGAACTGTTCTAAATAGCCTAGGAAGATATCAAGAAGCAATCACTGCGTTCAATAATGCAATTCGTTTAGATAAGAATCATTCTGATGCCTGGTATAACAAAGGTACCTCTTACGAGAAATTAGGAGACTTGAGTAACGCAATTTATTCTTATACAAAGGCAATTGAGATAAATAAAAAAGATAGTGATTATTGGTTAGCAAAAGGTTCATTACTTGGTAGAATGGGAAATCACTTGGAAGCGCTAAATGTATTTATTAATGGGATTAAATCAAATCCAAATAACTCAGAATTATGGTTTAATAAAGCAACTGCGTTAGGAAACCTTGATAAAAATAATGAAGCAATAGTTGCATTCAATAAAACTATTTCACTCAATGAATTTGATTATCGTGCGTGGTATGGAATTGGTGTAGCTTTTAGTAATTTAAATGAATATGAAAAATCTATTATATATTTTAATAAAAGTATTGAATTATATCCAGATAATTATATGGCATGGAATAATAAAGGAATATCTTATACTTATCTTGAACAATTTGATGATGCATTATACTGTTTTAATAAATCTATTGGGATTAATGTTAATCATTCTAATGCATGGTTTACAATGGGTTATGTCCTCTTAAAACTAAAACGATTTGATGAAGCTATTTATGCCTATAACGAAGTAATTAGAATAAATCCGGATGATTGGGAAGCCTGGATACATAAAGCAACAGCCTATAAATTATTAGGGAATGAAATTAAGGTAGAAGAATGCTTAAAAGAAGCAGAAAAAATTTATATTCAAAGTAATAAATAAAAATGAGCGAGTTATAATGAGGAATCCAGAAATAACTGATTGGGAGATTATTAAAATTTTAATCTCCGAAGTAAAAATAAAAAGAAAAACCTATGAAAAGGACAAGAGATTACTATCAAAAGCAAAAGATAGTAATGATACTGAAGTCACTATCCTGCCTTGGAGAGGTTTCACTAGAAGTGTGTTATCAGAGATAATACCAAAATATTCTTATTCTATAAAAAAAGGTTCTGAAAAAATATATGGAGAAAGAGCATTATCAAAAAGGAATATATATGATAGACTATTACATTTAGAAAAATTAAGGATTGTTAAAAAAGTAAAAGGTACAAAACCATTTAAGTATATAATCCCAAAAACATTCCATACTCTTCAGTTAATTTTTGTTACTGATAGAACAACATTTCCTGTAGGTTTAAATAAAGGCAATGAATATTATCAAGAAGCATTATATCAAGTTAGCAAGAGGCTTAGACTATCACAAGATGAATTAATAAAAGAGCTTGAAGAAATTAAAACAAATTATTGGATTACCTACCAAGATTATCTTGAAAAAAAGACATCTCGAGATTATTTCCTAAGAGAATATCTAAAAATTAAAAATAATATTAAAGCTGACCGAGAGATTAGGAAGTTATTCTAATAGTTACCTCATATCCTATTTTTAATTACTTATCTTATTCTATTTTTTCTATGATTAATAAACTAGAGCCGGAGCTTGAAAAGCGTTTCCCTGAATTACTCAAAGACCTTAGAAGCTTCTGGTTTGACGAGATGAGAGAAGATGAGCGAGAAAGGCTACATAACAATCAATGAACTAATGAAGATGGACATTCCAGAACTTGAGTTTTGGGTAGATAATCTTGTTCCTAAAAATATGATAGTCTTGATAGCTGGTGCTCCAGAGTCTCTGAAATCGTTTACCTGCCAGCACATAGCCTTTTCATGTTCACAAGGACTGAAAGTCTTTGGTAAGAAAAGAACTGAGAAAAGTAGAGTATTATATATAGATTCAGAGAACAATATCTCTATAAACAAGACACGTTACTCAAAGCTAGCCAAGGGAGCAGGATTGACTGAGCTAGAAGACAATATCACATTTATTCTCGATAAAGCTTACGATCTAAATAGTCTGACTACAAGTCAGAAATTGGAATTAATTAAGATAATCAAAACAGTAAAACCTGACATAATAGTCTTTGATAGTCTTGTAAGATTCATGATAGGTGATGAAAATTCAGTTCAATCAGTAAGAGGTGTCTTCAAAACCACAAAGGAATTGATGAAACTTTATCCATTTACAGCAATATTTATTCACCATACAAGAAAAAGCGGTCAAGAAGGAGAGCCTCAAGACATCAGAGGTTCAGGTGATATCCTAGGAGCAGTTGATTACGCCTTTACTATGCGAAGGAAAAAAGGCAAATTTATTCTAAAGCATGCAAAATCACGAATAGGTCCTAGATTAAAAGATATCTATCTCGAACTCAAAGAAGAAGACAATGGGATTACACTCGTGGAAACCGAAAAACCCATGGAAATAACGAGTGAAGAAGCGGCATTAATAGATATCTTAACTTGGATGAAGACAAATCAAGATAAGCAAGAATTCAAAGCCAAGGAAATCCTAGAGGAATTTGAATCGAAATATACTCGAAGTGGTGTATACAAGGCACTGAATAAAGGTGAAGAAGAAAATCTAATCAAAGATGTCAGGAGAGGCTACTGGAAGGTAACCTAGTTTGTTTATTTTGTTTTAATCTTAAGATATAAACAAGATAAACAACTTTTTTACGAAAAAAATCCCAAAATTATATATAATCTTCAGTTATTACCTGTTCTAAATTGGACTTAAACGAATTCAAAACCCGAAAGAAGCTCATCGATGTTTCACTGAAAAATCAAGGATGGGATGTTGATAACCGAGCCCAGGTAAGAGTCGAAATTGACACTAAGCAGTCAAATTTCCAAGAGAATGATTATAAATCAGTTGACGAGACATTAACAAATGACCTTGATAGTATCTATGCAGATTATATACTTCTAGATGATGTTGGGGCTCCACTGGCAATCATTGAAGCTAAAAGGACTTCTAAGGATGCCTTAACAACAGCAAAAAATCAAGCCGAAGAATATGCTAAGGACATCATCAAGCAGACGAATAAGCCAATTTTCATCTTCTTATCAAATGGTCATGAGACCTGGTTCTGGAATTATCCATCTGAAAATCCCCGAATGGTTAAGGATTTCTTCCCAAAAGAAGACCTAATGAAGAAAAAGTGGATAAATGAAAATAAAGAGCCTCTTAAAAACTATGATGTCACACATATAACAGACCGTCCAAAATCGATTGAATGTACAAAAAGGGTGCTCGAACATATAAGTAATCGACACAGAAAGGCATTAATCGTAATGGCTACAGGAACAGGTAAAACCAGAGTAGCAATGGCAATAATCGATGTCTTAAAAAAATACAAGTGGGTAAAAAAAGTATTATTTATTGCTGACCGCCGTACACTAAGAAACCAAGCTTACTCCAAAGGCTTTAAAAAATTCTTTCCTCATGAATCAAAAGAGAAAATCTATTCAGGAACAATTGATAAAGATAAAAACCTATACGCCACAACAATCCAGACACTCCAAGAATGTTATTCAGAGATATCCCCTGCATATTTTGATTTAATAATATCAGATGAAGCTCATAGGAGCATATACAATAAATGGAAAGATATTTTCACATATTATGATTGTATCCAAATAGGACTTACAGCTACACCAAGAGAAGCATTTAACTCGGATGATATGAGAGATACCTTTAGATTCTTTGAATGCGAAAATAATACACCTACTGCTTTATACGATTATGAGGAAGCAGTAGATGACGATGTCCTTGTTGATTTCCGAAAACACATACTAGGTGCTCAAACAAAACATCAGATAGAAGGATTAAAAAGAAAGCACCTAACTGAAAGCCAGGTAGAACAGTTGATTCAACAAGGACAGGATCCGAATGATATTGATTTTGAGGGTACAGACTTTGAAAAGAAATTTGTAACCATCGGAACAAACGAAGCATTCATCAGAGAATTTATGGAAAATTGCCTAACAGACCAGTCAGGAACAGTTCCCGCAAAAAGCATCATTTTTGCAATGACAAAGAAGCATGCCAAAAGGCTACTCGAAGCCTTTTACAGGTTATATCCTGATTATACAAATTTAGCCAATATCATAATATCAGAGGATTCGAGGGCTCAGAAAGCAATCGAAAACTTCGAGAAAGAAAGTCTTCCAAGAATAGCAATTTCAGTCGATATGCTAGACACAGGAGTAGATATCCCTGAAATCTGCAATTTAGTCTTTGCAAAACCAGTATTTAGTAAGATTAAATTCTGGCAAATGTTAGGAAGAGGTACACGCTCAAATGATATATGCGAGCATAAGGGATGGTTACCTGATGGTGAGAAGAAATTCTTTAAGGTCTTCGATTACTTTAAAAATTTTGAATACTTTAATATGAAACCAGAGGGTGCACAATCTAATCCTTCTGAAGCTATCTCTATACGGATATTCAGGACACAAGTTGAACAACTTATTCTGTATCAAACAAGAAATGATGAAGCTAAAGTAACAGAGATTAAGAACAAGATTCGGAAAAAAATAATAAGCTTACCTCAAGATTCGATTCCAGTTAAAGAGAGACTTGAAGATATAAATAAAGCCATAAGTGAAGATTTCTACGATAGAATCGGAATAAATCCTATCTTATTTCTCAATACAAAAATATCACCACTAATGAAATATCTCAAAACAAATTATAATGAAGCTTCATTCATACTAAAATGCGAGAGACTTAAAGTTGCGATACTAAGAACTGAGCAAAAACAGATAGATAAATTTTCAGAATTAATCGCTGAAACTCTCGAATGTATTCCAGAAAATATAAATGGTTTGAATATCGAATACCTTCGGCAAGTAAGGAGAGAATCCTTTTGGAAATCGATTAATGTTGATGAAGTGGAAAAAATCTTAACCGAATTTGTTGATTTTATCAAATATAAAACAAAAGAACCTCGAGTTCCTATTATTGTCGATATGGATGATTTAGTTGTCCAAAGAACAATCATTGAATTTGGACCAGAAGGTAATCAAGAACATGTAAAATCATACAAAGAAAGAGTTGAGAAGAAAATCAAAGAGCTTGTTGAAGAGCATCCTACAATTAAAAAGATACTAAAAGATGAAAAGCTAACAGACGAAGACCTTGAAAAACTCGAAGATACACTAAATAGCCCAGACCTTTATTTGACTGAAGATGTTTTAAAGCAATTCTATAAAGGTACATTCGTCCAATTCATCAAAGAGATATTTGGTTTATATAAACAAGAAAAGGTCGAGGATAAGGTAAAAAATGCCTTTGAAACACATCTTGTATCATTAAATCGCCAATATACAGCAGACCAATTCAATTTTTTAAGGACACTACAAGCTTTTTTCTCTAAAACTAAGCATATTGACTATGATATGCTATGGGGACCGCCCTTTGAAAACCTCGGTATTCCCCCCACAGACCTCTTTGAAGAAAATGAATTAAAACAATGGGTAAATTTCTGTAAAGAACTTGAGTCTGAAATTTAATTGTAGACAATAAATGCCTAATTTGTCTACAAAAAACTTATAAATAACTAAACAAATTCTTCTTTTCATGGCAACCCAAGAATGGAAAACCGTTTCAGTTCGCTTAAATGCTGAAGAGCAAAATGCCTTAAGGCTTTTATGCGAGAAGAGGAAGGTAACAAAACATAGGTTACTCAAAGAACTAATTATTCATGAGTTAGAGCCACTCCTCAAGCCAGGAGCACTTCCTGAAGGAGAAGGAATTCCATTGACCGGAGAGCATATCTTCAAATACAACAATGAAGAGGATAATTATACTTGGCAGATAGATATGGGACAATTTGGGGTTCAACCCGAGTTTGGTTAGTAATTCACTAGCCAAACTAGCAAGAATTCTTGCTAGAGT